>DATAFZ010000124.1:0-13812 GCA_036257225.1 Candidatus Limnocylindrales bacterium | reverse complement strand
GCACTCGATGGGTGGTCTGATCGCGGCCGGCTACCTGCTCACGGATCGACCGCGGCCCGATCTGACGGTCCTGACCGCCCCGGCCCTCGATTCGACGCTGGCCGGGTGGAAGAAGGGCGTCGCCCTGATGCTCGGCGTGGTCGCACCGACGCTCACGATCCCGACCGGCATCCCGTCCGAGTCGCTGTCGAGGGATCCAGAGGTCGGGCGGCGGGTCAAGGCGGACCCGCTCAACACCCGGGCGAACACGACCCGTTTCGGAGCGGAGGCGCTGAAGGAGCAGGCGAGAGTGCGGGCTGGCGCTCGCAGCATCGGCGGCCCGACCCTCGTACTGCACGGGCTCGATGACACGCTGGTGCTGCCGGCCTCCACCGAGGTCTTCGAGGGCGCGCCCGGTGTCGAGCGGCGCACGTACCCGGGCTTGCGGCATGAGCTTCATAACGAACCTGAGGGTCCTGCCGTGCTCGACGATGTGGTCACGTGGCTGCGGGACGCAAGTGCTAGGCTTCCGGCACAACCGAACACCGCCTCCGGGGAGCGCCTCGCGCGCTGAGAGTGTGGCAACCGCCACAGACCCGCCGAACCTGATCCGGCTCGTACCGGCGAAGGAAGCAGGCCCAGCATCGATCACGCCACGCCGTCCCGGAGACCGGTGACGGCGCTTCTTATGGGATCGACCGAGGAGGTTCGGACATGACGAGCACCATCGGCGCATCGACGCCGACCGCGTACCCGGAGACGCACTGGCGCACGCGCGACATCGTGGTCGCGGCGGTTATCGGCGTCGCGTTCGGCGTCGTGTTCTGGATCTGGGGACTGGTCTGGTACGGACCGCTCCAGGTCATCGGAGAGCTCGCCTTCCCGTTCCGTGACCTGTTCTACGCCGTGTGGCTCGTCCCCGCGGTCCTCGGCCCACTCATCATCCGCAAGCCGGGTGCGGCGCTGTTCACCGAGATGGTGGCCGCCGGCGTATCGGCGTTGCTGGGCAGCGCCTGGGGCGTCGACACGCTGCTGTCCGGTTTCGTCCAGGGTGCGGCCGCGGAGCTCGTCTTCGCGTTCACGCTCTACCGGCTGTGGACGTTCCCGGTACTCGCCGTGGCGGCCATCGCCAGTGCGGCCGCGGCATGGATCCACGACTGGGCGCTCTACTACGCCGATCGCGATCCACTCATCCAGATCGTCCGAGGGTTGTTCATGGGCATCTCCGCCGTCGTGATCGTGGCGGGTGGCTCGGTCGCCCTCCACCGTGCGCTGAAGCAGGCGGGCGTGCTCGAAGGGTTCCCCGACTGACAGCGGTCGCGCTTCGCGCCCGTGGCCTCGGGATCACCTACCCAGGCGCGGATCGGCCTGCGCTAACGGCGGTCGATCTCGACCTGGCACCCGGTTCGGTGCTGCTCGTCGTCGGCCCATCGGGCTCGGGCAAGAGCACGCTCGCTTTGGCGGCCTCGGGGCTGATCCCATCGGCGATCCCGGCGGAGATGACCGGCACGATCGAGCTCGACGGTCAGGACGCCATGGAGCTCGGGCCGGTGGGCGTTGCAGAGCGCGTCGGCCTCGTGCTGCAGGACCCGAGCTCGCAGCTCGTGATGGAGCGGGTCGAGGATGACGTCGCGTTCGGGCTGGAGAACCGTGGCTGGCCGGTTCGCGATATGCGTGCCCGGGTTCCGGAAGTCCTGGCCGCGGTCGGTCTGGCCGGAATGGAACGGCGGCGCTCGCGCCGGCTGTCGGGCGGCCAGCAGCAGCGCCTGGCCCTGGCCGGTGCCCTCGCGCCACGGCCCGGGTTGCTGGTCCTCGACGAGCCGACGGCCAGCCTCGACCCGGACGGGACGGCGGCCTTCATGTCGACCCTCGGCGAGCTGCGCGAAGAGCGGCCGGCCACGGTCGTGCTGATCGAGCACCGCGTCGATCAGGCCTGGCCGCTGGCAGACGTCGTACTCGCGCTCGATGCTGGCGGGGTCCCACTCGACGTCGGTGAGCCGGCCGCGGTCCTGCAGCGATCGGCCGACCGCATGCGCCGGGCAGGCATCTGGCTGCCGGACGAAGACGCGTCGACGCGCATCGCCCGCAAACTCGGCAAGGTGGTGCCAGGTCCCTCGATCCTCCACGTCGACGGCGTGCGGTTCGGATACGAGCGCGCCGAGCCGGTCGTCCGTGACGTGACGCTCCAGGCCGCTGCAGGCGAACGGATCGCGCTCGTCGGTCCGAACGCCAGCGGGAAGTCCACGCTCGGGCGCCTGCTGGTCGGGCTGCTGCGCCCGGACCACGGCACGATCCACTTGGCCGGAGCGGATCCCTCGAGCATGCCGGCCGCGACCCTGGCGCGCCATGCGGGCTATGTGTTCCAGGAGCCCGAACGGCAGTTCCTCGCCCAGACGGTCGGCGAAGAGGTCGGCCTTGGGCTGACGACCGAAGAACGGGGGCGGGTCGATGACCTCATGAGTCGTCTCGGCCTCCCGCTCGACCGCTTCGGGTCACGCAGCCCGTACCGGCTGTCGGGCGGTGAGCAGCGCCGACTCTCGCTGGCCTGCGTCCTGATCCGGCGTCCCGAGGTGCTCGTCCTCGACGAGCCGACATTCGGCCAGGATCGGCTTGGGTACGAGGGACTGCTCGACATCCTCGGGGAGCACCTGAAGGCCGGGGCCTGCCTGCTTGCCGCTACCCACGACGAGCGGTTCGTCCGCGATGTCGCACGCCGGGTGATCACGCTCGACGATGGTTGGATCGTCAGCGACGAGGCCGTGACGTGATCGCCGGACGGGCCGACATCGCCGACGCCCAGCTCGACAGCCCGCTCGGCCGGACGAGCCCGGTCGTGAAGCTGGTCGTCGCGCTGGTGTGGCTGGTCGGCCTGGCCCTCACGCTCCATCCGTTGCCACCGGTCATCCTGGCCGCGGCGGCCCTCATCGCCGGTCTGACCCTCGGCTCGATCCCGCCGCTCGTGCTCGGCCGGACATTGGCGCCCGTCTGGCTCGCGGCCGTTGCGATCGGATTCTCGAACACCCTGTTCTCGGCCGCCAACGGCGACCCGACGACGACGACGCTGGCCGTGATCGGGCCCGTCCGGATCGCCAGCGAGGCGGTCGTGAACGGCGTCTCACTTGGGCTGCGCGTCGCGGCCATCGCCTGCGTCGGCGCAGTCTTCGCCCTCACGACCGACCCGACCCGCCTGGCCGACTCGTTGGTCCAGCAGGCACGCATCCCGGCCCGCTTCGCGTACGGCGCGCTGGCCGCGTACCAGTCGATCCCCCGCTTCGGGGAGGACCTGGCCACGCTCCGCCAGGCGCGCCGGATCCGCGGGCTACGGGGGTCGTGGCATCCAAGGATCTTCGTGGGCCTGCTGGTGCTCGCCATCCGGCATGCCGACCGCATGGCCGTGTCCATGGATGCCCGGGCCTTCGGAACGGGACGACGGACGCATTTTCGCGAGCTGCGCTGGTCGTGGCTCGATGGAGCGGTCGCCGCTGCGGCGGTCGCGACGGTGGTCATCGCCCTCGTGCTGGGACGGTAGATTCGCGCGGACCACGAGGAGGGCACTGGTGACCGGAGCGCGGACGATCGTCTTCTTCCCCGAGGGGGCGTACGGTCCGACGAACAACTGCGTCGGGATCGGCCAGGTGCTACGCGCCCGCGGCCACCGCGTCGTGTTCATCGTGGAGGAATCGTTCGCCGGCACGCTCGAGGCGAAGGGGTTCGAGGAGCGCCTGATGCGACTCGGGCCACCGCCTGCTGAGCCCGAGGTGCCCGGCCAGTTCTGGATCGACTTCATCCGCGATACCGCGCCGGTCTTCCGCAAGTCGACCCTGGAGCAGCTGGGTGACTTCATCGCGCCGACCTGGCAGGCGCTGATCGATGGCTCGAAGTATGTGAACCCGCGTCTCGCCGAGATCTTCGACGAGGTCGAGCCCGACGTGATCGTCGAGGACAACGTCGTGGCCTTCCCGGCTATCACCGCGGCGGGGCGACCGTGGGTGCGCATCGTGTCGTGCAACCCGATGGAGATGAAGGATCCGCAGATCGCGCCGTTCAGCAGCGGCTACCCGGTCGACGATCAGAGCGGCTGGCCGGCATTCCTCGACGAGGTTCGGCGCACGCACGCCGATATGTGGATGGATTTCGACGCGTTCTGCCGCGAGCATGGCGAAACGGGTCTGACCTACGGCCGGCTCGGCCCAGAGTTCATCGCCGAGTCCCCATTCCTCAACCTGTATTCCTACCCGGCCGAGGCCGACTATG
Source organism: Candidatus Limnocylindrales bacterium (assembly GCA_036257225.1). GTDB lineage: Bacteria > Chloroflexota > Limnocylindria > Limnocylindrales > CSP1-4 > SPCO01. The sequence goes on along the minus strand of DATAFZ010000124.1, from coordinate 9,579 downwards.
AGCGCGCGAACCCGCTCGGGCCGACGTGGCACCGCCTCGACTCGACGGTCCGGGCGCCCGAGTCGTCATGGGAGCTGCCGCCCGAGCTGGCCGAGCGGGATGGAGCGTTGATCTACCTCTCCCTGGGGTCGCTCGGCGCGGCAGACGTGGAGCTGATGCAGCGGCTCGTCGACGAGCTGGCGAAGACGAAGCACCGGGTCATCGTCTCGAAAGGACCGCTCGCGGACCAGATCAGGCTCCACGACAACCAGACCGGCGAAGCGTTCCTGCCCCAGCCGGCGATCCTGCCGATGGTGGACCTGGTCATCACGCATGGCGGCAACAACACCGTCACGGAGGCGTTCCATCACGGCAAGCCGATGATCGTGCTGCCGCTGTTCTGGGACCAGGTCGACAACGCGCAGCGCGTCGATGAGACCAGCTTCGGCCGGCGGCTGTCGACGTACGGCTTCAAGCCTCGCGAACTGACCGGCGCGATCGACCGACTCCTCCGCGACCGGGCGCTCGCCGACCGACTGGCGTCGATGTCCGCGCGCATCAAGTCGACCTCCGGCACCGTGCGTGCGGCCGACCTGATCGAGCGCGTCGCGACGAGCGGCGCCGCCGTCACGGACTGACCCGGCCGTTACGGCACCGCAAGAGCCCTGTAAGGCGTCGCCGGTGCTGTTCGGACCGTCGGTGACGTCACCCGTGTGAGGGTGATGTCCCTGACGATCCCAGTGCCGGGAGGTACGACCATGACCCAGCAGACGATGCAGCGGGTGACGGGTGACGTCGAGCACGAGCACACCCACCCAGGGGTCGTGCACACGCACGACCACTACCACGTCAGCCACCACCACACCGGTGGGCCGCTCGGCGAGTTCGAGCACCGGACCCACTATCACGAGCACGACCACAATCACGCGACGCTCGTCCACGCTCACGAGAAGCGAAGCCAGGACGACGAGCGCAAGGATCACGACGGCACGGCCCACACGCACGACCACGAGGCGCCGACCGGGATGGGTCGCTGACCATGGCCACCCTCGACACCAAGGATCGGGAGAAACTCCGCTCGAGCCAGTTCGCTTATGTGGACAAGGAGGGCGGTGAGCACCTGCCGATCAACGACGAGTCGCACGTGCGGAACGCGATCGCGCGCTTCAACCAGACGGAGTTCGAGAGCCAGGCCGCCAAGGAGCGTGCCCGCAAGAAGATCCTGAGCGCCGCCAAGCGCCACGGGATCGAAGTCGACGAGGATTCGAACATCTCCAAGCCCACACGCTCGCTTCGCGCCACATCGACCAAGCGCGGCCCGCGCGGCGGTCGCAAGAAGGACTGACTCGGGCCTGTTCCCCTCCGCAGTCCGCGCTGGCGCCGCCGACCTCCTCCTTCGTCGGCGGCGCCGTTTCGTATCTGTTTGACGGCACCGGTGGCAGCGCCGCCGGTGACTTCTTCTCGGGCAGTCCCCCGGCGACTAGGAACAGCGCCCGCTGCTCGGTTCGCTTCCCGTCCAGTCCTCCCGAGAATGAACGTGAAGAGAATCGGCCAGGATGCGGCTCGCACGGGCGATCGGTAGTCACCACGGGACTGGGCGCGAAGTTGCGCGCCGCCGCGCCGCTGCAAGCAGGACATTCGTGGCAGAAGGTGCGCGGGGAGACCGTTATGCCGCGAGTGGTGCGCATTCTTGGCAAGGGTTGCGCCGGTAGACGCATTAGCGGCCATTTCGGCCACATCCCGGCCCGAGGCCCGACATCACGTTCCCCGGGTACAACTTCTGCCAGTTTCACGCGCATCGCCGCTCAACCCACGCCTGCAGCCACCAGGATTACGATGCGGCCGATGGACTTCATCCGCCCCATCCTGGCGCTGATCCACGTCGGGTCGGCGCTCATGTACGTCACTGGCTACGCGAGCACGAAGACGCTGAGCGCCCTGGCCGTCACCGAAACCGACGCGTTGCGGCGCCGGGTGATCCTCGGCCTGGGCGACAAGTTCGACTTCCGGTTCCAGATCCTCGGCGGGACGATCGTGGCGCTCTCGGGGTTGCCGCTCGCGATCGCCAATGGCTACGACCTCACCCAGCGCTGGATCGTCCTGGCCGTGGCGATCAACGCGACGCTGATCTTCATCGGGGCGGGTCTGTGGCGGCGCCGGTCGATCGCCGTCCGCGAGGCGCTTGACGCCGGCGATGACGCTCGCGTCGTCACGTTGCTGACCGAGCCGCGAGCCCGCGCCCTGCGCTGGATCGAGTTCGTCCTGCTCGTCGCCATCGTCGCCCTGATGGTGCTACGGCCCGCCTGAATCGGGATGCAGTGCTGCGTCGACGACTCGGCCCACTAGCGATCGCGTTTGTCGCGGGCCTTGGCGCGCCGCTTGCCGCCACCGCGGCGGTCTCGTACCGGATCACGACCGAGCCGCCAGACCCGCGAGTCGGTGAGTCGGTCACGATCCTCGTCGCGACATTTGCCTACGTTGACCCGCCTGCAACACCGAACGAACCCCTCGCGCTCGAAGCGTTCCCGTGGACGTTCGTGGCCGAGTCGCCGACGGGTGAACGCAGGGTGATCGCCCTCCAGCGCGATGGCACGAGTACCGACCGCTGGACCGGCAGGTTCACCTTCGACGAGCCGGGTCACTGGGAGATCGGGCTCGACGAGCAGCACCTCGGAGCTCCGGTCGATCCGGCGCTCGGGGCTCGGCTCCCCGTCGAAGTCCGCAGCGGCGATGAGCCGACGGGGGTCGCACTCGCCGTGCTGGTGCTGGCAGTGGCGGCGATCGCATCGGTGGTGTTGTTGCGAATGGGCCTGACTCTGATCGTCGGTGAGCGGCGTGGGAGACGGGCGGAAGCGTCAGGAGGCGACGGGACCCTCATCCACGAGCGCGTGGTCGATCGCGCCGACGCGATGAGCCAGGTCGAGGCGTAGCTCGCAGTCGGCGTCGCTGATCGTGAGGGTGCCGTCGTACTCGATGTCCGAGACCATCTCGATCGAACCGACGCACGCTCGTCCGTCGACGCGCGCTCGCAGGATCGAAGGAAGATCCGACCCGAGGAGGTAGCGCTCGTCGCCGCGGCTCGCGGCGAACAGAACGACCCTGTCGCCGTATCCCGTGAATGCCACGCGATCCACCGCGTCCGGCGGCTCGACGCGGATCAGGAAGTTCGCAGGACCGGGGATGTGCTCGACGCCGGGCTCAAAGGTTCGGCCGACGATCGCGTTGCAGCCCGCGAGCACGACCACCGTCACTAGACCGACGAGCCATCTCTGTCCCTTGCGTCGCGGCATGGCCCGCAGCTTACGCGGAGGCGCCGCCGACCCCTTGCTTCGTCGGCAGCGCCGTTCTGGCGTCGACCCCCCGCGTTCCGCCGGCGGCCTCTTCTCGTCTAGTCTCCGTGCGACTATGAGACGGCGTTGCTGGCCCGTTTGCTTCCTGCCCAGTCATCTAGTGCATGAACGAGAAGGAAAACGACCAGGACACGTGTCGGGGAGTGGATCGGCAGTCGCCACGCGACTAGACGCGAAGATGGCGTCGTCCCTCGTACTGGAACCCTCTCGAGGTTCTGGACCGCAAGCGGCCAAGTCCGTTCCGCCCACGCTGCGGGACGGACTACCGGCTCGGGGCTAGGATGGCGACACTTTCCGACTCGACCCCCGTCACCGCGCGAGGAGGCGTTCCGTGACCGAGACGCTCGAACGAGCCAAGACATACCAGCAGTTCATCGGCGGCGACTTCGTCGACGCGGCCGACGGCAAGACCGCCGAGGTCATCAACCCGGCCAACGACCAAGTGATCGCGAACGTTCCCGCGAGCTCCCAGGAGGACGTCGACCGGGCGGTGAACGCTGCGGCGAAAGCGTTCGAATCCTGGAAGCAGACGACGCCACAGGACCGCTCGCTGCTGCTCCTCAAGATCGCGGACGCCCTCGAGGCCAAGGCCGACGAGCTCGGCCGACTCGAGAGCGCCAACGCCGGCAAGCCGGTCGGCGCCGCGATCGACGAGATGCACACGAGCGTGGACCTCTTCCGCTTCTTCGCGGGTGCCGCGCGCGTGATGGACGGGCTCGCTGCGAACGAGTTCCTGGCCGGCCACACGTCGATCATCCGCCGCGACCCGATCGGTGTCGTCGCCTCGATCGCACCGTGGAACTACCCGCTCTACATGGCCACCTGGAAGCTGGGACCGGCGCTCGCCACCGGCAACACGGTCGTGCTCAAGCCATCGGCCCGCACGCCGTTGTCGGCCCTGGCCTTTGCCGAGACCCTCGGCGAGATCCTGCCGCCGGGCGTGGTGAACGTGCTGTCAGGGTCGGGCAACGACATCGGCGATACCCTCGTCGGCCACCCGAAGGTGCGCATGGTGTCGATCACCGGCGATACCGCAACCGGCAAGCGAGTCGCCAAGATCGCCGCGGACACCGTCAAGCGGCTCCACCTCGAGCTCGGCGGCAAGGCGCCGATCATCGTCTTCGACGACGCCGACATCGAGCTCGCCGCGGAGACGCTGCGGGCCGCCGGCTACTGGAACTCGGGTCAGGACTGCACCGCCGCGACCCGCGTGATCGCCGGCCCGAAGGTGTACGAAGGCTTCATCTCGGCCCTGGCCGACCAGGTCCGCACGATCAAGTGGGGCGATCCGGCCGATGGCGATGACATCGAGATGGGCTCGCTGATCGCCAAGGCGCAGGCCGACAAGGTGGCGGGCATGGTCGATCGGGCTCGCAACGGTGCCGAGGTCGTTGTCGGTGGCAATCGGCCGGATCGACCGGGTTCGTACTACGAGCCGACGATCATCGCCGGCCCGGATCAGAAGTCCGAGATCATCCAGGATGAGGTCTTCGGGCCTGTCGTCACCGTCCAGCGGTTTACCGACGAGGACACGGCGATCCAGTGGGCCAACGACACGCCGTATGGCCTCGCGTCGTCGGTATTCACTAGGGATATCGGCAAGGCGATGCGCGTCGCCAAGGCCCTCGAGTTCGGGCACGTCTGGATCAACGAGCACTTCACGCTGACCTCGGAGACACCGCACGGAGGCGTGAAGCAGTCGGGCTACGGCAAGGACGGCTCGAAGTACGCGCTCGAGGACTACACGTTCATCAAGCACGTGATGATCAATACGGGGACCTGAGGTCGCCGCTCCGACCCGCGCCGAGGTCGCCGCGGCGGTCTCGGCGCTCGATACCGAAGAGATCGCCGGCGCACGGTGGTTCGGCGCCAAGGGTCGCGCGATCCGATCTGCCGCACTCGACGAGGCGTTCGTCCTCGACGCGTCGGCGCCGCACGTCCTGGCGCTCGTCGAGCTCACGCTGGATGACAGGAGCCGGCAGGCCTACACCCTTGCCCTGACCGGGCAGCCGCTTCGCGAAGCCGCGCCCGGTGACGGTGCGTGGCGGGCTCTCGCGGTCGCCATCGCCGAGGGTCGGACGATCGCGCCGCTCCCGCGCGGGGAGGACACGGCGGCGCCACCGACTGCCGTGCTCATCAGTCGACCTGCGGGCGCCCTGGGGGACCTGGCGCCCGATGGCGTGGGTGCGGAACGCGATCTCGGCGCCGACCAGTCGAACACGTCCGTCGTCCTCGGCGACCACCTCCTCCTCAAGGCGTATCGACGGCTCCAGCCGGGGCTGAATCCGGATCTCGAGATGACCGCCTTCCTGAGCGAGGAAGCCGGCTTCCCCGCCGTGCCCCGCTTGGCTGGTTTCGCGGAGGTCATCACGCGGCGTGGTGGCGCCACGACCATCGCGATGCTCCAGGAGTTCATCGCGGACGGTGCTGACGCGTTCGAATCGACCGCCGAGGCGCTGACGGGTTGGCTGCTCGCGCCGGGCGAGGTGCACCTCGAGCAGGCGACGGAGATCTGCGCAGACCTCGGCACGCTGACCGCGGGGCTGCACGCCGCGGTGATGGACGGCCTCGGTCTCCCTGAGATCGCCCCGCGCGAGGCGAGTCGAGACGACGTGCGTGGCTGGGCGACGGCAGCCAATGAGCACCTCGCCAGCGCCCTCGACCTCGCGTCCGGGGATGCCGGCCGCGTCGTACGCGATCTCGCGCCTCGGATCGCCGAATCGATCACGGTCATCGAGGCGCTACCGACGGCGCCCGAGATCATCCGGGCGCACGGCGACTACCACCTCGGACAGGTCCTGATCGCCCCCGACGGCTTCCGGATCATCGACTTCGAGGGCGAGCCCCTGAGCTCGGCAGAGGAACGTCGGGCGCATCGGCCGGCGCTGCGCGATGTCGCCTCGATGCTGCGGTCGCTCGATCATGTTGCGAGAAGCGCCCGGCGCAGGGCCGAAGCGCGCCGCGGCGGCCCGCTCGAGACGCCCGGGCTGGACATCGAGGCATGGGTCGGCCGATCCCGGGAGCGGTTCCTGGAGGCGTACCGCGCAGGCCTGCTCGAGCGGCGCGTGCCGATGGATATCGACCCCGACCTGCTGCACGCGTTCGAGGTCGACAAGGAACTCTACGAGCTCGCTTACGCGACCACGTATCTGCCGAGCTGGCTGTACGCGCCGACCGAGGGCATGCGCGCCCTGTTCGAGGTCGGCGGATGAGCAACGACCGCGTCGCGGCGCTGCTCGAGGACATCGAGGCCGGGCCGACGGCGCTCGCCGACCTGCTGGATGCCTACGCCGCCCCCGGCGGCCCGCTCGCGGGCATCGGCGGGCGACCAGCCCGCGTCGTGTTCACCGGTCTCGGCAGTTCACGGTACGCGGCACAGACGGCCGCGGCCCAAGCGCGGCGCGCCGAGCTCCCGGCATGGGCCGAGTTCGCCTCCACGGGTTCCCCGGCGCCACCCGACGAGGACCTCGTGCTCGTGGCGATCTCCGCGTCGGGCCGAACGCGGGAGGTCGTCGCGGCGGCGCGCCGCCATCTCGACATCAGCCGGGTCGTCGCCGTGACGAACGACCCGGAGTCGCCGCTGGCCGCGGAGGCCGATCACGTCCTTCCGCTGCTGGCCGGGCAGGAGTCGGCGGGGATCGCGACGCGGACGTTCCGCGCCACCATCGCTGTCCTGGGCATGCTCATCGGGAGGTGGGGCGGCGCGGTCGAGACTGCAGCGAGCCTGCGGCCGACGGTCGAGGGGCTTCGAGCCGTCATGGACGGCAACGGCGCATGGCTCCCGGCCGCCGCCGAGCTGCTCGACGGCGCCCCGGCCATCGATGTCATCGGCGACGCTGCCGACGCGGCCCTCGTGCAACAGGCAGCGCTGATGCTGCGCGAGGCGCCTCGTCTGCCGGCTGCCGCCCACGAGACCGGCGACTGGCTCCACACGGCGGTGTACCTGGCACTGCCGGGACATCGCGCGCTCCTGCTCTCAGGAGCCGAGGGTGACGAGGAGGTCATCGCAACGATCGCCCGGCGGGGAGGGGAGACGATCGTCGTCGGTGATCCCATCGCAGGTGCAGCGCAGTCGATCGCGTTGCCGTTGCCCGCCGGCTCCGGACCCTTCGAACGCGCGATCGTGGGGTCGGTCGTGACGGAGCTACTCGCCGCGGAGCTGTGGCGAAGGACATCCGCGGAGGAGGACGGCTCCGAGTACTAGTCCCCTAGCGCGACCCGAACCTCGCCGACCCGCTCGATGGTCTCGAAGTCGAACGGGTGACGGAACACGAAGATCACCTCGCCGACGCCGATCTGCCGATAGCCGTCCACGTAGGAGGCGACCTCCAGCGGGGAACCACCGACCGTCAGGCCACGACCGGTGCCGTCCGCAGCAACGCGGTCGACGAGACCGTGGCGCTCGGCGATCGGTGTCCATGCTGCGATCGCGAAGTCGGCCGAATCGCGGAGCACGGCGTGCACGGTGACGGTCCGCTCGATCGACTCGAAGGGCCGGCCGACTTCCTCGCACCGGGTGCGCAGGGTCGCGGACGCCTCGGCGATCCGTGCCGGGTCGCCGTAGCCGTTCCAGAGATCGGCGTACCTGGCCGTGGTCCGCAGCGTCTTGGTCGGGCCCGAGCCGCCGATCAGGATCGGCAAACGCCCCTGGACAGGTCGAGGCTCGCAGAGGGCGTCGCTCATGGCGTAGAACCTGCCCGAATGCGTCACGCGCTCGCCATCGAGCAGCTGGCGCACGAGCATCGTCGCCTCATCGAGCCCGTCCAGTCGCTCGCCGAACCCCGTGCCGAAGTCGATGCCGAAGGCGTCATGCTCGCGTCCGAACCAGCCACCACCGAGGCCGAGCACGGACCGGCCGCCAGAGACATGGTCCAGCGTCGTCGCCAGCTTCGCGATCAGGCCCGGGTTCCGGAACGTGGTCGACGACACCAGCAGACCGAGCCTGACCCGTTCGGTCAGCGACGCTACTGCGTTGAGCGTCGCCCAGCCCTCCAGCTTGGGGTCTGCCCAGTCAGCCTCGTCCGACAGCAGGTGATCGTCGAGCCAGAGCGAGTCCCAGCCGGCGCGCTCGACCGCGAGGCAGGCCTCGCGAAGGTCCGGCCAGCCGGTGCGCTGGATCCAGAAGGCCGCCCCGAACCGCATCCCCGCCAGTCAGTCCGGGAGCGAGGACAGGAAGCGGAACACCGGTGTCGCGGTCGCGTAGGCCTTCGCGAGGATCTGCGGCAGGTCTGGCGAGTACACCTCGTCGTCGGACAGCCGCCGTCCGAACGTGATGTCCTTGTAGCGGAACAGGTCGGCCATCGGGTGGTCGGCGGGGTAGCCGGGCGGGACGCGCTTGAGCTGGTCGTGGCTTGCGACCGGGCCGAACTCGGCGATGAAGCCCGGATCCTCCAAGGCCTTTCGGACGCGCCGCTCATCATCGAGGATCGTCTGCCGGAAGGCGTCCAGCACGGGCTTGTCGGCGTGCCACATCCCGCCGCCTGCGAAGTTGTTGCCGGGCTGGAGGTGGAAGTAGGCGCCGTTGCGGTGCTCGGTGTGCGACATGGCGGTGTCGGAGTCCATCCCCTCGACCCACGGGAAGCTGGCGCCGACATTGGTCTTGTAGGGCGACTTGTCCTTCGCGAACCGGGTATCGCGGTAGATGCGGAAGATCGACCGCTTCGGGTCGGCCTGGAGCGGCAGCCGTTGCCTGGCGAATGCGTCGGTCAGCGCCGCGACGAAGTCCTCCATCGGATCCTTCAGCAGGCGCTCGTAGTCTGCCTTGCGAGCCTGGAACCAGGACCGCTCGTTGTTCTGGGCGAGGTCGGCCAGGAAGTCGATCGCCTCGGGGCGAAAACCAGTGAAACGGCGCGTCTCGACGGCCATCGGCGGATCCTCCCAGTGGTGTGTGCCAATCGTACGCGGCGCGGCTCATCTAGCGGTCATCCGGGCCTGCACCGCGGCTATCCTGCTGATCGTGGCTCCCACACCCTCGATCCCGGCGCCGGCACGGGACGCGATCCTGGCGTGGTACGGCGCCAACGGCCGCTCGCTGGCGTTTCGGCGGACGACCCATCCGTATGCCGTGCTGGTCTCCGAGTCGATGGCTCAGCAGACGCAGGCCGCCCGCGCCGCCGAGCACTGGGAGCGGTTCATGGAGCGGTTCCCGACGGTCGAGGCGCTGGCTGCCGCCACCCCGGCCGACGTCCTCCGCGAGTGGCAGGGACTCGGCTACAACCGGCGCGCCCTCGCGCTGTGGCGAGCCGCCGGC
>DATAFZ010000108.1:0-9093 GCA_036257225.1 Candidatus Limnocylindrales bacterium | reverse complement strand
CGCGAGCTGGGACTTCGCCGCCCCGAGCACGACCTGGGGATCGGTGGTGGCAGCGGGGCCGACCAGACGGGGCGGATGATGGTCGCCCTCGACCCGGTACTGGCGGCGGCCCGACCCGATGTGGTCCTGGTCTACGGCGACACGAACACGACCCTCGCCGCCGCACTCGTGGCCGCCCGTCAGGGCGTTCCCGTCGCGCACGTCGAGGCGGGCCTGCGCTCGTTCGACCGGCGCATGCCGGAGGAGATCAACCGCGTCGTGGCCGACCACCTCTCGCGCTGGCTGTTCGCCCCTACCCCGCAGGCGGTCGCCAACCTGGCCGCTGAGGGGATCGTCGATGGGGTGGTCCAGGTCGGTGACGTGATGCAGGACCTGGCCGCCCGGACCGCGCCGGAGGTGCGGGATCCGAGCGTGCTCGAGGCCGTCGATCCCGGTCTGCGGCCCGGCGAGTACCTGTTCGCGACCATCCATCGGGCGGAGAACCGCGTGCCGGCCGCGATGGCGGCGTGGGCGTCGTTGCTCGGCGCGCTCGCGAGAGCGGATCGCCCGGTGATCCTGGCACTCCATCCCGGGACCCGCACCGCGCTGGACGCGGCCGGGATCGGCCTTTCGGACGACGTTCGCGTGATCGACCCACAGGGCTATCGCACCACGCTCGGCCTCCAGCTCCACGCAGCGGCCGTCCTCACGGATTCGGGTGGGGTGCAGCGCGAGGCCGCCTGGCTGCGCGTGCCATGTCTGATCCTGCGCGATACGACCGAGTGGGTCGAAGCACTGGCGGGCTCCGGCGGGACCATGGTGGTCATCGGTCTGGACGCCGAGAAGGCCCGCGGGGAGCTCGACCGGTTCGCCCCACCCGATCGTGCGCCCGACGATGCTCGGCGACGAGCGCAAGAGCTCCACGTCCAGCCCGCCGGCGCGGTCGATGCGATCGTGGCGGCGCTGGCATGACGGCCTCGGCCGACCGCGGGCCGATCGTCCCCCAACACCTCGTGCTCGTGCTGCCGTCCACCGGCGAGTTCGACTCGCGGACGTACCGCATCGCGACCACCGCGGTCGCCCGCGGTCACCGGGTCACCGTCCTGGCACGGGCGCAGGCCGGGCTCCCGACCGACGAGGAACATCCGGCCGGTTACCGGATCCTGCGCATCGGCGCCAGCTCGGCCGATGGTCTGCCGTTGCCCGGGCTCCGCGGCGTGATCGGACGCTGGCTCCGGCGGCGACGCGGCCTCCCGGCAACGCCCGCGCCGGCCGACGCCGCATCGGGTGCGGGTCTCGGCGGTGGCCCGGACGATACCGGCGCGCCCGCCCCGGCGGCGACGGCGCTGCCGGCAACGACTCGCCGCGCTTCGCTGCCGCGACGCGCCCTGGCCGGGCTGATCCGCCGCCTCGCGATCCCGTTGACGATCCGCTCGCACCGGAACAACGCTCTGGCCGCGGCGCCGCGTGGGGACCTGTATCACGGGATGGCCTACATGGGCATCCCGGTCGCGCTGGGCCTCGGTGACCGCGATCGGGCGCCGGTGGTCTACGACGCCCGGGACATCTACCTCGAGGCCCGGAACCTGGCCCGGATGCGCGGCCCCGCCCGCTGGCTCCTCGCGGCAGCGGAGCGACGTTGGGCGCACAAGGCGGCACGAGTGGTGACCGTCAACGACGCCTACGCCGACGTGCTCGAGGAGCGCCTCCGAATCGAACGCCCGCTGGTCGTGATGAACTGCTCGTATCGCTACACGCCCACGCCAGGCCCGCCCCGCCTGCTGCACGAGCGGCTGGGGCTCCCACCCGAGACGCCGATCGTCCTCTACCACGGCGGGCTGTTCCCCGATCGCGGGATCGAGCAGCTCATCGACGCGATCGATCGCGTCCCCTCGGCGCATCTCGTGCTGATGGGCTACGGCGTCCTGGCCACGTCGCTGCCCGCGCTGACGGCCGCGTCCCCGGCGGCCGCGCGCATCCACCTGTTGCCCGCGGTGTCGCCGGACGTCCTGCACGACTGGGTGGCGTCGGCCGACGTCGCGGCGATGCCGATCCAGCCCTCGACGCTGAACCATCGACTGACGACCCCGAACAAGCTGTTCGAGGCGATGGCGGCGGGTACCCCGGTGGTCGCCTCTGACCTTCCCGGGATGGCGTCCATCGTGACGACGACCCGGTGTGGGGAGTTGTGCGACCCGACCGACGCGGCGTCGATCGCCGCCGCGATCCGGACCATCCTCGAGGCGCCGGTCGAGGCTCGAAGCGGGTACGGCGAGCGCGGTCATGCCGCCGCACACGCGAGGTACAACTGGGAGGCTCAGGCCGCCACCTTGTTCGAGGAGTACGCGCGGCGGACCGGCCGGGCGTGGTGAGCGGCGTGGCCGGGCGACGTCGCGCGGTCGTCCTCGTCGGCAATCCGGCGGCGCCGTATTCGCGCGGCCTGCGCATCGCGCGAGCGCTCGACCGAGCCGGCTATGCGGTGGAGATCGCCGCCGTCGCGACGCCCGAGCTGCCCGACCTGGAAGCGGAGGGGCCGATCACGCTCCGGCGCTACCGCCCGAGCGGTCCATGGGCATCTATGGCGGCGACGTTCCAGCCGGCCGCGCCTCGCCGGCGTGGCGGCTTGCTGGGCGCGCCATCGCGCGTCGCTCGCCGGCTCGCCGGCGCGCTGCGCCGCTGGGCGTTGTGGCCACACACGGTCCGCGGGTGGTGGGCCACGCTCGAGCACGACCTGGAGCCCGCCGACCTCTACCACGCGTGCGGTAGCCTCGCGATCGCTCCGGCGCTTGCGGCTCGCGCTCGGGATCATGCCGTGGGCCGCCAAAGCCGTGTCGTGTACGACGCGATCGACGATGTCGTCGCGGGCAACAACTTCCTGGGGTTCCCGAGGCCTGTCCGTTCGTTGCTCTCGCGACGCGAGCGCCGTTGGGCAAGGGCCGCTGACGCCCGCACCACCGTCAACGACGTCCTCGCCGATCGACTGCAGCGGCGCTGGGGCACCGGACGACCGACCGTCATCCCCAACTGGCCGGAGCGCGTGCTCCGCCCGGACGATCCTGTCCCCGACCTCCTGCGCAGCCGCCTGGCCCTCTCCCCGGCCACCCGGATCGTGCTGTTCCAGGGACGCCTCGGGCCGCACCTCGGGATCGACGACGCGGCACACGCCGTGCTCGAGGTCGACGACGCGGTCCTGTGCTTGATCGGCTTCGGGCGCGAGTACGAGGCGAGGCGCGCGCGCGATGACGAGCCGGCATTCGCGGGTCGCCATTTCACGCTGCCTGCGGTCCACCCCGACGAGCTGCTCGAGTGGACCGCGTCCGCCGACGCGGTCGTGGTCCCGCTGCCGCCGGTGTCGGAGAACCAGCGCGCCTCGTCCCCGAACAAGTTCTGGGAGGCGGTCGCGGCGGGCACCCCGGTGGTCCTCGGGCCGGGGCTCGACGTGATGGCCGAGCAGGTGAAGACCCACGATCTTGGCGTCGTGGCAGCGTCGCTGCGACCGGCCGATCTCGCCGCCGCCATCCGTCGCGTCATGGACGTCGACCCGGAGGTCGCGCTCGCGCGCCGCCGGCGGATCGCGAGGGTCGCCGCGGAGCGGTTCAGCTGGCAGGTCGCCGAGGAGCGCTACCTCGCGCTCGTCCGGGAGTTGGGGCAGCCCCCCGCGGGCACGTCGCCAAGGGCCGTCGTCCTGGTCGGCAACCCGGCGAACCCGTACTCGCGCGGCCTGCGCGTCGCCCGCAGCCTGGTCGACCGCGGCTTTGACGTCGAGATCGCGGCGATGGCCGGCGAGGGTCTACCGGACGAGGAGTACGAGGGCGCGATCCGCATCCGTCGATACGCCGCGCGCGGTCGCTGGGTCGACTGGCACGCCGGGCCGAGTGGTCCGTCCGGGATCGCCCGCAAGGTCCTGTTCCGTGCACACAAGGTCGCTGCCCGGCTCGTGCCATCGCTTGCGACCCAGCCGGCCCCGACCCTCGACGTCATCCGCCGTCGCCTGTTCTGGCCGACGGCGCCCCGTGGCTGGTGGGCCGCCCTGGTGGGCGAGTTACCGCCGGCCGACCTGTACCACTGCTGCGGCATCCAGGCGATCGGCATCGCAGGCTGGTTGTCCCGTGACGCCAAGGCGAAGGGCCGCGCCGGCCGGGTCGTCTACGACGTCATCGACGCGATCCTCGACTCGAACAACTACGCGCGCACGAGCCGGCCGGTCCTTGCGTTCTATCGCCGACGGGAGCGTGGCTGGGCCCGCGCGGCCGATGCGATCGTGACGGTGAACCGGCCGATCGCCGAGCATCTCCGCTCGATCTGGCGGCTCGATGCTCCGCCGACCGTCCTCCTGAACTGTCAGCCGCGCTGGACGCCGCCGGCGGTGCGGCCCGACCGCATCAGAGCGGCCACCGGCCTGCCGGCCGAGCGGGCGATCGTCCTCTTCCTCGGGAAGATCGGCCGCGAGCGTGGCCTCGACGAGGCGGCCCAGGCGGTCCTCCGCCTTGACGACGCCGCGCTGGTCGTCCTCGGCTTCGGGCCATGGGCCGAGACGCTCCGGGGGCGGGACGCCGACCCGCGCTTCGCCGGGCGACACGTGACGCTGCCGCCCGTCCACCCCGATGCTGTGCCCGAATGGACCGCATCCGCCGACGTCTCGATCGTCGCGGTCCCTGCCAACTCGCTCAACCAGCGGCTGTCGACACCGAACAAGTTCTGGGAGTCGATGACCGCCGGGACACCGATCGTGGTGGGTCGGGACCTCGAGGTGATGCGGGGCATCGTCGAGGCGGAAGACATCGGCGCGACCGCCGACCCCACTGACCCCGATGATCTCGCGCGGGCCTTGCGCTCGCTCATCGACGCCCCAGTCGAGGAGCGGGAGGCCCGCCGCGCGAGGGCGCTTGCCGCCGCCCGAGATCGCTACAACTGGGAGACCGCCGTCGAGCCATACCTGGCGCTCGTCGAGCGGCTCGTGCCGGCGGTCGCTGGGCGCCGTTGAGGGCGATCGTCGGCCTCCGCACGATGGGGCGCTATCATCGGCTCGACCCCACCGCCCCGACCGTCCGGAGGATCGCGCCCTGAGGATCAGGCTCCCGCGCGTGCTGCGCCCTTCGAAACCGCCGCCGCGCGACGATGCGAGGGCGGCCGCCAACGCCGAGGGGCGGCGAAGCAAGAAGCGCTGGTTGTACGAGCACCAGGCGCCCGAGCATGAGCGGATCTCGGTGCTCGAGGGCCGCCATCCCGGGAGCCGGTTCCTCATCGTCGGGACCGGCCCGTCCGCCAAGGAGATCCTGCGCTGGGATGACCGCCTGCACGACCGGTACGATGTCGTCGTCGCCCTCAACGGCGCCATCCTCCACCTCAAGACGTACGACTACTTCCTCACCGTCGAGAGCAAGGCCCATCTGTGGGAGTGGTATCGGGTCAGGACACCCGACCACGTGATCCGCTGCGTGTCGGAGTCCGGCACGCGGCTGGCACGCGAGGATCACGCCGACAACGACCAGCCGCGCCTGTATCTGCTGCGGCACGTCTACCGCGAACCGGTCGATATCCGCCACTACAAGAACGCCGCCGGCGAGGAAGGGCTGCTCGTCGGGCCGCGCGGCGAGACCGGTCTCGGGCCGGGGACAGTCACGCTCGCCGCGATCCATTTCGCGTCGATGCTCGGCGCGCAGTCGGTCCACGTGATCGGGGCCGATCTCCACTTCCGGTCGGGGATCCAGCATTTCTACGGCGAGAACGAGTACGGAACCCACGAGGTCGACGGCAAGCGCTACCACCGGCTCGACGCGGAGACCCGGCTCAACCCGATCGTCTACACGCCCCACCCGCGGACCGGCGAGACCGTCGAGACGACGCTCCACTTCCGGGAGAGCGCCGAGTTCATCGACACCGTGATCCGCAACCGATTGACGCCCGCCGGGATCGACGTCGTCGACTTCTCGGATGGCTTGATCTCGGCGGCCGAGCGTCGCGACCTCGATGACTGGATGGAGCACGGCGACCTGCCCCCGGGACGTCGGGCGGGCTACGTCCCGCCGCCCGCTCCGCCGATGGCGGATCCGGAGGTCACGCCCCTGACCGAGACCGCTGCCCTCGAGCAGGCCTGACTCAGGCTACGGGCTATCCTCAACGCCGGGCCGACCGGTCGGCCTTGGGATCGACAGGAGGGCGTGTGAACGGCGACCAGCGGATCGTGGTCATCGGGCTTGGGTACGTGGGCTTGCCGCTGGCACTGTCGTTCCTGGATGCGGGACTCGAGGTCACCGGCGTCGACGCCAACGCCGCGCGTGTCACGCAACTCCGTGAGGGCCGATCGCCGATCGACGACGTCGACGATGCGCGGCTGTCGGCTGCCCTCCAGGACGGCCTCCGGATCGAGGACTCGGAGCGGGCCGTCCTCGCCGACGCGGACGTCATCTTCGTGTGCGTTCCGACGCCCATCACCGAGGCGAAGGATCCCGACCTCGGCCCGGTCCTCGGTGCAGCAGACCGCGTCTGCCGTGAGCTTCGCGCCGGGCAGCTCGTGATCCTCCAGTCGACGACCTTCCCGGGCACCACGACCGGACCGTTCCGTGACGCGCTCGAAGCCGGCGGCCTGCGCGCCGACCGGGACTTCGACCTCGCCTTCGCCCCCGAGCGCGTGAACCCGGGCGATCCAGCCAGCGCCCGACGGGATGTGCCGCGCCTCGTCGGCGGGTTGACGACGAGTGCGACCGGCCGCGCGGCTGCGCTCCTGCGGCGCATCAATACGAACGTGCATGAGCTGACCTCGCCCGACGCGGCCGAGCTCGCCAAGCTCCTCGAGAACGTCTTCCGGAACGTGAACATCGCACTCGTCAACCAGCTCGCGCTGCTGTGCGAGCGGATGGGCCTCGACGTGTGGGAGGTCATCGATGCGGCGGCCACGAAGCCGTTCGGGTTCATGCCCTTCCGGCCCGGGCCGGGCGTCGGCGGCCACTGCATCCCGGTGGATCCGTACTACCTGTCGTGGCGCGCCCGCGAGTTCGGGTTCGTCGACCGGTTCGTGGAGCTGGCGGGGGACATCAACTACGCGATGCCGCGCCATGTCGTCGAGCTGGTCGGCGAGGCGCTGAACGACCGCGGCCGGGCGATCAAGGGTGCTCGGATCGGGATCGTCGGTGTCGCCTTCAAGCCGAACGTCCGGGACGCCCGGAACTCTCCGGCTGCCGACGTGATCGCGCTCCTCGCGGAGCGTGGCGCGGAGATCGCCTACCACGACCCGCATGTCGATGCGTTCCGCGACGCGGCCGGGGTGGAGCGCACGTCGACCGACCTCGAGACGGTGCTCACCGCGTCCGACGCGGTCGTCGTCGTCACGGCCCATCGGGACATCGACTGGGGACGGGTCTACGACGGGGCAGGACTCGTGGTCGATACGGTCAACAGCTCGCGCGACCGGACCGTGCGCGATCGCCAGGTCCTGCGACTCGGCGCGGGTTGGGCAGCGGCCAGCTGACGCCCGCGGTGGAGGTCCGGCCGGCGACCACCGCGGACGCCGCGCTCCTCCTCAGTTGGGCGAACGACCCCGACACGCGCGCAGCGTCCTTCCATCCGGCGCGCATCGAGCCCGGTGAGCACGCCGCGTGGCTGGCGCGGACCTTGACCCTCCCGACCCGCCGGCTGCTCATCGGGATGCTCGACGGCCAGCCGATCGGCCAGGTCCGGTTGGATGCGATCGGTCCCGGCCAAGCCGAGGTCGGGATCTCGGTCGACCCGGATCGTCGCGGGCTGGGCCTCGGTTCCCAGCTGCTCGCGGCAGGGCTGGAGGCCGGACGGCGCGATCGCGAGTTCGGGGTCGAGCGGTTCGTGGCCAGGGTGCGCGTCGGGAACGAGGCGTCGATGCGGCTGTTCGAGCACGCCGGGTTCATCCTGCGCGAGACCGGCACGTGCGAAGGTGTGCCGTGCATCGTCTACGAGCTGCCCGCATGACCGCGAGGGACGACGTTGGTGTCGTCCTGCGGTTCGCCCAGACGGTCGGCGATATCGATCAGCCGCCCGACGGCGCGGCCGCCGGGCCCGCCTGCTGGTTGATCCTTGACCCGGCCTGGTCCCCGAGCCCCGGCGATCGCGATGACCTGATCGCGGTGCGCCAGGTGACCGAGCGGGTGCTGGCCCGCGAGGATCTCTTCCCGGCGACGACGCGGCTGCTCGACGATTGGGCCGAGCAGACCGGGATCGCGGAGGCGCTGACGGTCGACGGGACGTCCTTCTGGTATCGCCGACGCCTGTGGGCGTGGCGCTGGCTGCACGAGCGGCTCATCTGGATCGGCATCCTCGACGAGCTGGCCCGGTCGCGCAGGATCACGGCGATGGAGTCGCCGCCGGCGGGGGAGACCGCGCTGGCCGAGGTCGTGCGCCTCTTCGCCGCCCGAGCTGCGATCCCCCTCCATGGCACCCAGGGCGGGCCGGAGGCCGCCGCCCACGACGACGAGATCGCCGGCGAGCTCCGGGAGAGCAAGGCCACCGATGCCGGCGACGCCGGTCCCGCGCGATCCCGACACCCGCTGATCCGTGTCCTGCGCGACGTCGTGCGACGGACCGGGATCCTGCCGGTCGACCGCCGACGAGCCCGGATCGAGGCCCGTCGGGCGGCGATGGACCAGCGGGCGGCGACGCTGGCGTCCCAGGCCACCCGACGGCTGCTTGTCGTGGCCGACCCAGCCACGTACCAGGAGGTGGCGACCCCGGCCGGCCGGGCCCGGATGGATCCGTTCCTGGGCCCCATCGTTGGACGCCTGGCCGATACGCCGCTGGCTCCGATCGTGCTCGAGCTCGGCACCCGGGCCGCCGACGACGCCACCTGGGCGCGAACCTCTTCGCCGGCCGGCGCGCGGATCCTGACCGCCGACATCCTCGCTCGCCGCTATGCCTCGCCGGACGACGGGCCGGTTTCCGTTGCCGCAGCCAGCCGGGTCGCTTCGGACGTAGCCGGACGGGAGGGCCGGATCGAGGTGGCCGGTCTCGACCTGGGTCCGGCCCTCCTTGCCGGACTGGAGCGATTTGCCCGGATCGTCCTGCCCGCGCGCCTGCGCGAGGTCGCCCGCGAACGCCGGCTCCTCGAGGCGCTGCGTCCGGCGGCGTTGCTGACCGTCGATGAATATG
>DATAFZ010000100.1:0-16523 GCA_036257225.1 Candidatus Limnocylindrales bacterium | reverse complement strand
CGACGAAGTGCGCACGGCGATGGCGATCTTCGACGCGACGTTGTTCACGCTGATGCCGCGGCTGTATCGGACGGTCGACGCGGTGCTCGACCCCGACACCGGCACGCGACCGCCGCGCGTGCCGGCCTTCCTCCGGTTCGGGTCGTGGATCGGTGGCGATCGGGACGGCAACCCGAGCGTCACCGCCGACATGACGTCGCGGACGCTGCGGATCCAGGCCGACCACGTCCTCCACGGCTACGAGGCCGTCGCCATGCGGCTCATGCAGACCGTGTCGGCCACGACACCGCATGACCGGGTGTCGCGAGCGCTCGCCACCCGGCTGGCGCGCGACGCCGAGGAGCTGCCCGAGACGGATCGCCAGCTTCGGCGGCGCTTTCCCGACGAGCCCTATCGCCAACGCTTCGGGTTCATCGCCGAGCGACTGCGTCGCACGCGGGCCGTGCTGACGGATGACTCGGGTGCCCGGTCGGGCCACTACGAGACCCCCGATGATCTCGACGCGGAGCTGGGTGAGATCCAGGGATCGCTCGCCGACGACGGGCTGGGTCGGATCGCCTGGGGCGAAGTCGCCGAGCTGCGCTGGCAGCTGGCGACGTTCGGGTTCCACCTGGCGTCGCTCGAGATCCGCCAGCACAGCGCCGTCCATCAGGCGGCGCTCGACGCCATCGCGCTCGAAGGCACACAGGTGGCGCCGGGCGTGACCGTCGGCGAGGTCCTGGCGACGTTCCGGTCCATCGGCGAGGCCCAGCGGCGGTTCGGCAGCGAAGCCACGCATCGGGTGATCGTGTCCTTCACCGCCTCGCCCGGGGATGTCATGAATGTCCTCGAGCTGGCCCGCCATGCCGGCGATACAGAACCCGCCATCGATGTCGTTCCTCTGTTCGAGTCGTCGGAAGCCCTGACCGCGGCCGGCGACATCCTCGGTTCGTTGCTCCGTGAGCCGGCCTATCGGTCTCACCTCCGCTCGCGCGGCGACCGACAGGAGGTGATGCTCGGCTACTCCGATTCGAACAAGGAATCCGGGTTCCTGGCCGCCGCCTGGATGCTGCACCAGGCGCAGGCGGCCCTGGTCGATGTCACCCGGCAACGCGGGGTCGAGCTGACGCTGTTCCACGGTCGTGGCGGTGCCATCGGGCGCGGGGGCGGGCCGGCGAACCGGGCGATCGTCGGGGGCGCGCCCGGGTCGGTCGATGGGCGGCTCAAGCTGACCGAGCAGGGCGAGGTCATCTCGGCCAACTACGGCGACCCGGCCATCGCCAAGCGACATCTCGAGCAACTGACGGGCGCCGTCCTGATCGCATCGACTCCCGAGCACGACTCGGCGGCCGCGGTTGCCGCGGAGGCCGGCGGTGCGCTCATGACCGAGCTATCCGATACGGCGCGCCGCGCCTACCGCGCGCTCGTCCACGACGACCCGGGCTTCGCGGCGTTCTTCCGCTCGATCACCCCGATCGCCGAGCTCTCGGACCTGCGGCTCGGGTCACGCCCGGCGGCCCGCGGACGCTCCGGCGCGGCCCCCGACGAGGCGCCGTCGATCGATTCGCTGCGGGCGATCCCATGGACCTTCGCGTGGTCGCAGTCGCGCATCAACCTGCCCGGCTGGTATGGCCTGGGCACGGCGCTGGAGGCGTACGCCGCCGCGCACGGGGACGGCGCGTTGCGCGAGATCGGACGGCTGTATCGCGCCTGGCCGTTCCTCGCGTCGGTGATCGACAACGCCGAGATGATCCTGGCCAAGGCCGACATGGGCATCGGCCGGCGTTACGCCTCCCTCGCGCACGGCGACGACGACCAGCGTCGCTGGGCCGCCATCGAGGCGGAGTACCACCGCACGGTGACCTGGCTGCTCCGCGTCACCGGCCGGGATCGATTGTTGGACGGGGCACCCGTCCTCCAGCGCTCGATCGGCCTGCGCAACCCGTACGTCGACGCACTGTCGGAGGTGCAGGTCCGGCTGCTCCGCCGTCTCAGAGCACTGGCGCCGGACGACCCGGCGCGCGCGATGCACCTGCGCCTCGTCCAGCTGTCGGTCAACGGCGTGGCGGCCGGGCTCCAGAACACCGGCTGAGGTGGATATGCGGATCGGGGGCGTCAGCCGACGATCACCATCCGAGGGATCCAGCCCACAAGGCCACCAGGGGTGCGGATCTTGAGCGCCCGTTCGTCTTCGTCGATGACCTCGACCTCGTCACCCCGGTCGACGCGTCCGATCTCGTTCGATGCTCGTTCGTCCGGCCCATCCGAGATCCGCACCCAGCGGTAGGTGATCGTGTGACGGGCCACGCCTGGCGTCGCCGGCGAGTCGAACCGCTCGGACACACGTGCCGCACTGACCATGTCGTCGCCCGTGGCGGATCGTTGCAGCCATGGCGGTCTTATCGCATCGGCCGGGTTCGTATGACCGACCACCGACCAGCCGACCCGTTGCTCGACTTCCACCCGCGGCATGGGCAGACGGCCCCCTTCGGGAGCGGCCGATCTACTCGCGTCAACGGCTACCGCGGCCAGCACCCGCTCTTCGTCATCCCGGCGTGGGCGCACGGGCCACACGTATACGGCGAAAGCGATCACGCCGAACGCCGTCGTCAACGACCACGCTGCCACCGGGAGTCCGACGTTCGGGTCGATGCCGGCCGCCCATGACGAGGCGCTTGTCGGAGGTGGACGAGTGCCCCGACGACCGTCATCGCCCGGCCCCCCATCGCGACTCCACCCATCGGGCCTGGGGATCACGCCGGGTAGGCCCAGGACGTCAGACGGCAAGGGTCCGCCCGGAGATGACGTCGGCCCAGGAGCGGTCGGACTCGGGTCGATGCTGCCCGACCCCGCAGGCGGCGACGTCGTTCGCGCCGGTGTCGGGGTCGTGGTCGGTGGTGGCTTGGGCCTGGCCGTCGGCTTCGGCCTAGCGGTCGGCGTCGCTGTCGGTTTCGGCTTCGGCACAGTGATAGTCACCCGGCGAGGGGACACCGTAGACAGGACCAGGCTCCGTGCGCCTGCCCCGGACCCGCTTGCCGCGCTGAACCGGTAGGTCCATGTCCCAGCGGGCAGGCGGCGCGTGATGGTGAAGGTGACGCCGGCATTGAAGTCTGCGCCCGATCCGCTCATCGCATACCGACCGAGTCCGTCCACGACGAGCTGGAGCCGCGTCGGGGCACAGCCCACAGAATCGGTATATCTGACGCTGAACGTGATCTTGGTCGACGGCGTCCCGGAGCCCGGCGTCGCCCCGCCGTTGGTGAGCCCGGGCATCGGGTGCGACGCTCCGTTACAACTGGCGGCAAGGACGCGGTCGGCAGCGGCGGGCAGCATGACGCACGCGATCGCCAGCGTGACAGCGACGGCGCCGCTCGCCAGTCTGTTTGCTCGCTTGGCCATGCATGGGTCCCTTCGCGTGCACGAGTACGTCTCGTGGCGAACGTAGGTGACGACCCGCTGAACGTCCTTGACCCCATCGCCGCCCCGACCCGGTACTTTCGGTCTGGTGCCCTTATGACCCATTCGGTCGTACATAAGGGCGACGCCGGGTAGAGGGGAAATCGAATGAAGCCGTTCGCCGCGGACGGATCGGCCAGCGCCCCGCGCCGTATCGACCGCATCCGTCGGCGGCTCGTATGGGCGCTGCTGGCTCCGTTCTGCATCCTGATGGGCGTGTCGGCCGTCGAGGGATTCTCGGGGGCTGCTGCCGGACGCTCCGCGATCGCGATCGCGGTTCTCGTGGCCGCTGCGATCCTGCTGCCGCCGCTCCTGGCGTGGTTCGCTCGATCCATCATCCGGGAGGTGCAGGCGCTCGACCGAGAGCGTGAACAACTCACCGAGCTCTACGGTCGAGCCCGCCGAGATGCCTTGATCGACGGCCTGACGGGACTCGGGAACCACCGAGCATTCCAGGATGAGCTCGCGCGCCAGATCGAGATCGTCAAGCGGCAGGGCACGCCGCTGGCGCTGATGCTCGTCGACGTCGACAACCTCAAGGGCGTCAACGACACCCAGGGGCACGCGGCCGGTGACCGGCTCCTCGAATCAGTCGGCCGGGTGACGGCGGCAGTCCTTCGGCGATCGGATCGGGCATTCCGGGTGGGTGGCGACGAGTTCGCGATCCTGCTTCCCACCACCGACGTGGAGATGGGACTGGCGATCGCTCGTCGGATCCTGGCGGCAGCCCTGACGGCGGACCGTGGCGTCACGAAGGGCGATGTCGAGCCGTTCTCGCTCTCGATCGGTGTCTCGGCATATCCGACCCCGAGCGCAGAGGGTCATCACCTGTACCGTAACGCCGACGCGGCTCTCTATTGGTGCAAGCGCCATGGTCGGACCGGTGCCGTGGCATTCGACCCGGGTCGGCACGGTGCGGCGTCCGACGACCGGTCCGTAGCGGAGCTCTCCGCGGCTATCGACACCGTCCTGCAGATGCGAGCCCTTCGACCGGTATTCCAGCCGATCTTTTCGATGACGACCGGCGAGCTGATCGGATACGAGGGATTGGTCCGACCGGCTGAGGGTGCCCCGTTCTCGGACGCGTCCTCATTGTTCGCTGCGGCGGAGGCTGCCGATAAGACAGTAGAGCTCGATCTTACCTGTCTTGGGATCGTCGCCGAGGGCGCCCGGCTGCCGGAGAGAGACGTCTACCTGAGCGTGAACCTGTCCCCTCGGACCCTCGAATCGAACCTCTTTCACGCGAGCGAGCTAAAGGCGATCCTCCAGATGCAGCGAATCCCCTTGGAGCGCGTTGTACTGGAACTGACGGAGCGCGAGCGGGTCGAAGATCTCGAGCAGCTCCGACGGAACGTCGCTGCATGTCGCCGTGCGGGGATGCGTCTAGCAGCGGACGATGTCGGTGCCGGCAACGCCGGCCTCCGTCTGCTCAGCGAGATCCACTTCGATATCGTAAAGATCGATCTGTCGCTTGTGCAGGGCGGGACGATGCACGATCCCTCGCATGCCGTCCTCCGCGCACTCCAGGAGCTCGCGAACCAGTGGAAGGCGTCGATCGTCGCTGAGGGCGTCGAGACGGCGGCGCAGCTCACCGTGGTCCGTGGGCTTGGGATCGCAGCCGGTCAGGGCTATCTCCTCGGCCGCCCGAGTGGACGGATGGACGTCGACGCCCTCGTGCTCGATGAGCTGGAGGTATCGGGCGAGTTGGACGATCTTCTGCGCCGGCGGTCGGCGAGGGACGCGACCGGGTCACCCTCTCGGAGCACCCAGACCGCGCCTAGTACGCGACATCGCCCCGCCACGGCTCGGCGGGTGGGGGCCCGCCCTAGGGCGGTTGATCGGGCGGTGTGACGTTCTTGATCGGTGGCCGCGGAGGCTGGCGGCGCAGGACCCGGCCGAGGACGTCGGGCCCGGCGATGAACGGCGCGAGATAGGCGAGCAGCAGCAGCGGGATCAGGATCCGCGTCGCTCCGGGGCGGACCGCCACGAGCATCGCCAGTCCCCACAGGGTCAGCGCGTACAGACCGACGGACCCGCTCGACAAACCGGCGGCTCGCAATCGCCGCGCCGGGATGAGCACGAGCAACCCGAGCACCAACGCGAGCGCGAGGAGCCAGGGCGGCGCGATCATCCGCTCACCGGCTGAGGGTCCGGTAGCGGCGGATACCGAGTGGCGCGAAGATCACGATGAAGACGACCACCCAGACGAGCGTGACGAGGATGGGATTCTGCGACGGGAAGCTGTCCGTGGCGTACGGGTTGGGGTTGCCCCATAGCTCGCGCAGGGAGGCTGTCAGTGTGCTGGTCGGGTTCCACTCGGCGATCGGCTGGAGCCAGTCCGGCAGCGTCTGCGGCGGCACGAACACGTTCGAGAGGAAGGTGATCGGGAACAGCACCGTGAAGATCGCCTGCTGGGCGACCTCCACCGATGGGACCTTGAGGCCCATCCAGATGCCGAGCCAGGACATCGCGAATGCGAAGAGCAGCAGCAGCCCGACCCCCGCCAGGAGTTCGGGGATGCCCGTGTGCACGCTCCATCCGACGAACACGCCGGACAGCATAAGGACCACGAGGATGCCGAGGTTGTAGATGACGTCGGCGAACGAGCGTCCGGCCAGGACGGCCGAGCGTGCCATCGGCAACGATCGGAAGCGGTCGATGATGCCCTTGCCGATGTCGTCGGCCATGCCGATCGCGGTGATGCCAGAGGCGAAGACGATGTTCTGGGCGAAGATCCCCGGCATCAGGAAGTCGTTGTAGCTGCCGCCGCCGGGGATGGGGATCGCACCGCCGAAGACGTAGGCGAACAGCAGCACGAACATGATCGACTGGAGGACCGCGAAGATCGCGAGCTCCGGGATCCGCGGGACCCGCTTCAGGTTGCGCCACATGATGATGAGCGCGTCGCGGGCAGCCGAAGCCAGGGTGCCGCTCGCTGCTGCTGGTCGCGCCGTCGAGGTTGCCGTCATGCTGCCTCTCCCTCCGTCGGTTCCTCGACCGCGGCATGGCCGGTCAGGCTGAGGAAGACGTCGTCGAGTGTGGGCCGCCGGAGTCCGATGTCGTCGATGACGATCCCGGCGTCGTCGAACTCGCGGATCACGGTCGCCAGCCGCTTCGCACCGCCGTCCGACGGTACCGTCACCCGCCGGGTGTGCTCGTCGAACTTGGCGGTGCCCACGCCGATTCCGCTCAGGATCCGCCGGGCGTCGTCGACCCTCGTCCGATCGTGGACGATGACCTCGATGCGCTCGCCGCCGACCTGGGCCTTCAGCTGGTCGGCGGTGCCGCGGGCGATGATCTTGCCGTGGTCGACGACCGCGATGTCGTCTGCGAGCTCGTCCGCCTCCTCGAGGTACTGGGTCGTCAGGAGCAGCGTGACGCCCTCCCGGACGAGCGATCGGATCACATCCCACATGCCGAGCCGACTCCGCGGATCGAGGCCGGTGGTCGGCTCGTCGAGGAACAGCAACCTCGGCCGTCCGATCAACGCGCTCGCGAGGTCGAGCCGCCGGCGCATGCCGCCGGAGTAGGTCTTGACGACCCGGTCGGCGGCATCGGTCAACTCGAACTGGTCAAGCAGCTCGGTCGCGCGCGAGCGGGCGGTATCGCTCGCCAGCTGATACAGGGTCCCGAACATCCACAGGTTCTCGCGGCCAGTCAGGTTCTCATCGACCGCCGCGTATTGACCGGACAACCCGATGAGCGTGCGGATCCGCTGCGCTTCCGTGACGATGTCGTAGCCGCCGACCCTGGCTTGGCCGGCGTCCGGCTTCAGGAGCGTCGCCAGGATGCGGACGGTGGTCGTCTTGCCGGCGCCATTCGGCCCGAGCAGGCCGAGGACCGTGCCCTCGGCGACGGACAGGTCTAAGCCGTCGAGTGCCCGGACCTCCTGCTTGCGGGTCTTGTAGATCTTGACGAGCCCTTCGGCCGTGATGACATCCATGCGGCGGCACACCTGCGGGTAGGGGGTCGAGGGGAATGGGCAGTATAGGCGGCGTTCGTTAGCGGGAGATTAGCGAGCCGCCAGAGCGTCGCGCGGCCGTCCTGACCGCCGCATCGGTGACCGGCAGACGGTCGACGCCCGGTACGCTGGCGGCTCCATGATCCATCGACTCCGGGCCTGGCTCGACCGCTGGGGCGCTCTGCTTCCGCTGCTCATCGCCGAGTTCATCGTCTGGCTCGGGTTCGGTGGGCTCCTGCCCGTGCTACCCATCTATTTCAAGGAGCAGGGCATCGATCTCGCGACGCTCGGCCTGGTGATCGCCGCCTGGCCGGCGGCACGCCTGATCAGCGAGCCGGTGTTCGGCTGGCTGGCCGACCGGACGTCGCGGGTGCCGCTGATGGTCATCGGCCTCGTCGCTAGCGGGGTGTTCGGGGCACTGCCGCTGGTGCTGACCGGGCCGGTCGCGTTCCTGCTGCTGCGTGCAGGCGCCGGGCTCGGTGCGGCCATCTACGACCCTGCTGCGCGCGGCTTCCTGACCGACTCGACGCCACCGCACCGGCGGGGGGAGGCGTTCGGGCTGTACGGAGCCGCGCAGATGGGCGGGCTCCTACTTGGGCCGTCGATCGGGGCGTTCGGTGCGGAGCGGTTCGGCGGGATCGCCTTCGTGTTCGTCTTCAGTGCGATCGCCTCGGTCATCGCCGCCGTTGCCATCGCGCTGCGTGTCCGCGAAGAAGGTCCCGCCCACAAGGCCGATGCGTCGCCGTGGTCGGACCGGATGACCCTCCCGCCCGACTCACCGTACGTGGAAGGCCGTGCCGCCGCGGCCCTCGCCGCCGATCGAGAGGCGGCCGGGGTCGGCCGAGCGAAGCGCCTCCTGAACCGCGGGTTGCTCGCCGCGGTCATCCTCAATGTGGGCGGCTATTACGGCGGTGGCACGTACGAGGTGATCTGGAGCCTGTTCCTCCAGGGTCTCGGCGCGGACCTTGCGCTGATCGGTTTGACCTTCGCCATGTTCGGCCTGCCCGTGCTGGTCCTGTCGCCCATCGCCGGACGGCTGGTCGACAAGCGCGGTTCGTTCACCTTCATCGTCCTCGGGATGGTCCTGCCGGCCATCACCGGGATCCTCTACACGCTCATGGGCGATCCGGCCCTCGCCGTGCCGCTGATCCTCATCGAGGCGACGGGATTCGCATTGCTGAACCCGGCGCTCTACGCCGTGGTCGCCGCGAGCTCACCCGCCGGCAGGTCGTCGACGGCGCAGGGCCTGTTCGGCGCCGCAGGCACCCTTGGATTCATCGTCGCGTCCGTCACGACCGGGATCCTCGCGGAGCGGAGCATCCTCCTGCCGTTCTACGCGTTCAGCGTGGTGATGATCCTATCGCTGGTCCTGGCGATGGCCGTTGGCGGTCCGGCGCTCCGCGGCCGCCCGACGGAGCCGGTCCAGGCCGCGGCTACTGCGGGCTGATGCGCGTCACGGTGCTCGGCGGAGCCGCGTGGAATCGGATGATCAACGTCGAGCGCCTGCCGGATGGTCGGAATGCCACGATCCATCCGCTGCGGCAGCACGAGGCGATCGGTGGGGCGGGGGCCGGCAAGGCGATGAACCTCGCGCGGCTCGGGGTCGCGGTGACGCTCCACGCGGGGATCGGCGACGACGAGCCGGGCCGGCAGGTCAGGGCCGGCCTGGAGAGAACCGGCGTCGACCTTCGCGCCACGACCGACCCGACCGGCACCGCGCAGCACGTCAACCTGATGGACCCGGCGGGTGGCCGCGTCTCGATCATGCTGGCGAACGGTTCCCCAGACCTGCCCTTGGACGAGGACGGGCTGGCGGAGTCGATGGCCGACGCGGACGTCGTGGTCGTCGACCTCGCGCCGTGGACGCCCCGCGCCATCCCGCTTGCCCGCGCCTCGGGCCGGCCCATCTGGACCGACCTGCACGATCACGACGGTTCGAAGGAATGGCACGCCCCGTTCATCGATGCCGCCGAGGTCGTCTTCGTCAGCCATGATCGTTTGGCGTCGCCCGCCGCCTTCCTCGAATCGCTGATCGGCCAGGGCAAGCGACTGGCCGTGTGCACGATGGCCGCTGCCGGCGCGATCGCCCTGGACGCCAAGGGGCGGGCGTACGAGATCCCGGCCGTGCCCGATGTCGAGATCCTCGATACCAACGGGGCCGGCGATGCGTTCTTCGCCGGCGTGCTACTCGGCGTGCTCAGCGGAGTGCCGATGGAGCGCTCGCTGCGCTACGGCGCCATCGCGGGCGCGCTGGCCGTGACCTCGCCGGACCTCGCATCGGCGGAGCTCAGCCCCGAGCGCCTCCGTTCCGAGGCCATTTGACCGAATCAGGGGTCGTCCCTATCATTGGCGGTCGCGGGGTGGAGCAGCGGCAGCTCGTCGGGCTCATAACCCGAAGGTCAAGGGTTCGAATCCCTTCCCCGCAACCAATACGCCTTCACCTGAACCCCGGGTCCCGACCAACCCGGGGTTCAACCTTTCCGGGATCACATTACGGTGCGAGGCGCTGCCAGGCCGGCGAGGTGGTCGATGGCCAGCTCACCGTGGTGACCCTGCCGGTTCGCGCGTCCCACAACTCCTGCTGCAGTGGCTTGTCCTCCGCCGTGGTTCGCTGGGCGAGGATCGACAGCCCGTCCGGGGCCCACGCCTTGCCGGCGCCGTTCGGGGAGATCGTGGTGTCCACCACCACGTCCGGTCCGCCGCCCAGATCGACGATCACGGGACGCACGATCCCGTCGCCCCCATCACGCTCGATGAGGAGGCGGCGTCCCTGAGGGTCCCACTGCGGCCATGCCTCGAACGTCGCTCCTGGTGCGTGGCCGACCATCCTGTCGTCGCTCCCATCCGTGCCGACCACATGGACGGAGACCGCGCCAGTGGAGCTCTTGAGCGCGTAGGCGATGTGCTTGCCGTCGGGTGCGGCCGACACGTTCCCGAAGATATCGTTGCCGAGCGCCGTCAAGACGATGGCCCGCGTCTCCCCCGTGGCGACGTCGAGCGCCCGGATGTCGTGTGTGTGCGCGTTCACCGATCTGGCTACGTACACGAGCTCGCGGCCGTCCGGTGCCAGGAAGGCCAGGCCACCGTAGTCGGCGACGGGCACGTCCTGGAAGGTATGGAACGCGCTGCCGTCGAGCGCTCCGACGCTGATCCGGATGTCGGGGGTCCCGAAGTTGAAGGCCGAAAAGGCCAGGTCACGACCGTTCGGTGCCACCTCGATCGGCTCCCCTCCGTGGAGGATGTCTTTCTGGACGAAGACGGGTTGCGCCTCACGACCAAGCTCGACCGTGCCGACCTTTGCCGCCGTCATCGCACCGCTGTCCGGACCCCACCGGATGAACACCCCACGGGTCCCGTCAGGCGTGAATCCGATCCATTCGTCCGTGTCCGGCCCGCCCACGACCAGCCGCTCCGCAGTGGTCCTGGTGTCGACGACGTAGAGGTCGCCCTGACGACCGAGTGCGACGACGCCGTTCGCGGCGGGGCCGAACGGCGCTGGCAGGCGCGGCGTTTGCGAGCCGACGTATAACGCCACGGCTGTCGCAAGCAACAGTGCGATGAGGGCCACGACGCCGAGTTGGCGCCACGGCAGGCGAGTCACTGGGACTCGCGTGATCGCGATCTCCATGGGAAGCAACCTTTCGGGGAACGTCCAGAACGGACGCTGTCGGCGGGCCGAGGCACGCTCGATGGCAGCCTCGAGGTAGTCAGGTGTTCGGGCCTGCGCGAGCTCGTCGAACAGCGCAGGCAGTCCTCGCTCGACGCGGTTGGATCGATCCATCGTCATGAGATCGGCCCTCCCGCAGCGCGCGCGGATGTGATCTCCTCGATCGCCATCGAGGACCGAAGGATCCCGAGCGATCGATGGAGACGCGACTTCGCGGTGCCGTCAGGGATGCCCAGCATCCGAGCCACCCGCGGCAACGGCAGGTCGAGGTAGAAGTGCAGGACCACGACGGCCCGCGCCTCGGGCTCGAGGCGAGCGAGTGCGCGGTCGAGGAGGTCGCGGTCGGCGACGTCCTTGGCGTGGTCGAGCACTTCGGTGACGTGGATCGGTGTCAGCTCGACCTCGACGACGCGGCGCCGGCGCTTGCGGACGAGGTCGATGCAGGCATGTGCCACCAGGCTATGCAACCAGTGGTCGAACGTCGCTGGATCGCGCAGCCCCGGCAGGCTGCGCCACGCCCGGATCAGCGTGTCCTGGACAGCGTCCTGGGCGAGTTCCCGGTCGCGGAGGATCAGGCGGGCGGTGGCATCCAGGCGCGCGCCGGACGCGCGGACGAGCTCGGCAAAGGCGTGCCGGTCGCCATGCCGTGCCCGGTCCACGAGTTCGGATCGGTCCACACCCGCCTCTTGGCTAGCGGCACGGCCATCGTGGTCGTGCTCGCTAGCCTACGGCGCTGGCGTCGCCCGAGAAGGTTCCCTAATCACCCGAAGTCGCCGGATCAGGTCACGGCGCTCGACGTTGCATGGCCGGGTGGCCGGTCGCCGTCCACGGCGCTGGCCGGACCCTGCCCGTCGTGGGATCGACGAGGAATTGGTGCGTCGGCCGGCCGAATCCATCGGCCCGTGATCCCGCCAGGAGCCGGTGCCAGGGATCAGTTCCCTGAGCGTCAGTCCCAGCGGAACGTGCGGGCGGCACCGATGAAGGCGGCGGCCGCCCACGCCAGCAGGATGATGAGGCTGCCCGTCAGGTCGCCGGCACCGGTCATCATCGCGTCGAATGCGTTCGTGAGCGCGCCGAACGGGAGCAGGCTCGTCACGCCGGAGAGCGCTCCGGGCAGATCGTGCGTAGGAACGACGACACCGCCCGTCAGGATCGCCACCAGGAAGAGCGCGTTCGCGACGACCAGGGCCGCTTCGGCACGGAGCGAGCCGGCGATCAACATGCCGATCCCGGCGAACGTAGCCACGCCTGCTACCGTCGCCAGCGCGACCCCGCCCCAGGAGAGGACTAGGCTCGGGCTCCATCCGAGCGCCGCCGCCAGCGCGACCAGCGCGATCACCTGCAGGATCGCGATCCCGGCCACGACCGTGAGCTTCGCCACGATGAGCCCGGCCGTGCCGAGCGGCGCTCCACCAAGTCGCTTCAGGACCCCGTAGCCACGCTCGTAGGCCGTCGCGATGCCGAGGTTGACCAGACAACTGGCGACGATCGCGAGTGCCAGGATCGCCGGTAGCAGGCGGTCGAGGCTCGCCGGCCCTGCTCCGAAGCCGACCGAACCGAAGAACACCAGTGCCACGGTTGGGAGCACGATCATCGCGAGGAGGTTCTCGCCTCGGCGCGCGGTGAGGCGCGCCTCCATGGCGGCCTGGGCGGCGACGGCCCTTACGAACGGCGCCGGCCGGCTCACGCGACGCGCTCTGCTCGATCCGCCCCGGCGACGAGCTCGAGATAGACGTCTTCGAGGGACCCGCCGACCGTTCGCGACTCGACGATCAGGCGACCTTCCCGCTCGCACCAACCGGCGAGCGAGGCGAGGAGGCGTGGCGTGGGCTCGCTGCCATCGACTTCGTACCGCCCCACCGCGTCCGTGGCGCGGACGGCCGCTCCCAGGGCGACCGAGAGCAGGTCGACGTTGCCGGCAGTCAAGGGCGCGTCTAGTCGGAAGCGCAGCCGCGGACGCAGTCCCGCGGTGAGCTCGGCGTGCGTGCCCGCGGCCACGATGCGTCCTGCAACGAGGATGGCGATCCGGTCGGCCAGTCGCTC
The DNA here is from genome assembly GCA_036257225.1 of Candidatus Limnocylindrales bacterium. Taxonomy (GTDB): domain Bacteria; phylum Chloroflexota; class Limnocylindria; order Limnocylindrales; family CSP1-4; genus SPCO01. Next base: position 3,417 of record DATAFZ010000100.1, on the reverse strand, counting down.
GACATCCGCGAGCTCGTGGCTCGTGAGCAGGACGGCCGTGCCGGTTCCTCGTTCCGCCGCGATCCGCGCTCGGACCACGGCCCGAGCCTCGGGATCCAGGCCGGCGGTCGGCTCGTCGAGGATCAGCACCGCGGGCCGCCCCACCAGGGCGAGCGCGAATCCGAGTCGCTGCCGCTCCCCGCCCGACAGCCGCCGGAACGGCGTCGATGCCACGCTCCCCAATCCGAGCTCGTCGAGCAGCGTGGTCGGATCATGGGGATCGGCGTGGAACGCGGCGTACTGCCGGAGCGTCTCGGCCGGCCTCGCCCGCAGGTCGATACCGCCATCCTGGAGCATCAACCCGACTCGCGCCCGGTGGGCACGCCCCGCCATCCACGGGTCGACACCCAGGACCCGGACCCGCCCGCCGTCGCCCCGCCGGTAGCCCTCGATCACTTCGACGGTCGTCGTCTTGCCCGCCCCGTTCGGTCCAAGCAGCGCGACGACCTCGCCGGCGCGCACCTCGAGCGAAACCCCGTCGACAGCGACGCGGTCGCCGTATCGCTTGGTCAGCTCCTCGACCGCGATAGCCGGCTGGTCGTTCAGGCCGCCGGTCACCGGATCCGCGCGAAGTGGCGCTCGAACTCGGCATCGGTCATCGGGCCGCCGATCTGCACGGAGCGGATGACCCCGGCTCGGTCGATGAACCACGTGTGGGGCCGCGCGACCACGCGGTATGCCCGTTTCAATGCCTCGCCGGGATCGACGACCGTCGGCCACGTGGCACCGTACTGCGCGACGAACTGGCGGGCAGGCTCCGGCGGGTCGTCGGTCAGGATGCCGACGATCGCGAGGCCTTCGGCGGCGTGCTCATCGAGCTTCTGGAGGAACTGCGGGAACTCCTCGCGGCAGGGGATGCACGACGGCCCCCAGAAGTTCACGATCACGGGACGCCCTCGATAGCTCGCCAGGTCGATTGGAGCACCGTCCAGCGTCGACCCGACGATCGGCGGCGCCGCGGCACCGACTGCGGCCCGAGGATCGTCGTCACCCGAGTTCACGAACCACCACACGCCGGCGGTCGTGAGCGCGGCGATGGCGAGGGCCAGGACGATCGGTCGGCGCGGCGTGACGGCGGTCCTGTCGGCGGCCCTACTGGAGGGTCGCGGTCCCGGTCATGGTCGGATGGACCGAGCAGATGTACTGGTAGGAGCCCGCGGCGAGGGCCGGCACGTCATAGACCCGCGTCTCGACGCCCGGGAAGATGTCGCCCTTGAAGGCACTGGCGCCGCCGCTATCGAGCAGCTCGACGTTGTGCGGGATGCCGGCGTCGTCGTTCACGAACTCGAGCTGGAACGGCGTGTCGGCCGGGGCGCTGAACGTCTGCTCGACGAATTGGACATCCTTCGCGTGGATGACGGGCTTGCCCTCCGGGCCGCCGCCCGCAACCGGGGAGGCGCCCGGCTCGCCGGGTCCGCCCGGCTCGACCGGCACACCCGATGCCGTCGGCCCCTCACCGCCGGCGGCGCGTGGCGGGATCCAGCCGACCTGGATCACGAACCCGGCCACGAGCAGCAAGCCGAGGGTCGTCAGCAGCCACTTGGGCGTCGGTGGGTCGGGCAGGGTTTCGAGGTGACCGGTGGCGTCGGCCTCGACGGTCTTGACGTACTCCTTGCGGGCGGCCGTCATCCAACCGAGCAACGACAGGATGAAGGCGATGACCCCAACGGCGAGCAGCCATTCCCCGAAGACCAGGCCCAGGAGCAGCATCGCCATGCCGATGGCTGCGAGGATCGGCAGGAACGACGGGCCGGGCATGTGGACGCCCGGCGGCGGGCCATCATGGACGACCGCCGGCAGCTGCGGTGCGGTAGCGCCGAGGTCGCGGTCGTACAGACGAAGCGCCTCGGCCCCCCAATAGAGCAGCGTGAGCGTCAGCCCGATGACACCGAGGATGAGGATCGGCCCGCCGAACACGAGTCCGAGGAACAGCAGGAAGGCGCCGAACGCCGCGAAGAATGGCGACCACGACGGGCCGGGCATGTGGACGCCTTGTGGCGGCACCGGCTCCATGCGCACCTTCCCGCGCCGTGGTTTCGGGGCGCGCATGAGCTTCCAGAACGTGGCGACCAACACGAGCACCGTCAGTGCCGTGATCAGCACCGGCAGCATCGCGATGACCGAGCTCCAGTCGGGGATGACGAACTTCGCCGTCAGCTCCAGGATCCCGTTCCAGATCTCCTCGAACATCGCGTCCGGTTCAGTCGTTCGGGGAACCGGCGATCAGGACGTAGGCGAGGATGCTGGTGGCGACGCCGAGCAGGAACAGCATCGTGACACCGGCGTAGTCGACCTCCCAGCCGGCGATCACCTGGACGGCCCAGTACGCCGCGCCGGTCAGGGCGAACAGCAGACCGACCACGATCGCGTTGCGCGGATGACGCAGTGGATGCACGGCGTTACACCTTGCCCGGGAGGAGGTACAGCAGCGAGAACAGCAGGATCCAGACGACGTCCACGAAGTGCCAGTACAGGGACACGGCCTCGACGGCGTCATGGTGCCGGGCGGAGAACTGACCGGCCAGCCCGCGATAGAGCACGACCGCCAGCATGATCGCGCCGCCGAACACGTGCGCGCCGTGGAAGCCGGTGAGCGTGAAGTATGTCGTCCCGAACGTGCCCGCCGACAGCGTGATGCCCTCCTCGCCGAGCGCGATGTAGTCCGTCGCCTGCAGCAGGAGGAACACCACGCCGATGATGAATGTGACCGCGATATTGCGGATGAACCCCGTCCGGTCGCCCCGCCGGATCGCCCAGACGGCGAACTGGCACGTGAATGACGAAAGGATCAGCAGCACCGTCGCCGGCCCGACCAGCGGCAGGATCTCGAGGTGGTACTGCTCGGGCGGGACGGTATCCGGGATGAATGGCGGCCATTGGGGGGCATTCGCCCGGACGTTGAAGTAGGCCGCGAACAGGCCCCCGAAGAACATCACCTCGGAGGTGATGAACAGCAGCATCCCCAGGACGACGTTGCTGATTCCGCCGCGCGCATCGTGGGCCAGCCCGGCGACCGGGCTGTGTTCGACGGGGGTCAGGGCGTGACTGTCGCTGGCCATCGGATCAGTTGCTCGTCGACGCGGACTGCGGCACGGGTGCCATCGCGCCGGCATGGGCCGATCCGTGGCGGACGTCGAAGACCGGTCGCTCGGAGCGGATCTCGGGAAGGCGGTCGAAGTTGTATGGCGGCGGCGGCGAGCTCGTCGCCCACTCGAGGGTGTTGCCCTCCCACGGATCGTCGCCGGCAGGCGTGCCGCTGCGCAGCGAGACGAACACGTTCCATAGCAACGGGACCATGCTCGCCGCGATCAGGAATCCGCCGACCGTCGCCGCGAGGTTCAGGTCGTTCCAGCCGGCGGTGGACGAGTAGTCGGCGAT
>DATAFZ010000068.1:0-2913 GCA_036257225.1 Candidatus Limnocylindrales bacterium | reverse complement strand
GGGTGGCGTTTCATGGTCGCGTGGCTGATCCCGGCTGCGGAGACGAGGATAAGGCGCTCGACCCACATCGGATCGCGAACCGCCACCTCGGCGCAGATGAATCCTCCCATCGAGTTGCCTACTAGTGTCACGGCGTGGAGGTTGAGCGCGATCGAAAAGTCGTTGACGAGGCTGCCATATGCTGGGACCGAGATCGGCCACGTCGGCATTGGGCTGGCTCCGAACCCGGGCAGGTCGAGCGCCAGGGCCCGGAAGCCGCGATTCGCGAGGACCGAGATGTTCTCGAGCCAGTTCTGCCACGAGCCCGAGAGGCCGTGAACGAAAACGATCGGACGACCCTCGCCGATCTCGACGTAGGTGATGGGCGTGCCACCGACGTCGACCGAGTGAAGGTGCTCGCGCCAGTCGATCTTGAGCCAGGCGGGATCGGCATCGCCGTAGGGGTCCGGGCCGTCCGGGGCACTGGTTTCGATGGCATCCCTCCGCCCGAGCACGGCGCCAACCGGCGGGACCAGGCGGCGCCGCAGAGCGTAGGCCGCCGCCCTCGCGATCTCGACTCCTCGGTTGTCCACCGGACAAGCATGCCCGCAGACGGTGCGGAGGCGCCGGCTCGGCCACGCCCTGGCGCCACCCGTCCTGCCCGAGCACGCATGGGGGATCGACGATGAGCCTCCCACGCCCACCGGCGATCGCTCGCCTCGAGCGGCTCGGGCGCGAGGACATGGCGATGCTCAGGATCGTGTCGCCAGTGATCCTCGGCCATACGCTGAAGATGTTGCTCGTCGAGCAAGCCGCGGACGGCTCCAAGCTCCGGCTCGACTCCCTGCGCGACCGGGTTGCCGCCGGCCTCGACGCCGAGCCGCGGATGCGCCAGCGACTCCGCGCGACGCCGCTCCACATTGCCCCCCCGGCCTGGGTTCCCGACCCGGACTTCGCGCTGGGGCGGCACGTACGGTCGCGAAAGCCGCTCTCACCGGGGGACGAGGGGCTGCGGCAGTCGATCGCCGCCGCGATGACCGAGCGCCTGGATCCCCAGCACCCGCTGTGGGCGATCGATCTCCTCGGCCCGCTGGCCGACGGAAGGGTGGCAGTCGTGTGCCGCTTCCATCACGTGATGGCCGACGGCCGGGCTGCGATCAGGATCATGGGTCACGTGCTGTGGTCCGAGCCGCCGCCCGCCCCACCGCCCGCAAGCGCCCCGGAGCCGAGAGCGGCCACGCTTCTCGCGGACGGGTTGCGCTACCGGTCGCAGCAGCTCCGCGAGGCGCTCGGCTCCCCGCTTGCGCACGTGGACGAATGGCGGGATCGGGTCCGAGGATTCGCGCTGTTGCGTCGAGTTCTGTGGCGGGAGCTAGGCGGCACGCCAGCGACGACAACGGCGCTGGATGCCCGAATCGGCAGGCGGCGGGAGGTGGCGTGGGCGCACGTCTCGCTCGCGGCCGCGAGGCAGATCGCGCACGCCAGCCACCCTCGAGCGACCGTCAACGACGTCCTGCTGGCCACGATCGGGGGAGGCCTGCAAGCATGGCTGCGGCCTGGAGGCGCGCGGCTCCGCGCCAAGGTCCCGGTCGGCATGCACCCCGAGGGGGCGGACCCGCGGATCGGCAACCGAGACTCGTTCTTCTTCGTCGATCTGGCCGCTTCGGAGCGTGACCCGCGCGCTCGCCTCGAGACGATCGGCGCCCAGACGAGGGTGCGGAAGCGGACCGACGCGGAGACGTTGCATCGGTTCATCGGCGACCTGCGGGCGGTCGGGCCGCTGTCCCGCCCGATCGAGCGCCTCGTCGCCGACCCGCACGCGTTCACGGTCGAGATCTCCAACCTGGTCGGCCCGCCACGGCCGATCAGCGTCGCGGACCATCCGGCGCGCGAACTGCTCACCTTTGCTGAGCCCGCCCACCGGCACGCGCTGCGCATCACCGCGATCTCGCTCGCCGGACGAATCGCGATCGGGCTGTGCTCGGACCCCGATGTCGCGCCTCCGCTTGGAAAGCTCGCGACCGCGATCGAGCGGGAGGTCGAGGGGCTGGGACAAGCGCGGACCGCCAGGCCGGCGCACAAGCACGACCCACCCCGCGCGTGATTCGTCTCGCAGACGGTTCAGGTGGCAGTACAGGGATCGGGATTCCGTGGACGCGGCACGGGAGTGCGCCGGGCGGGCCGGGCGGGTTTGGTGGTCGCCTTGCTGATCATGAAGGGCCGGATCACTTCGGGGCGACGCTCGGGGTCGACCCTCCCCCTCGAAGGTCAGTAGTTATCGCGGAGTGCAGTCGCGTGCTTTGTGCCGATGCAGGCCGCGTGCGAGGGTGTGACAGTCGTCTTAGTCCCACGCGATTTGGTCCAGTCGTGGGCAAAACGGAGGATCGATGACCATGATGCATCGCCATTCACACATGCTTTGGTTTTGTGGGGCGTTGATGGTCATCGCGGTGGTCCTGGTGGCGGTAGGAGCCGGATCGTGGGCGTTCCTTGCGCCGCTCGGCTGCGTGGCGATGATGGCGGTCATGATGTTGATGATGTTTGGGGTCGGTAGGCGCCGGCATCACTAGGCATCTCCCCGTACCAACGGGTCGCCAGGCCGCAGTTGGATGCGAGGCGGTTGGCGGCCCGTCACCCGTCCGCTCACCGATGCGCGACCGGTCGCGCTTTCGCGGAGGCTTCCCGGACCCGATCCCGGCTTGGCGCGCGCGACGCAGTGACCCCGCGCGGTCTTCGTTCTTCGCGTTTCACGCTTGAGCCGGGTACTCCGCTGCGTCGAGCGGCACATCCCTCCTCGCGGGATACTGAGCAGGCGATGTCGCGGGAGAACTTCAATAAAGGAGGAGCAATGGAAGCGACGGTCGATACCCGCGAACTTGAGACAAAGGTCAAGGACATGTACCGCCACGTGGCGGAGCAGCCCGAGGCGGAGTA
>DATAFZ010000059.1:0-17876 GCA_036257225.1 Candidatus Limnocylindrales bacterium | reverse complement strand
TCCAGGGCGGACGCCGCGCCGCGCGCCGTCGTCTCGCGCCACGCCGACTCGACATCGGGCACACGGAACGCGATGTCGTGGACGCCGTCGCCATGGGCTCGGACGTGCTCGGCGATCTCGCCATCCGGTGTCAGCGGGGCGGTGAACACGAACCGGATGTCGTTCTGGACCATCACGTAGCTGGCCCGATCGCGGACCTTCGTCTCGAGACCGCTGAACGCGACCGGCGTGAAGCCCCACAGGGCGCGGTAATACGCCGACGCCTGGCGGGCGTTGCCGACCCAGAACTCGACATGATCGATGCCGTCAAGCGGCAGGAACTCGCCGGCCTTGGCATAGGCATCCGCGTCGACCCGGGCGCCCGCCTGGTTGGCGGCGCCCCGCGGGAGCGTCTCCGTCATCGCCTGTCTCTCCGCTGCATGCGGGTCCGGCCCCGGGGCGGGCGCGGGCCCGCAGCCGAGGCATCGTCAGTGCCACCATCCTACGCCGGGCGTGCCACACTGGGCGCCATGGCGACGGAGCTCGAGCGGATCGCGGCGACGCGGCGGGCCTATACGGAGCTGGCGCCGCGGGTGATGGCGGGCGAACCGTGGCCACTCGCCGAGGATTACGGCACCGGTCCGGAAGCGGCGTGGGGGCCGCGCGAGGTGCTGGCCCACGTCCAGGAGATGCTGCCGTTCTGGCTCGGCGAGATGGAGCGAGTGGTGGATGGGGACGGATCCGAGGCCATCGCCTTCGGGCGGATCGCCGACGATGCCCTCCGCCTCGGGATCATCGATCGCGATCGCTCGCTGCCCTTGCGCGTCCTGTTCGCCCGCATCGACGCAGGGTTGCGTGACTGGTCGGAGCGCCTCGCGACGTTGACCCCCAGCGAGCGGGACCGCGTCGGCGTCCACCCGCGCCTCGGCGAGATGCCGGCAGCGGCCATCCTGGAACGCTTCGTGCTGGGTCATGCCGAGGATCACGCCGCCCAGCTCACCGACATCCTGGGCGACCGCACGGCCTGACCGCCCCACGTGTTCGTCCTCTACGCCATCCCCATCGGGATCGCCCTCGGGTTCCTCATGGGCGGCCGGCTCGATCGCCTCGGCGAGCTTCGATTCGAGTGGGGCTGGCTGGCGATCGCCGGGCTTGCGGTGCAGGTCGTGCTGTTCTCGGGGCTGGTCGGTGGTGCGGTGGGGCGTGGAGTGGGTGAAGCGATCTACGTCGCGTCGACCGGCGCGGTCCTGGTCGCGGTCTGGCGCAACCTCAGCGTCCCGGGTCTCCCGCTCGTGGCCATCGGCGCCATCTCCAACCTGATCGCCATCGTCGCGAACGAGGGGATCATGCCCACCACGCATGCGGCCCTGGCCGCCGCCGGCTTGTCCGCAGAAGACGGGTTCTCGAACAGCGCGGTCGTCGCGGACCCCGCGGTCGCCCCGCTGACGGACATCTTCGCGATGCCACCCTGGCTACCGTTCGCCAACGTATTCAGCGTCGGTGACGTGCTGATCGGGCTCGGGATCGTGCTGGTGATCGCGCTCGGGATGCGCGGAGGCGGCGCGCAGACCGCCTGACGCGGCCGCCAGGCCCGCTCGACGGGCTCGCCCCGCCCGGTGCGCAGGCGCACCACTTGCCCCGCAGGTCCCCCCGGGCCGGTACGGATGGCCTATGGCTGCGTGCCGTGCGGCCCCGTAGGTTGCTGCACGGGGACACCTTCCGTCCCCGGTCTTATCTCGAAAGAAGGGATTGCGATGAAGAACCTCATCAAGTCGCAGGCCTTCCGGACGCTCATGCTCCTGTCTGCGCTCGTCAGCTCCGGTCTCGTGCTGGAGGCGGCGCGCCGCTGGTGATCGTGATCTCCGGGACGCACTGAACGGCCGGCGCTCGGCGCCGGCACCGTCACCGCTCGACGGCCGTCCACCCGGACGGCCGTTTCGATTCCCGGCTGGTGGCGCCGCGGTGGAGACACTACAGTCGCCGCGTGCCAAGCCTGCCCGAGCTCGGATCGAGCCTCACCGACGTCGCGCTCCGGACGGCGATCGTCTACCTGTTCCTGATCGTCGCGATCCGCATCTCGGGCAAGCGCGAGGTCGGGCAGATGTCGGTCCTCGAGCTCATCGTCGTCCTGATCATCAGCGACGCGGTCCAGAACTCGATGGTCGGCGACAACACCTCGATCTGGGGCGGCCTCGTCGCGGTCGTCGTCCTGCTCGGGCTCGATTTCATCCTGCGCGAGCTCTCGCGGCGCTCTCGCCGGTTGCGTGTCGCGGTCGAGGGCGAGCCGCGACTGCTCGTCCGCGGTGGCCGTGTCCTCGATCGTGCCCTTCGGGAGGAGGGCCTGGACATCGACGACCTCAAGTCGGCCGTCCGTGCACACGGCGTGGCACGGATCCAAGATGTCGACCAGGCCGTCCTCGAGACCGACGGGACAATCAGCGTGATCGCTCACCAGAACGACGGCGACGAGCGGGGGTCGGCGAAGATCCCGCCGGATCGGCCTGGTCCGGCGGGACGTGCGACCTGAGAAACCCAAGGATCCGTCCGAACGCGTCGCGACGGTTGTCGCGGCGCTCCCAGCCATGCGCCTCGTCGTCGTACCAGTGCACCTCATGGACCTTGTCCTCGATCTGGAGGGCTTCGACCATCCGCTCAGTCATGAGCGGCACGACCCGCTTGTCCTTGCGTCCGTGGAGGATCAGCAGGGGCGCCTCGATGCGTTCGGCGCGATAGACCGGTGAGCCGCGCCGGTAGGCGTCGCTCCGGTCGGGATCGTCGGGTGTGCCCATCATCTTGAGCAGGTCCAGGCGACCAGGCCGATCGCCATGGCGGAAGCTCTCGGCGATCTCGGAATCGCCGTACAGGTCCACGCCGGCCGACCAGAGCGACGGCTCGTCGACCAGCGCGCAGAGGACCAGATAGCCGCCATACGACCCGCCGTACACCGTGAGTCGGCCGTCGGACCACGGCTGCTCGGCAGCCCAGTGGGCGGCGTCGATCACATCGTGGACATCGGCGTGGCCCCACTCGCCGTGGTTGGCATGGCGGAACGTCCGCCCGTAGCCGGTCGAACCCCGAAAGTCGATGTCGAGCACCGCGTAGCCCGCCTCGGCCAGGGCGAGGTTGAACGGCTGGAAGCTTCGGAACCACTGTGCGGTCGGGCCGCCGTGTGGGTGGACGATGGTCGGGACGCGGCGCCCGCCGCGCTTCCCGGTCGCCGCGGAGGGCCGCCACAGCGTGCCCTCGAGCTGCATCCCATCACGTGCGGTGATCGTGACCCGCTCACCGGCCGGCAGCCCACCGGCACGCATCGCCGCGGCGAGCACGGCCGGCTGCGAGTCCGTGATCTGGCGCGGCCGCGATCCTTCTGGCGCGACGCCCGGGGTCGGCAGCAGCCAGAGGTCCTGTGGCCGCGTCTCGCTCTCGCCGATGGCCGCGATCCACGCGCCGTCGGACAGCCAGCCGATCGCGCGCCAGACGCCATCCCACGGCGAGATCCGCGTCGCCACCGTCGCCGCGGACACGGTCCGTGGCGTCTTGGGCGGACGACCACGTCCACGCTTGGGCGGCGAGCCGTCGCCGAGGTCGCGGACGAACAGGTCGATCAACCCGTCTCGTACCTCGATGTGGACGACGCGCTCGCCGTTCGGCGAGGGAATGGGCACGTAGCCGTAGCCGCCGGACGGCTCACCATGCTCGCGCTTGCCGTCCGTCAGGACGATCCGATCACGCCCGTCTGCGGATCGACGGACGACCTGGAACCAGCCGTCGGCATCACTTACGAACACCAGCGAGCCATCGGGCAGCCAGCTGGCGCCGGTGTCGTGGCTCGTGGTGCCCGCCACGATCTCGCTCGCGCCGCTCGCGACGTCGACGATCGCGATCTGCCAGGTCGTGAGGTCGTCCGGCGCCTGCTGACCGGTAACCGCGAGGCGCGAGCCGTCCGGTGACCACGCCACAGCATCCACGTCGAAACCAGGCCGAGTCAACGCGGTCGCGATGGGCGCGCGCGGCTGGCGCTGCGGGCGGCCCCGGCGCGGGACCGGCGCGTCCACGAGCCACACCTGGCTCCAACCGCGCCGGCGGGACAGGAACGCAAGGCGTCGACCGTCGGGCGACCAGCGCGGGTCGCGGCCTCCGCCCGGCTTGGCGACCACGCGGGTGAGTCGCGAGCCGTCTGCCTCGACGATCCAGATCTCGTCGTCACGCACGTAGGCGAGGCGACGCCCGTCCGGCGACCACTGCGGGTCGCTCACCGGCAGCTCCGACGCGGTGATCTGCCGGGCCGCAGCCGCCGGCCCTCGGAGCGACAGCGTGAAGAGCTGGCGGGTGCCGGCTGCTTCCGCCGTGAACGCCACGACGCGCTCGCGGGGGTGCATCCGGAATTCCTTGGGCGGATCGACCGCGACGATGGCCTCGATCGTCAGTCCCGAGCCACCTGTCGCCGGAGCGCTCGCCTCCCCCGCCATCAGCGGTCCGGCCAAGCGGTCATCGCACACCACCGCCCGACCATGGCGAGGTGCTTGCGGACATGCCCGTGCTGGCAGTCGTAGGCCCAGCTCCAGCCGTCCGGCGACCGCAACTCCTCCACGCTCAGTGTTCCGACCGCGTCGAGCAACCGCGCGCGGGCCGCGTCATAGCGGGCGAGTGTCGCCCACGACGTCTCCTGTCTGGTCGCCACGACGTGGCGCTCGTTCCAGGCGTCGATCCCCTCCTCCGGGTCGGACAACCAGATGCCGGTCTTCCGATGGACATCGATCGCACGGGCGCCTTCGTCCATCCAGTCGGCCAGATGGCCGACGTGGTCTCGGATCGTCCAGCCCGCTGTCACTTCGGCGGCGTCCCAGCGCTCCGGGGGCAGGCGGCGGATCAAGGCATCGAATGCGTCGTCGAGCGCGGTGGCATCGGTGATGAACCCGGCGTGATCCGCGGCACGTGGATCGGCCACGAACGGGTCCCCGTCGATCTGGCGGTCGCGCAGCCGATCGGTCCACGGCTCGATGACCGCGAGATGGTCGAGGTAATGCCCGTGGAGCGTGAAGTAGACCCAGCCCCACGCGTCGTCGCCACGGATCGTCTCGAGCGACAGACCGCCGGCCGCCTCGAGCAGCCGCGGGCGTGCGGCCCCGAGCCGCCCGACGATGGCCGCGCTCGACATCGTCGTCCACGGCGCCCGGCGGCGCTCGTTGTAGCGATCGAAGTCGCCGCCGTCGTAGTCGTCGTCCGATGGCCATGCTCCGGTCTGGGTCGCCCTACCGACGTAGTCGATCGCGAGCTCCTGCCAGTCGGCGATATGGCCGACGTGCTCGGCGAGCGACCAGTCGGGCCCGCCCGCGTCCGACGGAGCGGCACCCGGGAGGTGCCAGGCCGCTTCGTCGAGGCCTGCCCAGGTGGCGACGAGCCGGTCCCAGATCGCGGCCTCGTCCGCCCACAGGTCGCGTGTCGCCGAGCGCAGGTCGAGGTCGCGGATGTCGGCCAGCGGCGCTCGCCGAAGGTCGACGACCGGGATCGCGGTATCCGTGGCCGAGGTCGGCGCCATCAGGCCTTGGGGCGGGGTCCGTCGTCGGCGGCACCGATGTCCAGCCTGGCCTCGAGCTGGTCCCCGAGCTCGACCGTCCGCCGGTAGGCGGCCCACACGGCCTCCGAGAGCACGGTTCGCAGGCGACCACCCTCGAGCTCGTGAAGGGCGGCAGCCGAAGTGCCCCCTGGCGAGGTCACCATGTTGCGCAACTCGGCCGGGTGCATGCCTGACTGGCGGGCGAACAGCGTGGACCCCTCGAGCGTCTCGATCACGAGGTCGTGGGCGATATGCCGCGGGAAGCCGAGATGGACGGCCGCATCGATCAGCGCCTCCATCACCAGGAAGACGTAGGTGGGGCCCGTCCCGCTGACCGCCGTGGCCATCGCGACCATGTTCTCGTCGTCCACCTCGAGCTGGTGGCCCAGCGCGCCGAGGAGGGCGGCCGCCTGCTCGCGCTGCTCGTCGCTGGTCTCTGGCGTCGCGTACCAGACGGTCACGCCCTTGCCGAGGCGCGCAGGCGTGTTGGGCATGCTCCGGACGACCTGATCGTGACCGAGGATGCCGGTGAGGGCGGCCGTCGTCGCGCCGGCCAGCACGCTCAGCACCAGCTGGCCGCGTCGAAGATGCGGGCCGATGTCGCGGCCCACCCGTTCGAGCATCTGCGGCTTGATGCCGAGGAGGATCACATCGGCGTCGCGCACGGCGTCCGCGTTGCCCGCCACGGTCCGGATGCCGTACGCGCTTTCGAGCGTCTCCCGTCGCTCGGCCCGCGGATGGCTGGCGATGACGCGGTCGGGCGTCACGAGGCCGTCGCGCAGCAGGCCGGCGATCATCGCCTCGGCCATCACGCCCGAGCCGACGGTCGCGATCGTGGCGTTCGACAAGGGGGACATCGGGCGGAGTATACCGACGGGTCTGGGGCGGTCCCGGGCTCCGGCCCGTCAGGCAGCCCGCGCCGTCCCGAGGAGGAAGAACCGACCCGTCATCGTGATATCGACCTCCGTGAACCCGGCCGCGCGCAGCGCCACCGCGAGCTCGTCGGGCGTGTAGAACACCTTGACGATCGTGAACTCGCGTCCGTCGGCGAGCCGTCGGACGGCCAGATCGTCATCGGGCACCGGGTGGTCGGCGGCACCGGACGCCGGATCTGCCAGCGAATCGATGAAGGCGATCCGGCCGGCGGGCTTCAGCCAGCGTCGACCGAGGGCCAGGAACGCAGCGAGCCGTTCGCGCGGCACGTGGCTCAGCCAGAAGCCCAAGAACAGCCCATCGACCTGGCGGTCGGGCTCGGCCCACGCGTCGCGCACATGGAGGTGGGCCCGTAGCCCGTGCGCGACGAGCCGCTCGCGGGCGCGGTCGAGCGCCGCCGGCGAGGCGTCATAGAGGGACAGCTCACCGCGCGACGCCAGCAGTGGCGACCACCAGCCCGTACCCGCTGCAAGCTCGACGATCTCGCCGGTCCACGGCAGGCCGTCCAGCCAGCGGCCGGCCGCGTCGAGCTCGGCATCCCAGGCGGCGTCGTGGATCGCGCCGCGCGCGTAGCGCCCACGGCGCAGGTACCAGTCGTCGTACTCGGGCGCCCGGGCCTCGTAGTAGTCGACCATCGCGCGGTCGACATCTTCCGGGCCGACCGAGGGTTCGGTGGGGGACGGCGTGCCGCCCGCGGCCGCCGTGCCGACCGGCAGCGGCGCCCCGCGCGCCGCCGCGGAACGCTCGGCCAGCGCCTGCCGCAGCCGGAACCGGAGGAACTGGTTGTCACCCGCCTTGCCCACGCAGGCCGGACAGAGCTGGGCCCAGCCCTCCAGATCGTCAGCCGACCTCGTTGTGTGGTCGGTGCCGCACCAGAGACACGAGAACGACGCCCGGAACGGCACTCAGGGAACCTCGACCGGCGCCCAGCCGCCCGGCGGCGCGACGTCCCCGAACGTCTCGGGATCCATGATCTCGGCCAGGATCTCGATCCCGTCGATGACCCGCGGCCCGGGTCGCGAGAAATAGGCGGAGCCGTCGAGGGCGAACACCGCGCCTCGACGAGCGGCCGACAGGTCGCCGAGCCATGACGGCACCTCCGTGGTTCGCCATTCGTGGATCGTCTCGGCCAGGTGGAAGCCGCACGGCATCAGGAAGAGCATCTCCGGATCGACCTCGGCCACGTCATCCCAAGTCGTCTCGTGAGCCTTCTCGCCGTCGGAACCGAGCAGGTCCCAGCCCCCCGCGCGGCGGATCTGCTCGGGAACCCAATGGCCCACCGCGAAGGGCGGGTCCAGCCATTCGAGACTGACGACACGGGCCGGGGGCCGACCCTCGTCACGTCGCGACGCGACGCGTTGCTCGATGGCCCCGAGCCGCTCACGCAGCGCTTCGACGAGGTCGATCGCGGCGTCCTCGACCTCGGCCATCGCGCCCACTGTCGTGATCGTGTGCAGGATCCCCTCGATCGACGTCGGTTCGAGCGACACCACGGAGATGTCGGCGTCGATCCGACGGGCGACCTCGTTGACCTCCCGGTAGCTGACGGCGCACACGTGGCACAGCTCCTGGGTCAGGATCAGGTCCGGCTGGACCGCCGCCAGCGCCTCCTCATCGAGCTCGTACAGCGACGACCCGCCGTGCATGGCGGCGGTGACGCGGGCGTGGATGTCGCGGGATCCGACGGCGGCCAGCTCGTGCACGCTGCGCGTGACCACCGGCTTTCCGACGATCGACGGCGGCCAGTCGCATTCGTGGGTGACGGCGACGAGCTCGTCTTGGAGCCCGATCGCGCAGACGATCTCCGTGGCGGAGGGGAGCAGGGACGCGATCCGCATCGGACCAGCGTACTGGCAACCTCAGCGGCGAGCTATCACTCGTTCCCGGAGGTCTAAGGCGGAGCTCCGCGACGCCATTAGCCCGACGGTTTGAGTTCGTCGACCGATGCCCGGGCGGCAGCCTTGTCCGTGTACCAGGTCGCGTCGATGACCGTGTAGTTCGCCCACTCGGGGGGCAGCGACTCCTCCGGGAAGATCGCGTTCACGGGGCATTCGGGCTCGCAGGCGCCGCAGTCGATGCACTCGTTCGGATCGATGAACAGCTTCCGATCGACGCCTTCCTCGTAGTGGATGCAGTCCACCGGACAGACCGACACGCACGAGATGTCGAGCACGTCGATACACGGCTCGGCGATCACGTAGGTCATCCGGATCCTCCTCTGGGCTCGACGTTGGCCCTCGCGGCCGCTCGGTGCGGCGGTGCAAGAGCGTACCACCGTACGTGTGCGTGAGCCGCCAGCCTCAGGATGGGGTCGCGGCGCCCACGAACCGCACCGGGATGTGCATGCCCTCGGCCCAATGGCCGGGGATGTGGCAGCCCACGGTGAGCGGCTCTGTGCTCCTCGGGACGGTCCACGTGACATCGGCCCGCTTGCCAGACTCGACGACGACGCGCAGTCCGGCAACGTCGGGCGGCACGCTCACGAGCGGGGTCGGGCCCGGCGGTGGGTTCGCCGCGACCGATTCGGCGGCCTCCCACGCGTCCTGGACCCGGCTGTCGCCGATGACCGCCTCGTGGACGACCAATCCACCGTTGATCACGTGGAGCACGATCGTCTCGCCCGGCACCACGTCCAGCGTCGCCGGGAGGAATACGTAGTCGCGCGCGATGAGGTTCACCTCGCGCTGCGAGTCGCCCGTGCCAGGGACGAGCGGCGGTGTGGCCGGCGGCGTCTGCGACGAGCATGCAGCAGTGGCCAGCAGCAGCGAGATGAGCGGCCAACGACGTGCGATCGACACCCGGCGAGTCTATGGCTGGGCGGGCTGTGTCGCCCCTCGCGTCCGCCCTTGACATGCCTATGACCGCGTCGCATCGTTCGCGCACCCGTCACCCCCGGGCTGAACGCGCGACCACCCAGTGAGGGCGCTTGG
This sequence comes from Candidatus Limnocylindrales bacterium, assembly GCA_036257225.1. Taxonomy (GTDB): domain Bacteria; phylum Chloroflexota; class Limnocylindria; order Limnocylindrales; family CSP1-4; genus SPCO01. The sequence continues at coordinate 8,477 of DATAFZ010000059.1, read as the reverse complement.
CCATCCCGACCGATCTCCATGACCCGATCGCGAACGCGGGCACCGATCCCGCCGCGACTTCGATGACCAGTCCGGCCCCGGCCGCCCCGGCCGTCCGCCTCGAGGCCGTCTCGAAGCACTATGGCGACGTCGTCGCCGTGGAGGGCATCGACCTCGACGTCAAGGACGGCGAGTTCTTCTCGATGCTGGGGCCGTCGGGGTCGGGCAAGACCACGACGCTGCGGATGATCGCCGGGTTCGAGCAGCCGACTGCCGGCCGCATCCTGCTCCACGGTGGGGATGTGACGGCGATCCCGCCGTTCGACCGCGACGTGAACACCGTGTTCCAGGACTACGCGCTGTTTCCGCACCTGTCGGTCGGCGACAACGTCGCCTACGGATTGATGGTTCGCAAGGTGCCCCGCGACGAGCGCATCGCCAGGGTCGCGGACGCCCTGCGGATGGTCCGCCTCGAGGGCTACGACCGCCGCAAGCCGAGCCAGCTGTCGGGCGGCCAGCGGCAGCGTGTCGCACTCGCTCGCGCTCTCGTCAATCGGCCGCGCGTGCTGCTCCTCGACGAGCCCCTCGGCGCGCTCGATCTGAAGCTCCGCGAGGACATGCAGATCGAGCTGAAGGCCATCCAGCAGCAGGTCGGCATCACGTTCATCTACGTGACCCACGACCAGGAGGAGGCGCTCACGATGAGCGACCGCCTGGCGGTGTTCAACGCCGGCCGGATCGAGCAACTAGGCACCCCCGCGGAGGTCTACGAGCGGCCCGCGACCCGGTTCGTGGCGGGCTTCGTCGGGACGTCGAACCTGCTTGCCGGCGATGTCGCGCGGACGGTCCTCGGTCGACCTGGGACGTTCACGATCCGGCCCGAGAAGATCAGGGTGGCCGGGGTGGACGCGACGGCGGGCCCCGACGAGTCATCCGCCACCGGATCGATCCAGAGCGTCGTCTATCTCGGCCCCGACACGCGCTACATCGTCGACCTCGACGCCGGCGCGCGGCTCGTCGTGACCGAGCAGAACCTCACGACCACCTCGACCGAGGTGCTCGAGCAGCAAGGCAAGGCTGTCCGCCTGATCTGGAAGCGACAGCATGAGTTGCCCGTCGCGGACGGGCCGACCCATCGGAGCGAGGAGGAGGACCAAGGATGAGGGGTGCGAAACGGCTGGCTGCACTGTTCGCGATCGCACTGGTCGCGACGGGATGTAGCGGCATCGGTGCATCGCCTGCACCAAGCATGATCACGTCAGTCGGCGACGGCGAGGGGAAGCTTTCCGTCCTGGCCTGGCCGGGTTACGTCGAGGATGGGACCACCAGTCCCGACGTCGATTGGGTGACGCCATTCGAGACGGAGACCGGGTGCCAGGTCACCGTCCAGACCTTCGGCACGTCGGACGAGGCGTTCACACTGTTCCAGACCAATCCGGAGCAGTACGACGTCATCTCGGCATCCGGCGATGCGTCGCTGCGGCTCGTCGCGGGTGGCTTCGTGCAGCCCGTCAACGTCGACATCGTTCCCAGCTACGCCGAGATCTTCCCCGACCTCAAGGACAAGGACTACAACACGGTCGATGGGGTCCACTACGGGATCCCGCACGGGCGTGGTGCGAACATCCTGATGTGGCGCACCGATGAGGTCACGACACCGCCGACGAAGTGGGCCGAGATCTTCGATCCCGCCTCGCCGTACGCCGGCAAGTTCTCGGTCTACGACGCGCCCATCTACATCGCCGACGCTGCCGTCGTGCTGATGGCGAGTCGACCCGAGTTGAACATCAAGAACCCGTACTCGCTCGACGACACCCAGTTCCAGGCGGCCGTCGACCTGCTGAAGGCCCAGAAGCCCGCCGTCGGCGAGTACTGGGGTGACTACACCAAGCAGATCAGCTCGTTCCAGAACGGGAACACGGTCATCGGCACGACGTGGCAGGTCATCGCCAACGTGCTCCAGAGCTCGGATCCGCCGACCCCCGTCGAGGTCGTGAAGCCCGAGGAAGGGTCCACGGGCTGGTCCGACACGTGGATGGTCAACTCGAAGACCAAGAACATCAACTGCGCCTACAAGTTCCTGAACCACATCACGTCGGCGCCGGTGAACATCCAGATCGCGGAGTACTTCGGGGAGGCGCCTGGCAACTCGAAGTCCTGTGCCCTCGCCACGAACCCCGACCACTGCACGATCTTCCACGCCGAGGACACCGCCTACTGGACGGACGTCTGGTACTGGACCACCCCGGTCGCGGATTGTCTTGACGGTCGAACGGATGTGAAGTGCAAGGACTTCGCAGCGTGGGTCGAGGCCTGGACCCAGATCAAGGCCGCCTGATCGACTTCGCCACCGGCGACCCGGCCCCGCGGTCAACTTGGCCGCGGGGCCATCCCTGTCGATGCCGAGAATGACCCTCAATACGGGCGATCGATCCACCAGCGTCCCCAGCTCGTCGCGCAGGCTCGCGACGTGGCTCTACGCGCGTCCGAGGACCCGGCTCTCGGCGCTGCTGGCCGGGCCGACCGGCTGGCTGGTGATCGTGTACCTCGGTTCACTGGCCTTCCTGTTCCTCAACGCGTTCTTCACACGGGACGCGTTCAGCGGGGCGACGATCTACCAGCCGACGGCAGCCAACTTCGTGCGCCTCCTCTCGGATCCGTATCCCGGCATCACCTTGCGCACGGTCCTGATGGCTGCGGCCGTGACGCTAAGCTGCGCGGCGCTCGCCTTACCGATCGCCTACTTCATGGCGCGGGTCATCCCGGCCCGGTTCCGAAGCGCGATGGTGGTCGCGGTGATCGTTCCGCTGTGGGCCAGCTATCTGATCAAGGTGTACTCGTGGCGGATCATCCTGGCCGAAGAGGGCATCCTCAACGAGCTGCTGCGGCCGATCGGGCTGCGGGGCCCCGGGTTCGGTGATGTCGCCGTCTGGCTCGTGTTCACCTATCTGTGGCTGCCCTACATGATCCTGCCCGTGTACGCGGGGCTCGAACGGATCCCCGACTCCCTCCTCGAAGCCTCGGCGGACCTTGGCGGACGATCCTGGGTGACCTTCCGCCGAGTCGTTCTGCCGCTGGTGCTACCCGCACTCGTGGCCGGGTCGATCTTCACGTTCTCGCTGACGCTGGGCGATTACATCGCGCCCGCGCAGGTGTCGACCACGATCTTCATCGGGAACGCGATCTATTCGAACTTCGGGGCCGGCAATCTGCCACTGGCCGCAGCACTTTCGATCGTGCCATTGGCGATCGTGCTGCTGTATCTGCTGGTGGCGCGGCGACTCGGCGCGTTCGAGGCCCTGTGATGCGTCAAGGCAGGGGCGGACGCCTGGCCCTCGGCATCGTCACGCTGCTCATCCTGCTGTTCATCTATGTGCCGATCGCCCTGATCTTCGTGTACTCCTTCAACGCCGGAGACACGCCGGCTTGGCCGCCTACCGGCGCGACACTGCGGTGGTGGGGCGTAGCGATCCAGAACACCGCCCTGCAGCAGGCGTTCCTGACCTCGCTGGCGGCAGCGCTGGGGGCGACGGCGATCGCGCTCGTACTGGGCACGCTGGCGGCGATCGGTGTCTCCCGATACGAGTTCTTCGGACGCGAGTCGATCTCGTTCATCGCCGTCTTGCCGATCGCGCTGCCGGGCATCGTGACCGGCATGGCGCTGTCCACGACCTTCGCGCAGATCGACCTGCCCCTGGGCTTCATGGCGATCGTCGTCGGCCACGCGACCTTCTGCATCGTGATCGTCTACAACAACGCGATCGCTCGCCTTCGGCGGGTCTCGCATTCGATCGAGGAGGCATCCGCCGACCTGGGGGCGGACACCTGGACGACGTTCCGCTACATCACCTTCCCGGCCATCCGATCGGCGATGCTCGCCGGCGCGCTGCTGGCGTTCGCACTCTCGTTCGACGAAGTCATCGTGACGATCTTCATGGCCGGTGGCGTGAAGACACTGCCGATCTGGATCTTCCAGAGCTTCCGTCTGAACAATCAGGTTCCGCTCGTGAACGTCGCCGGTGTGGTGGCGATCCTGTTGTCCGTCGTGCCGGTCTACATCGCTACTCGCATCAGCTCCAGCGCGGTCGGGGCTCGCACCTGACGCTCACCACCAGCGACGCGCGTCGCCGCCGAGGAGCACGACCAGGATCGGGACCAGGGCGACGAGGGACAGACGGATGCGCTCCAACATGGGACTCCTCCGCCGGTTCCCGGCGCCGGCTGACGCGACGGCCGACCCCATCCGAGGAGTGCCCCGGTCGATGCCGATGCCGGCCAGTATCGCGGTGACCGCTTAGCTGCGACTTATCTGAACGCCGCGCTATCCGCGGATCACATCGACGGCGTGTGGTCGGGATCGAGGTACTTCGCCGGGTCCTCCTGGAAGTCCAGCAGGCAGCCCTTCCCGCAGAACCAGTACGTCGTCCCGTCGTAGTCGAATGACAGCAAGGATGTGGTCGTATCGACCTCCATGCCGCAGACGGGGTCTATCTCGATGGCCATCGTCGTCCTCCACGAGTACTCCCCAGGAGTATAGGAGAGACTGCCGGGCGGCGCTGCGAGGCGTACAGTCGCTCGATGGCGACCGACGATCCGGCTGCGATCCGCGCCGCGCTCGATGCGGAGCGCGCCCGCCTTCTGGCCGAGCTCGGCGAGACGATCCAGGCGCCCGGTCAGATGACATACGGATCGCAGGCGGCCGCCGCCAGCCAGGTCTTCGAGCAGCAGCGCGACCTGGCACTGCGCGATCGAGCGCAACAGCACCTCGAACTGGTCGACGCCGCCCTCCAGCGGCTCGACGATGGCTCGTTCGGGACCTGCCTCCGCTGCGGCCAACCGATCCCTACAGAGCGCCTCGAGGCGCTCCCGTGGGCCGCCCATTGCATCGTTTGCCAGAGCGACATCGACAAGGGCCGCCGGTGACCGATCAGGCCCTGGTCGGCCTCGACGCGATCGAGGCCGCCGCGGCGACCCTGCGCGGCGTCGTGATGCGCACCCCACTCGTCCCGTTCGGCCCGCCGGAGGATCGGGTCCACCTGAAGGCTGAGAGCCTCCAGGCGATCGGCGCATTCAAGATCCGCGGTGCCTACACCGCGATCGCGGCGCTATCGGATGACGAGCGCGCTCGCGGCGTGATCACCTACTCGTCGGGCAATCACGCCCAGGGCGTCGCTCGCGCCGCTCGACTGCTCGGGATCGACGCCGTCGTCGTGATGCCGGACGACGCCCCGCCCGTCAAACGGGATCGCGTCGCCGCGGACGGCGCGGAGATCGTCGTCGTGGCACCCGCCTCCGACGAGCGCAAGGAGCGAGCAGAAGCCATCGCCGCCGAGCGAGGCCTCGCCATCATCCCGCCCTTCGACGACGACCGGATCATCGCCGGGCAGGGCACGATGGGCCTCGAGATCGTCGAGGACCTGCCGACGACCGGGTTGGTGCTCGTGCCGGTCGGGGGCGGCGGGCTGGCAAGCGGCGTCGGCGCCGCGATCAAGGGCCGGCGTCCGGACATCCGGGTCGTCGGTGTCGAGCCCGAGCTGGCCGCAGACGCCCGGGATTCGCTGGCGCGCGGCACGATCGTCCGCTGGTCGGCGGCCGACGTCTCACGAACGATCGCCGACGGCACGCGGACCCAGTCGCTCGGCGAACGGACGTTCGCGCACGTACGCGCCTACATCGACGCCATCGTCACGGTCAGCGAGGTCGAGATCGCCGCCGCGGTCCGGCTCGTGGCGGAACGAGCACGCCTGGTCGCCGAGCCGTCGGGTGCCCTCGCGATCGCGGCCTGGCTGTTCCGTCGGCCGGAGCTCGGGCCTATGGTGGATGGCGATGTCGTCGCGGTGGTCAGCGGTGGCAACGTCGACCCGTCCGAGTACCGACGCTACCTCGAGGCGCCACTCCCCGGCTGAGCGTCGAGGGTCGGCTCCTCGGACTGCATCTCGCCTCGTTCGCGGGCTTGCCGAGCCGCCAGCCGACCCTCCCGGACGCGGATCTCGGCCAGCTCCGCCGCCGCTCGGCGGTCGGCACGTGCGGTGTCGCGCGCCTCGGCACGCGACCAGCCGACGAGGATCCCGAAGGTCGCGGCGAGGAACAGCAGGTCCCCTGCGACCCACATCAGCGCGGCCGCCATCTGCTGATCCTCGAACGGCGTCGGACCCCACGCTCGCTCGACCGTCGCGTAGTGCGGGTAGAGGACCGTTGTCGCGTTGACCAGGACCACGGCAAGGAGCGTGTTCTGCGACATCTGCAGGAACACGTAGAGCGCGCGGACCGGATGAGACATCCGCCACGGCGTCGGATCGACCCCGAGCGCAGGCCACCAGAACAACAGGGCCGCCGCGAGGAACGCAGCGTGCTCCAGATCGTGGATGAGCGGGTCCTCGAGCGCGGCGTCGAACAGCGGCGAGAAGTGACTCGTCCACATCACCGCGGCGAAGATCACCCAGGCGACGACGGGGAAGGTCAGGGCTCGCGTCAACCGCGCGTGCAAGATCGGCAGGATCAGCCGCCGCCGGGTCGTCGGCGAGGCGACGCGCAGCAACAAGGTGATCGGGCCGGATAGCGCGATGAGCGGCGCGGCCACCAGGGTCAGCAGGACGTGCTGGACCATGTGGACCGAGAACAGCGTGGTGTCGTAGCGGTCGATACCTGACAGCAGCGCGAACGCCAGCGCGGCCATGCCGGCTACGAACGCCGCGGTGCGCTGGTGCGGTACCGGGTTCGCTGGGTGCGCCGCGTTGACGCGACGGACCGCCCACCACCACCAGGCGAGCGCCGCGACGATGCCGAGCGTCGGCAGCGGCTCGAACGTCCACCCGAGGAGCAGGCCGCGGGCGTCCGGAGCGCTGGTCGGAGCAGGTCCGTGCGCCGCGGTCGGGGCCGCAAGCAGGCACCAGGCCAGGCCTGTGGCAAGGAGCCCGACGAACCGAGCCGGCCGTCTGTCATCCATCGGTGGCATGGTCCCACGAGGCGTCCGCGAGGGTGGTGATGACGCTCGTGCCGCCACACGGTGCGCCGACGCTCCGCGGTATCATGGCCGCGGTCCGGCCCGGCCGGGTCAGGACCTGCCCCGATCCCCTGCACCGAGGACCTGCATGGCGAGTTCCCCCAGGACCGGCCGCTCATCCGCCGCGATCCGCGCCATCCTGGTCGGTGCAGCCCTCGTCGCGATCGTCATCGTCGTGGCGATCGTCCGTGGCCTCGACCCACTCGGTTTCGGACAAGGGGTGCTGACGAGCTTCTTCCCGCCGCCGGCGATCACGGACCGGGCCGTCAAGATCCGCGAGCTGTACGACCTGGTGTTCGGCATCGCGGCAGTGATCTTCTTCGTCGTCGAAGGCCTGATCATCTGGAGCGTCATCCGCTACCGGCGCAAGGAGGGCGACGACGAGCTGCCCCCGCAGACCCACGGCAACGCCATCGCCGAGGTCGTGTGGACGGTGGTCCCGACGATCATCGTCGCCATCCTGTTCATCGCATCGTGGGCGACGCTCAACACGGTCGAGGCCACGTCCCCGCAGCCACAGCTCAAGGTTCGCGCGGTCGCTGCGCAGTTCCTCTGGACATTCGACTACCTGCCGGCCGACTACCAGCCGGGCAAGGAGGCGGAGCCGCTCTACACGGTCACGACACCGGAGGGCCAAACGCCCGAAGAGGGCGGCTTCGTCCTGCCGACCGGCCGGACGGTCCACCTGTATCTCGAGAGCCCGGACGTGATCCACGCCTTCTACGTCCCGCAGTTCCTGTTCAAGCGCGACGTGGTCCCGGGGCGCGTCAACAGCTTCGAGTTCACCCTCAACGAGTCGGATGCCGGCAGCACATTCCACGGCCAGTGCGCAGAGCTGTGCGGCGTGAGCCACAACGCGATGCACTTCGACGTGCACGCCATGACAGGCGCCGAGTTCGACGGCTGGCTGGAGGCGAGCATCGCCAAGGCGAACGCGTCGCCGCCACCGCCGCCATCGGGCGAGCCCGCGCCGTCGGGTCAGCCAGGCGCGGCCCCCATCACGCTCGTGGCGAAGAACATCGCCTTCGACAAGACCGAGCTGACGGCGCCGGCCGACACGCCATTCCAGATCGAGCTCGACAATCAGGATCCATCGATCCCGCATAACGTCGCGATCCACCAGGGATCGCCGACCGGCCCCGAAGTCTTCCGGGGCGAGGTCTTCCCCGGCGCGGCCAAGAAGACATACGACGTCCCGCCGTTACCGGCCGGTGCTTACGGATTCATCTGCTCGGTCCATCCCAACATGGCCGGCACCCTCACGGTCGAGTAGGAGCACGCCGTGGCGACAACAGCGCTACACCCGGCCGCCCCCGCCTACCGCAGCACGCTGTATGACTGGGTCACGACCACCGATCACAAGAAGATCGGGATCATGTACCTGATCAACTCGTTCCTGTTCTTCTTCATCGGTGGGCTGCTCGCGATGGGCGTCCGCACCGAGCTCGCCCAGCCCGGGCTGCAGTTCGTGGCGGACAAGACCTACAACGAGCTG
>DATAFZ010000038.1:0-19309 GCA_036257225.1 Candidatus Limnocylindrales bacterium | reverse complement strand
CGTCGTGGAGAAGCCGTTCGGCACCGACCTCGCGTCGGCGCAGCATCTGAACGGCGCGCTGCTCCACGTCTTCGAGGAGCGGCAGATCTACCGCATCGACCACTACCTCGGCAAGGAGACCGTCCGCAACCTGCTGGTCTTCCGGTTCGGCAACGGGATCTTCGAGCCGCTCTGGAATCGGCGCTACGTCGACCACGTCCAGATCACGGTGGCCGAGTCGATCGGCATCGAGAACCGCGGTGCGTTCTACGAGGAGACCGGCGCGGTCCGCGACGTCCTCCAGAACCACCTGCTCCAGCTCGTCAGCCTGGTCGCGATGGAGCCACCGGCCACGTTCCAGGCGGACGCACTCCGGGACGAGAAGGTCAAGGTCATCCGGGCGATCGGGACCCATCCGGCCGATCCGGCGACGGAGGTCGTCCGCGGCCAGTACGGTCCGGGCTGGGTCGCCGGCCAACCCGTACCGGGCTACCGGCAGGAGCCCGATGTCGACCCCGACTCCGAGACCGAGACCTTCGTAGCCGCCCGCCTGACGATCGACGACTGGCGCTGGTCCGGCGTCCCGTTCTTCGTCCGGACCGGCAAGCGGCTCCCGAAACGGGCGACCGAGATCGCGATCCAGTTCCGGGCGGTCCCGCATCACCTCTTCAAGGACACGTCGGCCGAACCGGACGCGAACCTGCTCGCGATCCGCATCCAACCCGACGAGGGCATCATGCTGCGGTTCGGCGCGAAGGTCCCCGGCCTCGGCCTGAATGTCCGCTCGGTGACGATGGACTTCACCTACGGCTCGGCGTTCAACGTCGACTCACCAGACGCCTACGAAACGTTGATCCTTGACGCACTCCAGGGCGACGCATCGCTGTTCACGCGGGCCGACGAGGTCGAGGAGGCATGGGCGATCGTCGACCCGTTCATCGACGCCTGGGCGAACGGGCCGCCACCCGAGTTCCCGAACTACGAGGCGGGCACGTGGGGCCCCGAGGAGGCCGATGAACTGTTAGCCCGTGAGGGCCGGCGATGGCGGCGCATATGACAGCGCCTACTCTTGCGCTCAATGAGCCCGTCCTGCGCTGGTCGGCCCGGGCGCGGAGCATCCCCGACATCGAGAAGGAGCTCGCCAGGATCTGGGCCCGCCAGGACCTGACCACGGAGATCGAGGGCGCGCCGGGTCGCCACATCGCAGCACGGACGAGCGTCATGAACCTGGTCGTGATCGCCCGGCGTCCGGAGATCGCGGAACGGGGAGCCGCCACGATCCAGGCGCTGACCGGACGACACCCGTCGCGAACGATCGTCGTCCAGTCGGCCGATCCAGACGGTCCGTCGTGGATCGACGCGCGCGTCGAGGCGCACTGCATCCTGCCACGCGAGGACGCGCCGGAGACCTGCGCCGAGACGATTCACCTCATCGCGGGTGGCGAGGCTGGTCGCCACCTGTCGGCGCTCGTGACGCCGTTGATCATCCACGACCTGCCGGTGACGCTCTGGTGGCCCGGCGAGCCGCCGTTCACATCGCGCGCGTCGATCGACTTGCTCACCGTCGCCGATCGACTAGTGGTGGATGGCTCGACGTGGAACGGCGATGGTCTGGGCAGACTCGGTGAGATGGCGACGATCGCCGAGACCGCTCGGCTCGCCGTCAGCGACTTCGCGATGGTTCGGCAGTCCCGCTGGCGAGAGGCGATCGCGTCGATCTTCGACGATCCCGATTTCCTGCCATTCCTGCGCTCGCTGCGCCGGATCGCGGTTACGTACGCGACCCATGACGAGGCCGGGGCACCTGGTTCGACCAACCTCGTCAAGCCTGTCTATCACGTCGCGTGGCTCGCATCGCGACTCGGGCTCAGCGTGACGAAACCGCTGGCCGCGGCGAGCGGCACCGGTCAGGCGGCAAAGCCGCGGACCGGCACGGCCGCACGCCAGCCACTCAGCCGAGGGATGGCGGCAACGTTGTCGGACGGGCGCTCGGATGTGGCGGTCGTGATCCGTCCCGTCACCTCACCGATGCCCGCCGGGACGACGCTCCGCGTCGAGCTCCTGGCCGAACGCCGCGGTTCCGAGCTCCGTGCTGACGTCACGGCGGAAGCCGAGACCGTGCACGTGCGGGTCTGGCAGGACGGCGTCGAAGCGCTCGAGCGTCATTTCCTCGCCGCGCGACGCGGCGACGTGGACCTCCTGGCCGAAGCGATCGAGGCCGGCCGGCGGGACCCGGTATCGGTCGGCACGCTCCGCATGGCCGCGAAGCTCGTGGGTTCGTGAACGCCCCCGAGGTCATCGTCGTCCCCGATGCCACCGCCGCAGCGACGCGTGCAGCGGAGCTCATCACCGACACGCTGCGTGGCGCCGTCGCCGATCGCGGACGAGCCGATTGGGCCACGACCGGTGGCTCGACCCCGGCCGGCATCTACCAGGCCATGCGGGGACCGGGGCTGCGTGATGGGATCCCGTGGGAGAGCGTCCACACCTGGTGGGGCGACGACCGGTTCGTGCCCGGCGACCACCCGCTGTCCAACGTCCGGACGTTCGACGACATCCTCCTGGAGGCCGGCAGCTGGGAGAGCGTGCACTCTGAGACGCATCGCGACAACGTTCGGATCCCGGTCGCGAACCTCCATCCGTTCCGGACCGGCGAGGCGCTCGGCGTCGGGCAGAGCGCCGCGACATGCGCCGCCGAGCTCGCGGCGGAGTTGCGCGAGGCAGAGCTGCCAGAGGTCGACGACTGGCCGGTCTTCGACCTCATCCTGCTCGGACTCGGCAGCGACGGTCACATCCTGTCGGTCTTCCCTGGCTCACCTGCCTTCGAATCCGCCCGCTGGGCACTGGCCATCCCCGCACCGACCCACATCGAGCCCCACGTCGAGCGTGTGACGCTGAACCCGGCCGTCGTCCGCGTCGCGCGCCGCGTGCTCGTCGTGGCCCACGGTGCCGCCAAGGCCGACGTGATCGCCCGGACCTTCGGGCCCGACCCCGACCCCGTCGCGCTGCCGGCGCAGCTGACGCTGCGGGAGGGGTCGACCTGGGTCATTGACCAGGCCGCGGCGGCCCAGCTGCCGCGGTGACCCAGCGGGCGGCCGATCGGCTCGTCCTCCGCCGGGCCAGGGAGGATGACGGGCCGAGCTTCGGCGATGTGTGGCTGCGTTCGTGGCGAGCCACGTTCGACTTTCCACCGGCCCACCCCGACGATGACGTCCGACGCTGGCTGGCGACAGAGCTCCTGCCGAGCACCGAGGCCTGGGTGGCGGTCGACCCCGACGAGGGCGGACGGGTCGTGGCGCTCATGGCGCTGTCGGACAGGAAGGTCGAGCAGCTGTACGTCGCGCCCGAGTGGATCGGCCACAGCGTCGGTCGCCGTCTGATCGAGCTCGCCAAGGGCCGCCGGCCGGCCGGGCTGGACCTCTGGTGCTTCCAGGTCAACGCGGGCGCGCGGCGGTTCTATGAGCGTAACGACTTCGTTCCGATCCTGTTCGGCGATGGCTCGACGAACGAGGAGCGCCAGCCCGACATCCTCTATCGGTGGCGCCCCGACGGTGGTGTCGTCCCCGCTCAGCCACCGGCATGACCGCTGCGCCGACACGCATCGTCACATCAGCCGATGGCACGCCGATCGCGGTGTTCGGCAGCGGATCCGGGTCTCCGATCGTCCTGGTCCACGGCGCGGCGGCCGACCACACCACGTTCCGGGTGATCGGACCGCTGCTCGCGGCGTCGTACGCGGTGCACGCCATCGACCGCCGGGGGCGCGGCGCATCGGGCGATACGCTGCCCTACTCGATCGAGCGCGAGTTCGAGGACGTCGTGGCCGTGGCCGAGGCGGTCGCCCGCGATGACGGCCGCCCCGTCGATGTCATCGGGCACTCCTACGGTGGTCGATGCGCGCTGGGTGGCGCCCTAGGCAGCGACGCGATCCGGCGGGTGGTGTCGTATGAGGGCGCGCCGTCGCCGCCCGAGCTCCGCTACGGCGACGCCTCATTGGCGGACGACCTCGCCGATCTCGAGCGCGCGGGTCGCCACGAGGCGTTGCTCGTCGCGTTCCTGAGGCGCGTCGTCGGGATGGACGCGGCTGCCCTGGCCGCCTACCGAGCCGACCCCGTGTGGCCGTTGCGCGTCGGGGCCGCACATACGATCCCGCGCGAGCTGATCGCCGAGGGCGAGTCGAGGGCGGCGGACCTCGACTCGCTGGGGCAGGTACGCCAGCCGGTGCTCCAGATCGTGGGCGGTGACAGCCTGCCCGTGTTTGCCCAGGCCACGGCTGCACTGGACGAGCGGTTGGCCGACGGGCGAGTGGTCGTCATCCCGGGCGCGCGCCATGCCGCCCATCACACGCATCCCGGAGCGCTGGTTCGGGCCGTCCGCGACTTCCTCGGCTCGTGAGGCGTTCGTCGCCTGGCGCGGCCCTGGTCGTGTCCTTCCGACGTGCCGCCGGCATGGGATACTCCGGGCGTGCTTGATCTGGGGATCCTCGGCTGGATCTTCGTGGGTCTCGTGGCGGGCGCCATCTCGGGGGCCCTCGTCGGCGGGCGCACGGCCCGCGGTTGCCTCCCCAACATCGTCGTCGGCATCGTCGGCGGTGTCGTGGGTGGCTGGCTGGCACAGCAGATGGGCTTTGCGCCGGTCAACGGATTGATCGCCGCGATCGTGGCTGCGACACTCGGGTCGATCCTCGTCCGGCTGATCCTCAACGCGCTGGACAGGGACCGTTGACGGACTCTCCGCCGGCTGACTCCCCGGCTGTCGATCGACTCCAGGCCGAGCGACCGTATTCGCCCGGGCTCGAGGGCGTCATCGCCGGTGAGACCAGCCTCTCGTATATCGATGGCGCCGCAGGACGGCTGCTGTACCGCGGGTATCGGATCGGCGATCTGGTCGAGCGCGGGACCTACGCCGCCGTCGCGCACCTGCTGTGGACCGGCGATTGGGATCCGTCCCAGCGTCTCGCGACGGCGCCCGTCCCGCCGGCCGTGCTCGAGGTCCTTCGTGCGATGCCCAGGGATGCCAAGCCCATGGACGCACTGCGGACGGCGGTGTCGGCATGGGGCGCCACGCAGAACCTGCCCTGGCCGCCGACCGTCGAGCAGGCACGTGCCCTGACGGCTGTCTCTCCGTCGGCGCTGGCGGCCTTCGCGCGGCTCCGTGAAGGCAAGGAGCCCGTCGACCCCGATCCCGATCTCGACCTAACCGCCGGGTTCCTGTACCAGCTGTCCGGGGAGCGGCCCGACGCGAGTACCGCCAGGGCGCTGGACGCCTACTTCATCGTCGGTGCCGAGCACAGCTTCAACGCGTCCACCTTCACGGCGCGGGTCATCACCTCGACCCGCTCGGATATCGCCTCGGCGGTGGCCGGCGCGATCGGCACGATGAAGGGTCCGCTACATGGCGGTGCGCCGTCCGAGGTCGTCGACCAGCTCGCCGAGGTCGGCTCGGCCGACAAGGCCGAAGCCTGGATCCGCGACACGCTCGCGCGGGGCGAGCGGCTGATGGGCTTCGGCCACCGCGTGTACCGCGCCTACGATCCGCGCGCGGCGGCACTCCGCAAGGTCGCCGAAGGCATGGAGCACAAGCCGGACTGGCTCAAGCTGGCGACCGAGGTCGAGGACGTCGCGCTGCGGATCCTCGCCGAGACACATCCGGAGCGCCCGCTGCGCACCAACGTCGAGTACTACGCGGCCCCGGTGCTGATGGGCGTCGGCTTGACGCCGGACCTGTTCCCAGCCACGTTCTCGCTGTCGCGCCATGCGGGCTGGACGGCGCATGCGCTCGAACAGGCGGCCAACAACCGGCTGATCCGACCGGACGTCAACTACGTCGGTCCCGAGGAGCGCGACCTGCCGGCCTGAGCTACAACCAGCCGCGGCGACGGAACAGGATGACGAGCCCGACGAGGACCGCCGCCAACAGCCCAAGGATGATCCAGAAGGTGATCGCTTCGCCTTCGCCCGGGAAGTGCACGTTCATCCCGAAGATGCTCGCGATGAGCGTCAGCGGGAGCAGCACGACGCTGGCCGCGGTGAGGATCCGGAACGACTCGTTCAGCTGGTGGGACAGCACCGACTCGTTCGTTGACTCGAGGCCCTCGATCACTTCCTTGTAGTTCTCGAGCAGCTCCCAGATCCGCTCGGCCGCGTCGGAGATGTCGTCGAAGTAGATCTCCAGGCCTTCCTGGAGGTAGCGCTGCTTCGTGCGCTCGAGGTCGCGCAGCACCGCGCGCTGCGGACGGACGATCTTGCGGAAGTTGATGATCTCCTGCTTGGTGTCGGACAGGTCGCGCACGATCTCCGACGAGCGGCCCTCGAAGATGTCGTCCTCGAGGCGCTCCAGCTTGAGCAGGGTCTTGCGCAGCATCGGGAACGAAGCGTCCACGCCCGTGTCGACGATCTTGTACAGGAGGTAGCCCGGCCCCTGCGAGAACACCTCTTCGCGGAGATCGTCCTTCTCCCGGTAGCGCTCGAACATCGCCGACAGCGGTGGCAGCGGGATGTTCGGGAGCGTGATGACGTAGTCGGGCCCCATGAACAGGTCGAGCTCTGCCGTCAGGATCCGCCCGCTGTCCTTGTCGAAGAGGGGGAAGTGCAGGACGATGAAGACGTAGTCCGCGTACTGATCGAGCTTCGGGCGCTGGTTGCGCGAGAAGACGTCCTCGTAGTCGAGCGGGTGGAAATCGAAGTGCTCCTCCAACCAGTCGCGGTCGGCCGTGCGCGGCGACTCGATGTGGATCCAGCGGATGCCGGCCGCCTCGATGATCTCCGGATCGGCCACGATGTCGGGCATGACCTCATCCGCCGGTCCGTCAGGACGGCGGCGGCGAGGGCCGCGTGGAAAAGGGAGGTTGGGCACGGCGGAATGGTACGGCACGGGATGCGATGACCGGACGGTCCGCCGAACGGCCCGGGACGCGCATCGCCGAGCGATTCGCCGCGCGGACTCGAGCGCTCGGGGTATGGCTCGATCGCCATCCGTGGGTGGGCCCGGGGCTGGCCGTCGTGACGTGGGCGGTGATCGTCTCCTTCGCTGCTCCGTGGGGCCGGCTGTGGGGCACCGGCCAGGACGCGTACTGCTACTGGTTCCCGACGATGGCCGACCCGTATGCGAGGTCCGACTGGACCGACCCCATCGCCTACGTGTACTCGCCGGCGTTCCTGCAGCTCCTCCAACCGATCCGGATGCTGCCGTGGCAGCTGTACATGGCGGCGTGGACGGGGATCTTGCTGGCCGCGACGTTCGTGCTCACCGGGCGGCGCTGGTTCGCCGCGGGCATCGTGCTCGGACTGATGGAGCTTGCCGGCGGCAACATCCATCTGCTGCTCGCAGCCGCCATCGTGCTCGGCTTCCGCTGGCCATGGACGTGGTCGCTCGTACTCCTGACCAAGATCACCCCGGGAATCGGGCTGCTGTGGTTCGTCGTGCGGCGTGAGTGGCGGGAGCTGGCCATCGCGCTCGGGTCGACGGCACTGATCGTGGCGGTGTCGTTCGTCGTCTGGCCGGATGCCTGGCGGTCGTGGGGCGAGGTCCTGGGCCGCGTCGCCGGGCGTGACGGGACATGGGCGGCGGTACCGATCCCGTTGGTCATCCGGTTCCCCTTCGCTGTGGCCCTCGTGGTCTGGGGCGCCTGGACCGGCCGTCGCTGGACCGTCCCCGTCGCGGGCATGGTGGCGTTGCCCGCCTTGTGGTACGGCGGTCTGGCGATGTTGCTGGCGGTCATCGCCCTCCGCGAGCCGGTGGCGCCGGTACGGCCGGCGGGCCGGGCGCCCGCGACCGCGGTGGCCGAACCCGCCTAGGCGCGCCCGGGCGGCACGTCAAGCCACCCCTCGCGGATGGCGCGAGTGGCGAGCTCGGTCCGGGAGGCAACGTGGAGGCGCTCGAACAAGCGGGCAAGGTGCGTCTCGACGGTCTTGGAGCCGATCGCGAGCTCAGCGCCGATCTCATCATTCGTCCGGCCCTCCGCCACGAGCCTGACCACGTCGTGCTCCCGCGCCGAGAGCCGGACAGCGCCGCCCGGAGGTCTGGCCGCGAAGGCGAGGCCGCCTGACGCGACCAGCCTGATCGCCTCGATGAGCTCGGTGACGGGTGCCGTCTTGAGCACGAAGCCGGCGGCCCCGAGGCGCAGTGCCGCTTCGGCGTACTGCGGGTAGTCGTACGCGGTCAACACGATCACCGACGGCCCCGTCCGATCCGCGAACGCCGTCAGCCCGCTGTCGGCGCCGAGTCGGATGTCGAGGAGAAGCACGTCGACCCGATCACGCTGGAACAGACCGTCCGACGTCGCCGCGCCCATCGACGGCGCAACACCCACGACGTCGATGTCATCCGCCGCGCGGAGGATCGCCGCAGTCCCCTCAGCGACGACCGGATGGTCGTCGATGATCGCGACCCGGATCAGCTCGCCCGCCACTCGAGTGCGACGTGGGTGCCGCCCGCGGGCCAGCGCCGCACGTCGAGGATCGCGCCGATGGCTTCGGCTCGCTGCTGCATGTTGAGCAGACCGAAGTGACCGGTTCGGTCGACGCCTTCCCCGGCGCCTGGCTCGATGCCGATGCCAGCGTCATCGATCGACAGGCTCGCGGCCCCGCTGCTCGTCGAGTAGCGCACCAGGATCGGCGGCCGGCCATGTTTCACAGCGTTGGAGAGTGCCTCCTGGGCGACCCGGAAGAATGCGAGCTCGACATCGGCGGGTGGTCGCGTGACATCCGAGCGTTCGAGCCGCACCTCCCCGCCGGCCATTCGCTCGATGCGCAGGACGAGCCAGTCGAGCGCCGGACCCACCCCCAGATCGTCGAGGATCGGCAGCCGCAGGTCACCGCAGATCGCGCGCAGCCGGTCGGACACGGTCCTGGCCATGTCGGCCCCTTCCGCGTCCCCCGCCGCGTCGAGTCGATGGACGAGGAGGGTCAGCTCCTGCAGGGCGTCGTCATGGATGTCGGCGGCGACGCGTGCCCGCTCGGCCTCGGTTGCGGCGACGACCAGGTCCCGTTGCAGTGTGGCCCTCGTGGCGATGCGCGCCAGCGGACGGACCGTGAACCGGCCGGCCAGCAGGACCACCACGAACCAGAACGCCAGGAGGAAGGGGAACGGTGTCGAATCCGACGCAAGTGCGACCGCCGGCGTGATCCCCACGACCGCGTATTCGGCCGACTCGAGCAGGCGCCGGCTTGCCGGCGTCGGGAGCCCGTCGTTCCCTGTGCGTCGGTCGATCGGCGCGGCCGCGGCCAAGCCTGGCAGCGCCGGGATCGCCGCGATCAGCGCCCATCGCGTCAAACCCTCGCCGTACCACGGCGGGATGGTGGCTGCGAGCACCCCGATCGCCGCCGCGGCGATCGCACAGCCCGCCGATGCCAATGACGCGAGCCGCCGGTCCGCCGGGTCGGGGACGCGCTCTAGCAAGGCCAGCGCCAGCGGCACCATCCCAGCGACGAGCAGTCCCGCGCCAAGCATGAGGAGCGGGACCGACCACGACGCCTCGAGCGGGCGAAGCAGGAACGGCACGGCCGTGGCGACCGCCAGCGGCGCCGCCAGCTCGCGCACGCGCTCCCCAGCACGCCCGCTGCCAAGCCACCAGCCGATCAGCGCGAGCAGGACGACACCGAGGACGAACGAGGGCAATGTCATCCGGATATCGTCGGTGCCGTCGTCGTACAGCTCCACGGCCCAAGTCGGTGCCGTCGCCTGGACATCCCAGGGCTGGATGGCCACGAGCTGGATCGGGCGCCGAGCAAGCAGTGCGTCGAGGAACTCGGGTTCGATCGGGACCGGCGTCGCCCGCTCCGGCGCGATGGTCGGCTCGTACGGCGGGATCTCGCCGGTGATGGGATCCGGAGACGGCATGGCCGGATCCGGTTCGACGTACTGCGGCATCTCGATGAGCGTGACGTCCTCGAGCCTGGTCACGACCATGCCCACCTGGAGGCCGTTGAGTGCCGCCGCCGATCGGGGTTGGACCTCGGCCACGACCACGTGGTCGCCAGATCTCGCGAGGCGGATGCCGCTATCGCCGTGTCCGACGACCAGGGTGGCCAGACCGGCCACCATGGCCAGGCCCGCAACGACCGCCGTCAGGCGGTCCCGCGCCCGCTGATCGAGGCGGATGTCCATGCCTCCGACACTAGCAGAGGCCATCCTGGACGCGATGTCCGGGAAACCCCGGAACGACAGTTCGGGATACACCGGCTTGCCGGCCGTTCATCCGTCCGCCAGCCTGCGATGTATGGCCGCGTGATACCACACGAATCCCGGCGCCGGCGGCATCGTCTGGGGGCGACCGTCGGCGCATCCCTGTCCGGGTCGCTCGGGGATCCAGGGTCAGGCGACGGCGGGTTGCGGCGCGGGGCGGCGGCGTGCCCCGATGACGACGGCGCCCACGATGAACACCGCACCGCCCAGCAGGAACGGGGCCGGCACGCCGCCCACCCCGACCACGACCGCACCGAGCGCGGGGCCGGCGATGCCCGCTGCATAGAGCGGCAGGTAGACCAGATTCAGGGTCGCCGAGCGGCGATCGGGCGCGACGTCGGTCGCCAGCATGCCGAAGACCATCGCGCTGACCGTGGCCGTCGCGGCCGCCAGGATGACGGCCAGCCCGGCCAGCGCAGAGACGCTTGGCACGAACGGCATGAGCCCGAGCACCACACCCCCACCGGCGAGGGCCGCGACGAGTACGGTCCGAAACCCGACGCGGTCGCCGAGCCAACCTCCGAGCGGGGCGATCAGTCCACCGACGAGTGCCGCAGTGCCCATGACCAGTGCGATCGCCGACGCGAGCCCTGGTCCGGTGCCGGCGAGTCCTTCCACGACGATCGGCAGGTATGGGCGGCTCATCTGGTTGGCAAGGAACGAGACGCCGAAGATCAGGAAGATCCGTCGGACCGTCGGGTCGGTGAGCACGCCTCGCATCGCCCCGAACGCGAGCGTCAGGACCCGACCCTGCGGAATGACCGCCGGCCTGATCTCGCGCGACCCGAAGGTGACCAGGAGCGCGGTGCCGACGGACAGCGTGGCCGACAGCCAGAACACGCCGGCGAGCGACCAGCCGAAGCCATCGATGAGGAGCCCCGCTAGTGCCGGTCCGAGCGCCATCCCGACAGCGGTGGACGCGCCGAAGATGCCCATCACCGTCCCGAGTCGAGCGCGCGGGGTCACATCCCGGATGCCGGCCAGCATCACGCCCGTGTTGCCCAGCTGGAACCCGATCAGGAGCATGCTCGCGGCGAGCTGCCACGGTTCACGAGACAGGGCGACACAGGCGAACACGACCGCCTCGACGACGGCGCTTCGGACGATGACCGCCTTCCGGCTGTACTTGTCGGCCCACACGCCCCACAGCGGCACCAGCGGCATGCCCACGACGAAGATCAGCGCTGTGAACAGGCCGACGAAGGCGAGCCGCTGGTCCTGTGGCACGCCCATCTCGCGCAGGTAGCTCGGGACGAGCGCGAAGATCTGGCTGACACCGAGCCCCTCGATCATGGAGGTCAACCAGAAGACGACGAGGAGGGTGCGCCAGTCCTGGATGGGACGTGGCTGTCCGGTCGGGGTCGACGCCAGGGTCGGGGTCACCGCGGGAGCCTAGCGGAGGCGATCGTTGCGGCGCACAGCATCGCGCCGCGCACGAAAGCGCCCGAAGGAACTGGTGGGAGGACCGGCCAATCGGTTCGCAGCGGCTCCGAACAAGTCCGGAGTCACTGCGCTCCGCCCCGGGATCCTCATCCGATGGCCTTGCGGCCATCGAACCCGGTTCCCGGGACCGTCCCGAGGATCGCTCCCCGGTGCGGTCTGGCGGTTCGCACCTGCCCCTTCGGGCAGGACGAAATGTACTGGCGGGGCACCGACCGCCACAACCGCCTTATCCACGAACTACACCTGAATCACCGGCGCGTTATCCCCGAGTTTCCGGGCGATGTGGACGGAATGTGGATGGGCCCCGTTGCAACATCCGGGCAACGTCTGCGGAGCGTAGATTCCAGCGACTGGAGGTGGGTCGATGGCACGACTGCTGGCGCGACTCGTCGCGATGAATGACGGGTGGGCGCAGCCGTTCGGGGACTTCAACAAGCGCTGGTCGGCCGCGCTGTTCCGGCCGATCAAGCCGATCCGGGACCTGCTCAACGGGCGCTGGCTGGGTCATCCACTGCACGCGGCCGTGACGGACATCCCGATCGGGCTGCTACTTGGTGTCGTCGTCCTCGACGTGCTCGACCAGCCGGCTGCCGCCGACATCGTGCTGGTCGGCACCATCATCTTCATGCTCCTCTCGGCCATCGTGGGCCTCGCCGACTACAGCGAGACCGACGGGCGGGCCCTGACCCGGGCGACGCTGCATGCCACGCTGATGACGGTCGCGCTGGTGCTCCTATTCATCTCGGCGCTGCTGCGCTCCGGCGCCCCGCTCGACCGGACTGTCCCGATCGCGCTGTCGATCGTGGGGTTCCTGATCGTCACGGCGGGCGCGTTCGTGGGCGGTGACGTCGCCTACGTCTTCGGCAACATGGTCAGTCGTCACGCCTTCCGAGGAGCTGGGACGAAGTGGGTCCGCCTGGACACCGGCGACGTGACCGATCTGGCGACGCTCCCGGAAGCGACGCCGACCAAGATGAAGGCCGGTATCAACGACCTCGTGGTCGTGCGCATCGGGGACGCCATCCACGCCATGCACAACGTCTGCGCGCACGCCGGCGGGCCGCTGAACGAGGGCCGGGTGGTCGATGACTGCATCGAATGCCCGTGGCACTTCTCGCGCTACCGCCTGACCGACGGCTTGGCCAAGCAGGGCCCCACCGTCTACGACCAGCCGAGCTATGAGGTCCGCCCTGCCGAGGGCGGCGGCTACGAGGTCCGCCGGGCCGGCTCGGCGTAGGCCTCCGCGGGCGGTGCCGGGACGGCATCATCGACCTGATGCCGACCGTCGTCATCGCGGATCCCTCGCTCGTGCTGCTCGTCGGTGCTGCCGGCTCGGGCAAGTCGACCCTCGCCAATCGACTGTTCGCTCCGGACGAGATCGTGTCGTCCGATGCGCTCCGGGCAGTGGTCTCGGGGGACGAGAATGATCAGACCGTGTCTGGCGTGGCCTTCAGGATCCTGCACCGAACGGTAGATCGGCGGCTGGCGGCTGGCCGCCTGATCGTGGTGGACGCCACCAACGCCGTCGCGACGGTTCGCCGGCCACTGCTCGTGCGCGCGCGGGTGTACGGCGTCCCGACGACTGCGATCGTGCTCGACATCGACGCCGACATCGTGCGCGCCCAGAATGCGGCGCGGCCGCGCATCGTCGCTCCCGAGGTAGTCGACCGCCACCTTGCCGCGATCCGCGAGACGGTGGATCGCGACCGCCTGCAAGCCGAAGGCGTCGACCAGGTGGTCGTCGTGCGCGATCCTGTCGAGGCGGCCGCGCTCGTCGTCGACCGCCGGGCGAGCCGCGCCTAGGCCCCGCCGAAGCCGATCAGCGCGATGGCCGCCCCCGCTAGGGCTATCCCGACGGTGTGGTCCCGGGTGACGCGCTCCCCCAGCACCACCGCCGCCAGGATCACCGTGACGACGGGATACATCGCCGACAACACGGACGCGATCGCCAGCTGGCCGGTCTGCACCGCGGCGAGGTAGAACCCGTTCCCGGCGGTGTCGAGGATCCCGATGAGGACGAGCGGCAGGAGCCATGACCGACCGGGCCGCCAGGCCGCACGCAGCAGCACCACGGCGCCCGCGACCAGCAGGCCCTGGACGAGCCGGATCACAGCGAGATCGGCGAACACGTCGCCCGGGCTGAGCTGCGAGATGGCGACCCCGAACAGACCGATGGCGGTCCCGCCGGCGAGGGCCTCCACGAGCCCGGAGCGTCCGCCCGTCTCGTCCGCGACGCGCGACACGAGCACGACGGCCACGACAGCGACGACGATCCCGACGAGGACGAGCGGCGGAGGGATGCCCTCGAGCAGGAAGCCTGCGGCGACCGGGATGACCGCTGCGAGCACGCCGGTGACTGGCGCGACGATGCCCATCCGGCCGATCGCCAGGCCGCGGTACAGCATCGTGATCCCGAAGGCACCCAAGGCACCGCCGATCGCGCAGACCACCAGGTCGTTGCCCGTCGGCAGCGTCTCGCCGCGGACCATCGCGATCGAGAAGGAACCGACCAGCCCGGTCACCTGCGAGATGAGCACGACGCCGTAGATCGGCACGCGGCGGCTCGCCAGGCCGCCACCGAAATCGCCGCCGCCCCAGGCGACCGCCGCAGCCAGGCCGAAGATCACCGTCAGCGTGCCCGCCGGGAGGCCGTCGATCAGGCCATGGCCCCGCTCGCAGCCTCGGCCGGGCTGAGCGACGGGTCGGCCACCCCGTCGTCGATCGTCGCTGGTCCCGGCAGCTCGACGACGGCGTGGGCGGCACCGTCGTATCGGTCCGAGGTCGTCAGGTAGATGATCTGGAAGTCGTCGGCGACGCGCTTGAGCAGAGCCAACGCCCGGGTGGCGCGCTCGTCGTCGAGGGTCACGAAGGGATCGTCGAGCACGAGGGGTGGGCGCCGATCGCCGGTCACCAGCCGCACGAGACCGAGCCGCGCGGTGAGGTACACGAGGTCGAGGGTTCCCTGGCTGAGCGCGGAGACCGGGACCCAGTCGCCACGCTCGGGGGCGTGGACGTCGATGTCGAGCGACTTGTCGTCGACGCGGACGCGGCGGTAGCGACCGCCGGTCACCGTCGAGACGTCGCGGACCATGTGCCCCTCGAGATAGCGTGTCGCCGTCTTCATCGTCGCGCTCTCGGCCCGCTCGATCGCGCGGAGGGTCGCATCGAGGACGCGGTGCCGGCGCTGGAGGACCGCGAGCTGTTCACGCCACATCGCGAGCCGCTCCGCCTCAGCCGCGACCTCTTCGGCGTCGACGCGGTTGTTCTCGACACGCGCGCGCGCGTTGGCCTCGTCATCGCGTGCCCGATCCAGTCCCGCCTCGCTGTCGCGGACTTCGACCTCGAGCCGCTCCCGGGCGCGTGGCTCCTTGGCGATCGGGCCTAGCGCGTCCAGGGCACTCGTCTTCTGCTCGATCTCGAGCGCGGCGCCGTCGCGCAACGTCGGCAGCGCCTCCCGCGGCTCCTTGCCGACCAGGCCGTCCAGCTGGGCGGTCATCTGGTCCATCCGCGCGACATGGGCCTCCTCGCGTGCGAGGAGATCCTCCGCGGCAGCCAGGTCGTCCAGCCCCAGCGTGCCGAGCTGCTGTTCGGAATCGGCTTCGGCCTGGCGCAGCTCCGCTTCCATCTCCGAGCGTCCGCGGAGGCGACGATCGATCTCGTCCCCGCGTAGCTGCTCCTGCATCTGCGACGAGCGCCGCACCCAGAGGGCGACGGCGCTCAGGATGCCGCCGATAAGCGCGATGGCGGCGCCGACATACAGCGGCGGCATGCCGAGGTCCACGATCCCGAGCGTGTCCAAGACGAACCCGCCTCCCCCGATCAGGAGGCCGACGACGACGGCGAGCAGCCCCCAGCGCGACAACGGCCGCCATGTCGGCTCTGGGGCGACCTCGAAGCTGACATCGATCTCGCCAGCCAGAGCCGCCCGCAGCTCGCGCATGCGGGTGTCGATCACACGAAGGCGATCGACGGCCTGGCGGATGACCGGCAGCGGGTTCGGCGAGGGATGGGTCTGGGCCAGCTCGTCGAGTTCCGTGGAGACTTCGACCGCCTCGCGAAAGCGCTCGTAGCGCTCGCGCGCCGATGCCCGCTCCGCTTCGAGTCGCTCGGCCTGGCGGGCCTTCTCGAGCATCGCGCGGCGCTCGGCGAGCGTCCGTTCGGTCTCGGCCCGGCGTTCTCGAGCGCTCGACAGCGTGTCGCGGTCGCGCTCGAGCTGGGCGAGGTCGAGCTCGCCCTTTTCGACGGTGGCCGCGGTCTGGGCCACCGCCGCCTCGGCGACCTTGAGCCGGCCAGGATTCTTGTCGCCCTTCGTGGTCAGCTCGTAGATCGCGCGCTCGAGCTTCTTCTTCGCGCGGCCGGTCCCCCGGTCGGCGCCGCTGATGCTGGCCTGGAGCCGGTCCCGGAGCGCGGCCTCGTCGCGGGCCACGTCGCTGAGCTCGTGGTGGCGGACCGACGCGGTCGATCGGAAGAAGGGCTCGTTCGGGATGCCCGACAGCTCGGCCAGGACCTGATCCGCCAAGGCGGGATCGGTGACGCGCTGGCCGTCGTACACCAGGTCGACGGTCCCCTTCTGGCCGGCGAACCACTTCTCGACGGTCCCGGTGGCGATCCGGCCGTCCTCCTCCTCCTGCTCGAACTCCAGTGCCACCCACGGCCGCGCATCGGCCGCGGCGTCCCACGGGCGGAGGGCCTCGAGGTCGCCTGCATTGCTGGTCACGCGTCGGGTGAGGGCGAGCTCGATGGCGCGCTGGATCGTGCTCTTGCCTGCCTCGTTCGGCCCGCGCACGACGGTCACGCCGGGTGCAAGGTCGATGTCGAGCTCGCGGTAGCGGCGCAGGTCGCGGACCTGCAGCCTGCGGATCCTCACAGCGAGACCTCGTGACCGGCCAGCAGGAGCCGGCCCAGGCGCAGCGCGTCGCGCAGCTCCGCGGCCTCGGTCGTCGTGTCGGCGCCACCCTCCGACGCGGCCGATGCTTCGAGCTCGGCGATGCGCGCCTCGAGGTCGCGGATGAAGGCTCCCGAGATCGTGTCCGGCGATGGCAACGCACCTTCGGTCAGCGCCGGGGTGCTGAGATCGCGGACGCGGACCTTGAGGAATCGCGGAGCAAGCGCGCCTTCGATCTCGTCGGGGTGAAGGTCCAGCTCGTCGGGTCGGACACCGACGATGCGAGCATCGAGCACGAGGTCCGGGTCGCCCTTGCGCGCGAGGCTGTCGATCAACGCGGGCTGTGTCGTGATGCCGGCGGCATCGAGCTCCAAGCGCTCGAACCTGGTCTTGCCGACCTGGCGGTCCGTCACGCTCACGCTCTTGCCCGCCCCCGTCTGCTCCAGCGCGATCATGAGCGCCTTGCCGGCGCGGTCCTGGTTCAGTGCTACCGGTTCGGGGGCGCCCGAGTAGGCATACGTGGTGGCGCCCGCCTTGGCCTGGCGGGCCGAGTGCCAGTGCCCGAGCGCGAGATAATCGAGCCCGCTCGCGGCGATCTCCTCGGTGGTGACCACGACGTCGTCCCGGTCCGTCTTCCCGGGGATCGCGACCGAGCCGTGGAGGACCCCGACCTGCCACGTGGCAGTGTCGCGATGGGCG
The DNA here is from genome assembly GCA_036257225.1 of Candidatus Limnocylindrales bacterium. Lineage (GTDB taxonomy): Bacteria > Chloroflexota > Limnocylindria > Limnocylindrales > CSP1-4 > SPCO01. The sequence continues at coordinate 2,118 of DATAFZ010000038.1, read as the reverse complement.
GCCACGTCGATATCCCGCAACGGGCTGTGCGGTGCGCGCTTGGTGGCGAACACCGGACCGTGGACGACCACGTCACAGGCCGGCAGGTGGATGCGCGGGCGCTCCGGCGTCAGGAGCGTCACCCAATCGTCATCCGGCGTGCTCCCGGCGAGGGCCTTGAGGTCGTAGGCCCGGTAGATCGAGGAGCGGTCGTACGCGTCGTGGGTGCCGGGCACGATCACGGTACGGACGCGGCCGACTGCCAGCCGCCGGAGCTGGGCGGCCACCCGCTCCACGGAGCGGCGCGGTTGCATGTTGCTGTCGAATAGATCGCCGGCGATCAGGACCATGTCGGCCTTCTCGCCGAGCGCGAGGTCGACGGTCGCCGCGAAGGCGGCGAACTGGCGCTCGCGTTGGGCGCTCGCCTGCTCACCGAGGTCGTCATGGCGTGCGCCGAGGTGGACGTCCGCGGTGTGGATGATCCGTAGCATCCGCTCGGGTCTGGCCTCCCAGTGATGTCGGGTCGGAACGATCCGGCTACCACTGGGTATGGCGCGAGCGAGGCGCCCCCATGACTCCCCGCTCGCCAGCCCGGATCCTCGCGCGCCATTGTGACAGGTACGTTGTCACGGCTGCCAGCCCGTGCCCGGAGCGGAGCGATGTCCGTTTTTCGGGCCCGTTGTATCCTGCGCCGCACGAAACAACCGGTGCGCCCCGCAGACAGGGACTCCAACATCGGCACCTGGGTCGCAGGGCCCGGCTTTCCTTGCCAGACCTCGCTTTCCCGACTGCCGATATGGTCGCCCTCCGCAGGCGCGCCCCGCCGACCATCGCGCCCCGGAGGAACATCGTGACCTACGCTGATCGGACCCTCAACTGTGTCGACTGTGGCGTCGATTTCATCCATTCGGCTGCCGATCAGGAGTATTACGCCCAGAAGGGGTTCGCCTCGGATCCCAAGCGTTGCACGAGCTGCCGAGCCAGCCGCCGCGCCGCGCGCGACGGTGGCTACGACGTTCGTGACATCGGCGGCCCGCGCGGCTACGAGCGGAGCGTCGAACGGCCCGATCGCGAGTATTTCGCGGTGGTCTGCTCGTCGTGCGGCAACCAGGCCCAGGTCCCGTTCCGACCTCGGATGGACCGGCCGGTCTACTGCTCCGACTGCTTCCGAACGGTCCGCCCGGACTGACGGCGGTTTCGTCCGCGGGGGCGACTCCCAGGCACGTTTTCGAACCGGAACCGCAGTAGGTGGCGCGCTCGGGCCGATCTCGCGACTCGGAGTCGCGGAATGCGTCCGAGAGATGGCTTGACAAGCCCTTCGCCGTGAAAACGCGACTCCCAGTCGCGGGCTGCCACGAAACCGCCTAGACCCGGAACACCTCGCCGGCGCGGAAGCGCTCCCGGTGTCGGCCCCGCCACACGGTGACCCGCGCGTCCCCGTGGACCTGCCAACCCCCATCGCGACCGACCACCGCAGTGTCCTCGTCGATCCCCAGCACGACCGAACCGCGCGGGGCCTGGAAGGCGATCAGGGCTGACAGCGGCTCCGGCCACGCATCGTAATGCGGCACCACCGACACCCCCGGGGCGAACCCGAGGCCGGTCCCCCAGCGGAGCGGGAAGGGCACCAGCCGGAGCCGGAAGTCGAACGCGAAGCCGGCCAGCGCCATCGCCCCGGCGGAGCAACCCGCCAGCGCGGCGCCACGCTCATGGGCCGCGACCAGCGCCCGGCCGACGGCACTCCCGGCCAGCACATCCAGCAGGTACGACGGCTTGCCGCCGGAGAGGTACACGAGATCCGCCTCGCCGACGGCCTGTGCCGCAGAGGGATCATCGGCCTCGCCGCGGTCTCGAACGAGGACCGGCTCCACCTCCGCCCCAAGGCCCGCGAAGTGGGTCACGCCCATCGCAGACCAGCGCTGGAAGACGGCCTCACCGTCGGGGTATGACGCGGTCGGCAGGATGGCCACCCGAGGACGCGCCATACCGGTCGCGGCGAGCAGATCGGCGTCGAACTCGGCCATCGACGGAAGGAATTCGCCAGCGCCCACGAGGGCTACAGGTCCGGGCATAGCGCCGAGAGTCTATCTGCGACACTCCCGCGATGACGCCGCGCCAACGATGGACCCTCGTGGCGAC
>DATAFZ010000001.1:0-18259 GCA_036257225.1 Candidatus Limnocylindrales bacterium | reverse complement strand
GCGTGGATCCCTCGTCGGAAATAGGTGGCTTGGGGCGTGGAGGCATCGTGCCAGCGAGGTTTGGTGTGGTGGAGTCCGCTAGTGGTACCAGCGGTGTACGCCGGTCGTACCGCCGGAGCACCCGTACCACGTGACGTTGTGCTGGTGCAACGCGGTTCGGCGCTACGATGGACGTTCGATGGACGCACATTCGGCCGCTTTGCCGCTCGATCGACTGGGTCGGCCACTGCACGATCTGCGGATCTCGGTCACCGACCGCTGCAACTTCCGATGCACGTACTGCATGCCCAAGGAGATCTTCGGGCGCGACTACGAGTTCCTGCCCAAGGATCAGGTCCTGACGTTCGAGGAGATCCATCGGGCGGCGGGGGCCTTCGTCGCGCTCGGTGTGGAGAAGCTGCGCATCACCGGCGGCGAGCCGCTCGTGCGGCGAGGGTTGCCGGAGCTGATCCGGATGCTGGCCGCATTGCACACTCCGGCCGGGGCGGCGCTCGACCTGACGCTGACCACCAATGGTGCCGCGCTGCGCGCCCTTGCACGGCCGCTGGCAGACGCCGGTCTCCGCCGCGTGACGGTCAGCCTCGACTCCCTGGACGACCGCGTGTTCGGGGCGATGAACGGGGTCGACTTCCCGGTCGCCCGCGTGCTCGACGGCATCGATGCTGCGCTCGAGGCGGGTCTCGCGCCGGTCAAGGTCAACATGGTGGTCCGCCGCGATATCAACGAGACGTCGGTCGTGCCGATGGCGCGCTGGGCGCGCGAGACCGGGGTGACGCTGCGCTTCATCGAGTACATGGATGTCGGCCACTCGAACGGCTGGCGGCTCGACGAGGTCGTCCCGGCGGCTGAGCTCGTCGAGCTGGTGACGACGACCTGGGCGGCGGAGCCCGCCGACCCGGGCTACCGGGGAGAGGTCGCGGATCGCTGGCGGTATGCCGACGGCGCCGGCGAATTCGGGATCATCTCGTCGGTCACGCGTCCGTTCTGCCGGGACTGCACGCGGGCGCGGCTATCGGCCGACGGCAAGCTCTACACGTGTCTGTTCGCGGTCGACGGTCGGGATATTCGGGCCGTGCTGCGCGACGGCTCCACCGACGAGGAGTTGATCGAGTTCCTGGCACAGACGTGGCGCGCCCGCGACGACAGGTATTCCGAGCTGCGGGCGCAGTCGACGTCGAACCTGCCCAAGATCGAGATGTTCGCGATGGGCGGCTGACGTCCCTTCGGCTCATCCACAGGGTTATCCACACCCCGACCACAGCCCCGGATTTCCAGTGGACAGCCGTAAGACGATCGGTCCGAGGTTCGTGGATAAGCGCGTTGACCGGCCCGCGAGGCGCCCGATACCGTAGGTCGTGCCCGAAGGGGCCGACAGGACGCAGGAAACCGAGATCACATCAAGGGCCCTCCGTTCGCCGCCGGTCGCTTCGGGCGCTTCGTTGCCCACGGTCGCCTGGCCGTCTCACCACGGCCCGTCCGCGGGAGGCGCCCGACGGGACGCGATCGGCATCCCGGTGTCGATACTTCCGTCGGGCGCGACGAAGCCCCCTCCCTTGCTCACACCGAGCCGGCTCCGTGCTGTCATGCTGGGTCGGCGTGCTCGGAGGAGTTCGTTGACGGACACCGTGACCATCGATCCGACCCTGCCGATCCCCCCGGTCGACCAGCCCGAGCGCATCGCCACGCTCGTCGCGGCCGTGCGCATGCGGACCGATCTCGTGCCGGAGGTAGGCCTCGTCCTGGGGTCCGGTCTGGGCGGACTGGCCGACGACCTCGAGGAGGCGGTCGCGATCCCATTCGACGACCTCCCCGGCTGGCCACCGGCGACCGCCCCGGGGCACGTCGGCCGGCTGCTGCTGGGCCGGCTGGCCGGCAGGCCGGTCGTGATGCTCCAGGGCCGGTTCCACCTGTACGAGGGCAACGATCAGGGACTCGTCGTCCAGCCGGTGCTGCTGTTCCACGCACTGGGGGCCCGGATCGTGGTCCTGACCAATGCTGCCGGTGGCCTCGATCCATCGTTCAGGCCCGGCACGCTGATGATCATGCGCGACCACATCAATCTGACCGGACGCTCGCCGCTCATCGGTCGCAACGCGGACGAGCTGGGGCCGCGGTTTCCCGACATGACCGCTGCCTGGAGCCCGCGGCTCCGCGGCCGACTCCGGGCGGCGGCCGCCGCCGAGGGCGTCGATGTGCGCGAAGGTGTCTACATCGGCCTGGCCGGCCCCGCATATGAGACGCCGGCCGAGGTCCGGATGCTGGCGGGACTCGGTGGCGACGCGGTCGGTATGTCCACCGTGCTCGAGTGCATCGCCGCGCGCTGGGTGGGACTGGAGGTGTGCGGCGTCTCACTGGTGACGAATGCCGGCGCCGGCTACACGGGTGCGCCGCTGACGCACGCGGAGGTGCTCGAGGCCGGAGCCGAGGCCGGGCCCCGGCTGGCCGGCATCATCCGACGGTTCGTGGCGGACCTGTCGGACGACTGATCGGCAGGCCGACCCGATGACCATGCTCCGACTCGTCCAGGGCGACATCACGACGGTCGAGGCATGCGCCATCGTCAATGCCGCGAACAGCGCGCTGGCCGGGGGCGGTGGCGTCGATGGCGCGATCCATCGCGCCGGCGGCCCGGCGATCATGGCCGATCTCGAGCGTCGGTACGGGGGTGGTCGCCACTGCCCGACCGGGAGCGCCGTGGTGAGCGTCGCCGGCAACCTGCCGGCAAGTGTCGTCATCCATGCGGTCGGACCGATCTGGCGTGGCGGCGCAGCAGGCGAGCCCGAGGCGCTCGCGAGCGCCTATCGAACGTCGCTCGACCTGGCTGCGCGAGAGGGTTGCCGAACCGTCGCGCTGCCGTCGATCTCGACGGGGATCTACTCGTATCCCCTGGAGGCGGCCGCGACGATCGCGATCGGGAGCGTGGACGCGTGGATCGCCGACCATCCCGACGCCATCGATGAGGTCACGTTCGTGCTCTTCTCCCGGGACACCCTGGAGGCGTTCGAGCGGGCCCTCGCCGGATGACCGCCGGGACCTCGACGCCGGTCCTCTCACGGCGGACGCTCAACCGGACGCTGCTGACCCGCCAGCTGCTACTGGAGCGGGTCGAGCGTCCCGCTGCCGATGTCATCGAGTACCTCGTCGGCATGCAGGCCCAGGAACCGCCCGACCCGTACGTCGGGCTGTGGACTCGCGTCGCCGGCTTCGATCCGATGGAGCTCAGCGAGCTGATCGAGACCCGCCGCGCCGTGCGCATGGGTCACCTTCGCGGCACGCTCCACCTGGTCACCGCCGGCGATGCCCTGGCCCACTACCCGATCCTTGCCGACGTGATGGCGCGGTCGTGGCGGAGCAGCCCGTTCGCGAAGCGGCTGGTCGGCGTGGATATCGATAGCGTGCTCGCGCGCGCGCGTGAGGCCGTGGAGGAGCGGCCTCGGACGCCCGGCGAGCTTGGCGTGGCGCTGGCGCCGGGATGGCCCGATCGCGACGCGACCTCGCTCGCCTATTCCGCGCGGTTCCTGTTGCCGCTCGTCCAGGTGCCGCCACGTGGCCTGTGGCGGCAGACCGGTCGCGCGACCAACACGACCGCCGAGGCATGGCTCGGTCGCCCGATGGACCGCGACCCCAGCGTCGACGACCTCGTCATGCGCTACCTGGCCGTGTTCGGGCCGGCGACTGTCGGCGACATCCGCGTGTGGTCGTGGCTGACCGGCTTGCGCGACGTGGTCGACCGCCTACGGCCACGGCTGCGGACCTACCGTGACGAGACCGGTCGCGAGTTGGTCGACGTCGCCGATGGGCCGATCGCGGACGCCGACACGCCGGCCCCGATCCGGTTCCTGCCGCAGTACGACAACGTGTTCCTGTCGCACGAGGACCGCTCGCGGATCCTGAGCGATGGCGTAGCCGTACCGGACCTCGCCTGGCGTGGCGGCGTGCTTGTCGACGGCTTCGTCGCGGCGGCGTGGCGCATCGATCGTGACCAGCGACGTGCGACGATGACGGTGACGCTCGCCCAGCCGATCAGCGCAGCGCAGCGGGTGGACGTGGAGACCGAGGGCGAGCGACTCCTGGCCTTCATCGCGTCCGACGTCGAGACCCGCGAGGTGCGCATCGCCGCTGGACAGTGACTTTTCGGCGTGACGCTGCAGCACACGCGTTTCGCACGGATGAGCGTGCGCAACCCGCTCCAGCTGCGGGATCGTTGCAGCCTGGGCAGATGGCCATGAACGTTTCGTCCGGAAGGCGTGCGCGTCGGCGACACTGCACTCGCCGCGACTGCTAGGCCTGCGGCAGCTCCCGACCAGCGGCTCGAGCCGCCGCCGCCTTCTCAGCCCACGCGCCCAGGACGTTGTCCTTGTGCGGCCGGATCGGGCAGTGCTCGTCGCGGTTGTTGAACTCGTCGCAGTAGCCGAGCGGTACGCATTTCGGCGCCAGGAACGACCCAAGGAACGGCGACACCGTGAAGATCTGCTGACGGATCAGCTGGAAGAGCCGGCGGATCTCCCATTGGGCCATCGTGCACAGCCGCAGCCCGGACATGTGGATCAGCGCCCGAAGGTTGGCCGTCATCACGAGGTTCGTGCGGGTCGCGTTCGGGAAGACGAACCGCGCGTCCTCGCCGGGCAGCCCCGCTTCCAGCATCTCGCCGTACAGGTCGAGCGCGCCGGAGACCTGCGATTCGTATCGATCGCGCAGGTCCGCATCACCCTCCGCGATCGAGTGGGGGAGCATCGTCGCCGCCCCCTTGAACTTGACGTAGCGCTGGCTCTGCTGGTCGAACGCGACGCCCGCCCGGTGACGGACGAGCTGATGCGAGAGCGTCCGCGACACCCCGGTGATGCCGAACGTGAACACGATGTGCTCGATGGTCGAGCCGTGACCCGACTCGATCACCGACGAGATGAGCTTCTGCATCTTGGCCGGGTCGAACTCGCCGTCGACCGACTTGCGGAAGATCTCCTCGGGCGGCATCTCGGAGTAACAGGTCCGGCATGCCGTGTAGATGATCGGAACGTAGTACTGCTCGACGATCTCGCGGTTCGGGAAGAGCAGCGTGGCCGTCATCCCGAGCTCCCGTCGCCCGGGGTTCTTGGGGATGCCGGTCTTCGGGCGAGGCGCTGGGATCGGCTCGGCGGTCATCGACCGCCAGTCTAGCCGAACCGGCGGGCAGCACCCGCCGTGACGGGCGTCGTCAGTAGTAGTCGGAGCAGGACAGGAAGTACCCGCAGCGGCAGATCAGCTTGCATTTGCGCTCGTCCATCGCCGCGCCGCAGTTCGCGCAGGTCAGGATGACCGTCCCGGGGTCGACCGGCTCTGGCGGCTGGTCGTCATCGACGATCTGGAGCACAGGGAGCCCGGACGGTTCGATCACTCCGACACGACCTCCACCTGCGGAAGGAGCTGGCTCCCAGCTGGGATCTCGAGCGCGTACGCGACGATCTCATCGAACGACATGGCTGCCCCCTCGCGGGCGTATCGCTCGAGGAGGTCGGCATCCATCGCATCCGGCGGCGTCGGCACGCCGAACAGGACGTTCGTCTGCTGCACGTAGTCGGCGAGCGCCGTGCCGGTCGTCCGTTGCAGGTGGCGGGCCGCCCCCCACAGCCGGCCGGCCCGCTCGAAGTCGCCGACGCCGGTCGCGATGATCGCAAGGTCGTCGAGGACCAGGTTGACGCCGGCGACGTCCCCGGCCTCGTGGAAGAGCCGAAGCGCCTCATGCGACCGCTCGACGGCGTCCATCCACCGACTCTGGCCGGTCATCGACAGCGCAAGCATGTGGAGCGACCACGCTTCCATCGTGCGGTCCCCGGCCGCTCGATGGAGCTCCAGGGATCGCCGATACCACTCGCCGGACTTGTCGGCGTCGGCGCCGAAATAGTGGAAGCTGCCGAGGCCCCAGATGACGTTCGCCTCGCCCCGCGTATCGCCGACCTCGCGGAACAGTGCGAGCGCCTCTTCCAGCATCGCTTGCCCGGCCAGCAGTTTCTGCGGACCCCGGGCGCCCGACATGATCTCGATGACGTCCGCGTACGCGCGGTTATAGAGAGCATTGGCGATCTCGCGTTTGTCCCCCTGCGCACGCCAGATGTCGAGCGCCTCCTGGTACCAGCGCGTGGTCGTCTCCTGGTCGGATTGCCAGTAGGCGATCCCGCCGGCCGCCTCGGCGAATCGGGCACGCACGATCGGCTCGAGGTCCCATCCCTGGGCAGCCATCGCGTCGATGCGCGCCCGCGCCTCGTTGATGTACCCGCGCTGCTGCCAGAACCGCCACAGCGCGAACGTGAGTCGCGCCGCGACCGCCGGTTCCGGGCGGGCGGCCGCCCAGTCGAGCGCCGCCCGGAGGTTGTCATGGTCACGCTCGAGGCGATCGAGCCAGATGCGCTGATCATTGCCGGACAGCTCCGGCGCGGCCCGCTCGGCGAGTGCCAGCATCGCCGCCGCGTGGCGGGCCGCGATCTCCTGGGCGTCGTCTCGGGTCGCGAGCATCTGGGCCGCGAACTCGCGGATCGTCTCGAGCATCGCGAACCTTGGCTCGGCGGCGCCCTCATCGAGGCGGACGAGGCTCTGATCGAGCAGCTCGCCGGTGCGTTCGACGACATCGCCACCGACCTCGTCGGCCGGTCCGCACACGGTCTCGGCCATCTCGAGGTCGAAGCCCCCGCGGAACACCGACAGCCGCTCGAGTAGCCGGCGCGCCCCCCCGTCGAGGAGGTCGTAGCTCCAGCCGATGGCGCCATGCAACGTCTGCTGGCGTTCCGGCAGGTCGCGCGAGCCGCCCATCAGCAGGTCCAGGTGTCGCTCCAGCCGGGCCAGGATCTGATCGGGCGTGAGCAGCTTGACGCGTGCCGCCGCGAGCTCGATCGCCAGCGGCATCCCATGGAGCCGGGCGGCGATCCCCGCCACCGCAGGCGCGTTCGTATTCGTTACCGTGAATGCCGGCCGCACGGCCGTCGCCCGGGTGATGAACAGTCGCACGGCCTCGAACTGCGTGAGCGCCTCGATGTCGAATTCGCGCAGCGCACGCGGTAGGTTCAGGCGCTCCACCTCCGACAAGCGGCGCGTGTCCGGCGGCGCCGGCAGCCCGGGGACCGGATACTCCTGTTCCCCGGAGACCCGAAGCGGGATCCTGGTGGTGACCAGACACCTGACGTTCGGGCAGCGTCGCAGCAGGTCGGCCATGTCCGGGCCGGCTGCGATGACCTGTTCGAAGTTGTCGAGCACGAGCAGCACGTGCCCATCGCCGATCTCCGCGGCCAGACGTTCGACCGGGGTCTGCGACTGATTGTCGGCCAGGCCGAGCGTCCGGGCCACCGTCGGTGCAACGAGCTCCGGGTCGCGGACCGCATCGAGCGCGACGAACCAGACGCCATCGGGGTAATCGTCGGCGGCGGCTGCGGCGACCTGCAGCGACAGCCGGGTCTTGCCCGTCCCGCCTGGGCCGGTGAGGCTCAACAGCCGCGTGGTGCGCAGGAGCTCGAGCCCTTCCGCCAGCTCACGCTCGCGGCCCACGAACGTCGTCAGCTGGGTGGGCAGGTTGTTCGGTCGCGCGTCGAGCGAGCGGAGTGGCGGGAACGTGTCCTGCAACCCGTCGACGACCAGCTGCGCCAGTCGTTCGGGTTCGCGAAGGTCCTTGAGCCGGTGCGGGCCGAGGTCACGCAGAGCGACGCCTGGGGGCAGCGTCTCGGCCACCAGTGCCCGGGTCGCGTCGCTCACGAGGACCTGGCCGCCGTGGGCGATCGCCGCGATGCGCGCCGTCCGGTTGATGTCGTAGCCGATCACGTCGCCGCCCGTCGACTCGATCTCGCCGGTGTGCAGCCCCATCCGCACCCGAACCTCGATCCCCTCCGGCCACGTCTCTGCGGCCACCGCGCGTTCGGCGGCGACCGCAGCCGCCACCGCATCGATCGCGCGTCGGAACAGCACGAAGAACGAGTCGCCCTCTGTCGATTGTTCGTAGCCGTCGTGGGCGCGGAACGCCTCGCGCAGCAGGGCGCGATGGCGCTCGCGGACGTCGCGGTACGGCCCGGTCCCGAGCGCGAGCTCGATCCGGGTCGATCCCTCGATGTCGGAGAACAGGCAGGTGACGGTGCCGGTCGGCGGGGCGGCTTCCGTGCGCATCTTCGAGACCGCTCGACCGGTCAGTGCCGGTGCGCCTCGGTCAGCTCGCGGAGACGCCCTGCCAACCCGCGCATGACCCCCAGTGCGACGGTCGGCTGCTCCTTGACCACGGCCTCGAAGTCCCAGCTGGCGAGGGCGAGGCAGACAGTCGGCTCGTCGGCGATGACCTGCGCCACGCGCGGCCGCCCGTCGAGCACCGACAGTTCGCCGAAGAAGTCGCCGGGCCCGATCCGGGCGATGGTCTCCCCATTCCGCACGACTCGCACGCTGCCGCTGGCGACCAGGAAGAACCCGGTCCCGACGTCGCCCTGCCGAGCGATGACGGCGTCCTTCGGGAACTCAACCTCGACGACCCGCTTGGCGATCATCGCGATGCCCTCGGGATCGACCCCCGCGAGCAGCGGCGCGCGAGCCAGTAGCTCGGCCCGATGGTCGTGCGTGAGGGTCATGCCGGTCTCCATGATGGACCTCGTGATGCTGCGCTGCGCGGCGGTCGAGCGTCAAGGTCGCGGATGACGGGCCGATGGCGCGGGAACCGCCCGGGACGGACGCGAGCGTGGCACGATGCGCGCATGATCGAACGAGACGAACTGCTCGACGCGATCTCGGGGTTCGGGCTCTTCGCCGACCTGTCGGCGCCCCAGCTCGAGGCGATCATCCACATCTTCGACGAGCGGATGTTCGCCGAGGGCGAGACCATCGTGCACCAGGGCCTATCGGGATCCGGCTTCTTCGTGATCGTCGACGGCGAGGCGCTCGTCGAGGCCGACGGCAGGGAATTGGCGCGCCTCGGTCGCGGCGACTTCTTCGGCGAGGTCGCGATCCTCCTCGGCGTGCCCGCGATCGCCGACGTGACGGCGACGCGCCAGATGCGCTGCCTGGTCCTGCCCGGGCCCCAGGTCGAATCGTTCCTCGTCAGCCAGCCCAAAGTGATGTTCCGGATGCTCCAGGCGCAGGCTCGACGGCTCCGGGCCGCGAACCGCTCGGGGACGTGACGCACCGGGGCGACTCGTCCCGGCCGTTCCCGCCGGGCCCGTATCCGGTCCTCGTGGTCGGCTCCGGGCCGGGCGGCCTGCAGGTCTCGTACGCATTGCGGCGCTACGGGATCGAGCACGCTGTCATCTCCGAGGATCCGTCGCCTGGCGGGATGTTCCGGCGCTGGCCGTTCTTCCAGCGACTGCTGTCCTGGACCAAGCCACACGCCCCGGCGCCGCGCGGATCGCGCGCGTACGAGCGGTACGACTGGAACAGCCTCCTCGCCGACGAGCCCGAGGCGCGGGCGCTGCAACCCGACCTCATGGATGGCAGTTCCTACTTCCCGTCGCGGCCCGAGATGGAGGCGAACCTGGCGCTCTTCGCGGATCGCGCGGGAATAGCCGTGCGATACGGCTGCCGCTGGACGGGGACGCGCCAAGTCGACGCTGCCGACGGCGGCGGGTTCGTTCTCGAGACGACGGATGGCGAGTACCGGGCGGGGTCGCTCGTGATCGCGGTGGGTGTGGCCCAGCCGTTCACGCCGCCCGGCATCGGGATGGAGCTGACCCATCATTACGCCGACGTCCGACCGGCCGAGTCGTACGCAGGGCACCGCGTGCTGATGCTCGGCAAGCAGAACTCCGGGTTCGAACTCGCGAACGGACTGCTGCCCTGGGCACGATCCATCGTGCTGGCGTCGCCGTCGCCTGCCAAGTTCTCGGTCCAGACGCGGTCGCTGGCGGGTGTCCGCGCCAGGTACGTGCAGCCGTTCGAGGATTTCGTCCTCGGTGGCGGCGTGGCGGTCCTCGATGCTGCGCTCGACCGCATCGAGCGGACCGAGGGCGGCGACGGGTCCCTGACCGTGCGCCTCCGACGAACGGACAATGGTGAGGAGCTGGCCATCGAGATGGACGACGTCATCTCGGCGACCGGATTCACGACACCGATCCTCGACCTTCCCGACATCGGCTGCTCGGTCAGCGGTCGAAGCCGCCTGCCGCTCGTCTCGTCGTGGTGGGAGAGCACGACCCTGCCCGACGTGTATTTCGCGGGGACGATCGGCCAGGCCGCCAAGGGACTTGTCAAGCACGGCGTCCCGGCCAACTCGGGCGCCGTCCACGGTGGCCGCTACAACGCGATGGTCCTCGCACAGCGGATCGCCGAGACCCGATTCGATGTCGCGCCTTCGCGGCCGGCGCTCGCGACGAGCGACCTCGTGTCGACGATCGCGTCGGAGCTCGCCGAAGCCCCGGAGCTGTGGCATCAGCGGGCGTACCTCGCCCGGGTGTTCACGATGGACGCGGCAGCGGGCCTCGTCGACGACGGTGTCCAGCCGCTGACCCACTACCTCGATGCAGGCGGGCCCGACGCTGTCGCCGTGACGTTGGAGGCAGACGGTACCGGCGCGATCTACCCGGTCCTCTATACGCGCATGGCGGGTGAGATCCGGGAGCGCAACCTGCAGCCGGATCCATTGCTCCGCTACGACGGCCCGGATGCCCGTCGGGAGATCTGGGCGATCGTCCGCGAGGCCATCCCGGACCTGCCCGCCGAGGCCTGACGGTCAGGCCAGTCGCGCCAGGCGCTCCGCGGCCGCTTCCAGGGTCTCGCGCCGCTTCGGGAACGCGAACCGCAGCTTCGAGCGGCCGAGCTCCGCTCTCGAGAAGAACGACGAGCCGGGCACGGCGGCGACGCCCGGATCCCGGATCAGTCGATGGGCGAACGCGACATCGTCCTCACCGTCGCGAGCGAGGTCCCGGATATCGGTCATCACGTAGTAGGCGCCGGATGGCTCATGGACCCCGAATCCGGCCGTCCGGAGCGCCGGGATGAGGAGGTCTCGTCGTTCGCGGTAGCCGGCGAGCAGGTCGTCGTAGTAGGAATCGGGGAAGCACAGCGCGGTCACCGCGGCGGCCTGCAGCGGCGCCGCGGCACCGACCGTCAGGAAATCGTGCACGCGGCGGATCCCGAGGGACAGGTCCGCCGGGGCGATCGCCCAGCCGATGCGCCAGCCCGTCACCGAGTACGTCTTGGACATCGAGTGGATGCTGACGGTCCGCTCGGCCATGCCGGGGAGCGTGGCAAGCGGGATGTGCTCGCCCTCGTAGACCAGGTGCTCGTAGATGTCGTCGGTGAAGGCGATGACGTCGTGCTCGACGCACAGCCCCGCGATCAGCTCGAGCTCCTCACGGGAGAACACCTTGCCGGTCGGGTTATGGGGCGAGTTGACCACGATCCCCCGCGTCCGCGGCCCGAATGCCAGACGCAGTTCGTCGGGGTCGATCGACCAGTCCGGCTCGTGGAGCGTGACGTAACGCGGCACGGCGCCGGACAGGATGGCATCCGGACCGTAGTTCTCGTAATACGGCTCGAAGATGACGACCTCGTCGCCGGGGTCGAGCAGGCCGAGCATGGCCGCGATCATCGCCTCGGTCGCGCCGCAGGTCACCGTGACCTGCGTCTCCGGGTCGATCGCGCCGAACCCGGGGAAATGGCGAACGGTCGATTCGACGATCGCGTCGCGGAGCGGCTTCGAGCCCCAGGTGATCGCGTACTGGTTGATGTCCGCGTCGACGGCTTCGGCGACCGCCCGTTTCAGCTCGGGCGGGCAGGCGAAGTCGGGGAATCCCTGGGCCAGGCTGACCGCACCGTACGCGACCGCCACCCTGTTCATCTCGCGGATGACCGACTCGGTGAAGGACTCGGCTTTCCGACTGATGCGCGACACGGGCCGAGTCTAGCGCCCGCTCAGGAGCGGGTCAGCGTGCCAGCGCCGTCTCGAAGAACCCGACCAGTCGGCCCTCGTACGCGCCGGTCTCGAGCCACATCGCCTGCGTATGCCCTGCACCCGGCACGATCCAGGAGTCGACGACTGCGCCGCTTGCCGTGGCGGCCGTGACGAGTGTGTGGCCGTATTCCACGCTCAGCCGTCCATCCTCGGTCCCGTGTGTGATGAACAGGTGGCGGCCGGTCATCCGCCCGACCGCCACGAGTGGGCTCCGGGAGCGCAGGTCATCGCCGCTGAGGACGCGGGCCATCGCGATGCCGCCGACCTCGAGGAACTCGGGATAGCCGTTGCGCGCCAGCTCGGCGCGGATCGCCACGCCGATGTCCGCGTAGCTCGAGTCCTCCCAGGTCGCGGCGACTCGCGGCTCCTCACCGCTGGCGATGAGCACCGTGGCCGCGCCGAGCGAGATGCCGGTGAGGCCGATCCGATCGGCCGGGATCGAGTGGGCGGACTGCAGCCAGTCCCAGGCCCCGAGGACATCGCGGTACTCCTCGGTCCCGCCCGCGAAGCGCCGATCCTCGTCGGTGGAGTCGCCGTGGTCGCGCAGATCCATCAGCAGGACGGAGAAGCCGTTGCGGTAGAGCATCCCGGCGGGAAGCAGGACGTCGTCGTCCCGCTTGCAGGCCGTGTGGCCGTGGACCACGACGATGGCCGGTGCCGCGGGATCCGGCGCGGCGATCCACCAGCCGCTGATCGTGACGGCGGGATCGCGGCTCGGGAAGGTCACATCCTCCGGTGCGGGCATGGCATAGACCGCGGTGTCGACCTCGGGATGGTCGGGGTCGCTGAAGGCCGTCGGATCGTTGGTTGCCCACTCCGGGTGGCACTCGCCGTCGACCTTGGTGAGCCGATCCCAGACGACGGCGCTCGCGGCTCCATAGCCGAGCACGATGATCGCCACGAGCGTGACTGCGAGGACCTTGACGGCGCGTCGCACGGCATCTGCCTCCATTCGTAGCGGACGACGCCCTGTGTCGCGCTGTCGTTACGCTCGGTCGTTGCGCTCGTGCGGCACCCTACCGCAGCTCCGTCAGACCAGATGGCGGGGGATCGTCTCGTGCCAATCGCGCTCGAAGAAGCGGTCGCTGTCGACGTCAACCTCGAGGCGGACCGATAGGTCAAAATCGGTCACCGTGCTGTGCTGTCGGGAGACGGCCCGGATCTCGATACGCGTCAGCTCACCGTTCCGCTCCGGATCGCGCTCCTGCCATCGATACACCACGTTGGCATCGAGCTCGGCCCTGGCCGGATCGCCGTCCCAGGCGGTCATCGAGATCGTCTCCGCCGCATAGAGCCTGCGTCCGTCCGGCACGATGTCTTCGCCGCCGTCGTGGATCCGCACCGTCACCGAGCCTGCGACCACGTCCTCGTCGATCCGCCACTCGGGAGGGTCTGCGACCGCCGGTCCGGCGCCGTCGATGGGCTCGGCGACCGGCCAATGGAGGTCGGGCGGATCCGTGCGGAACGGCGGAGGGTCGCGGTCACCGTCGCCGCCGGCGGGCGGCACGACCGGGAGCTCGAGGCGGGATGGTGTCGCTGGGCCGCGGTGGACTCGCAGCGTGGTGTGATACGGCGAGGGCCACAGGACGGGCCACAACGACGAGGCGATCGCGACCCGGAGTCGATGGCCGGCTAACCAGCGGTAGCCGGTCGTGCGCAGCGGGACCCGCACCTCGTCCACGACGCCGGGCACGAGCGGCTCGGGATCCCGGTGCGATCGGCGGTGGGTCAGGTTCAGCACGCCGGCGCTCACGAGGGCCGACGTCCCGTCGGGCGCCACATCGGACAGGCGCACCGACAACGTCGCCACGGGTGCGTCGACCTCGACGTGGACGACGACCACCGGGACCCCGAGGACCTCCAGGGCGTCGGCCAACGGCTCGGTGGTGTACGTCGGCCCGTCCGATTCGTCCGGCCGGAGGTCGCGGGCCAGCCCATTCGGTCGGTCGCCAGCCCCCCACGACAACGGCCCGCGCGTGCCGCTCGTCGGCCGATGGCGGAATGCGTCGATCGCCGCGCCGGCCTCCGCATCCTCGACCAGGCTGCCATCGGCGAACCGCCACGTCCGGACCTGCGTGGACGGGTGGGGGTAGGCGGCCGCGGCACGCCATCGACCGGGCAGGACGGCTGGGAACGGCTCGGGCGGTGCGTACTCGTGCTCGAACCACACGATCGGGGGCTCGCGGTCCCACCCGTTGTCGATCCCGTTGAGGTGACGATCGAAGAAACGCGCGATCTCGTGGAGCTCGTCCAGGTTCGGTCCCGGCGTGGCCGAATGCGGCCACGAATGGACCCAGTTGCCGATCAGCGTGTGCGAAGGCGACTGGCACCGACCCTGCATGCGGAACGCGGGATCGACGTAGGAATCGTGCCAGCCGCCGATATTGAAGATCGGGACAGCGATCGCGTCGTAGTCGGGTGCGAGTGAGCCCTGCCGCCAGTAGGGCCCATCCGTTTGGTGGCGCATCCAGGCGAACAGCCAGGGCGGCGTCGCGTCGAGGCGCTGGCGCCACTCGTCGCGCCAGCCCGTGCCCCGGAACGCCGCGTCGGGCGGCATCGCGTTCATCGCGACCTGGCTGACGGCGTACTGCGACAGCTCGCTCACCGTCACGCAGCCACCGCGGTAGTGGACGTCGTCGAGGTAGCGATCGTCGGTGGCCATCACGGGCACGATGGCGCGCAGGTGCGGCGGTCGCAGGGCCGCCACTTGGATGGCGGTGAAGCCGCCGTACGAGATGCCCCACATCCCGACGCCGCCATCGCACCACGGCTGGGCAGCCAGCCATTCGACCACGTCGTACCCGTCGAGCGTCTCGTCGGCGGTGTACTCGTCGAGGGCAACACCACCCGACGAGCCGGTTCCGCGCACGTCGAGCCGGCACAGCGCGAAGCCCCGTGCTGCGAACCACTCGCCGCGGGTCACGTCGGCGCCCCGGCGCCAGTTGTCCTTGCCGTACGGGATCATCTCGAGGATCGCCGGGAACCGGTCGGGTCCTCGGTCGGCGCGAGGTACGGGTCGCCAGATGTTGGCCGACAGCTCGGTCCCGTCCCGGGCGCGGATCCGTGCGTCCCAGTCGACAGCGACGTCGAAGCGCGGTTCCGGTGCGGGACGAACCTCGGTCATCCGAGCGAGTCTACGAGTCGTCCCGGGCGGCCCGACGAGGCCGCTCGCGCCGTGCGACGATGCCGGCATGGAGGGTCGGTTCGTCCGCCACAGCCGCCGGGTGGCCTACGAGAACCAGTGGATCACGGTGTGGCATGACGAGGTCAGCCGACCCGATGGCAGCCCCGGCATCTACGGCGTCGTCCACTTCCGGAACCTCGCGGCCGGCGTCGTGGCCTTCGACGACGACGACCGGATCGTCCTGGTCGGGCAGCACCGCTACACGCTGGGTCGCGATTCATGGGAGATCCCGGAAGGCGGCGTCGGGCCGGACGAGACCGCGCTCGCGGGTATCCAGCGCGAACTGCGCGAGGAGACAGGCCTGGAAGCCGCCGAGTGGGACGAGCTGTGCAGGCTCGACCTGTCCAACTCCGTGACCGATGAGCAGGCCGTGCTGTTCGTCGCCCGCACGCTCCGGCTCGGCCAGGCGACGCCGGAGCCGACCGAGTCGATCGCGCTCCGCTGGGCGCCGTTCGACGAAGCGCTGGCGATGACGATGGACGGTCGGATCACCGACGCCATGAGCGTCGCCGCGATCCAGTGGGTGGCCCTCGACCGCGCCCGCGCGATGCGATGACGCGGCGTGACTGGGACATCATCGTCGTCGGGCTGGGCGCGTTCGGCTCGGCGGCCGCGTACTGGGCGGCGACCCGGCCCGGCACACGGGTGCTGGGCCTGGAGCGCTTCGAGCTGGGCCATGCCAACGGCGCGTCGGCCGATCACAGCCGGATCATCCGATTGTCGTACCACCGGCCCGATTACGTCCGCCTGGCAAAGCGGGCGTACGAGTCGTGGTCGATGGTGGAGGAGGAAGGCGGCGAGCGGATCGTGACCGTGACCGGCGGCCTCGACCTGTGGCCCGCCGAAGCGGCCATCCCCCAGGCGGATTACACGGACAGCCTGAGCGCCGAAGGGGTGCCGTTCGAGCAGCTGGATGCGGCTCAGATCACCCGACGCTGGCCGGCCTGGCAGCTGACCGACGACGTCACGGGCCTCTGGCAGGCACAGGGTGGGATCGCCGACCCGTATCGCGGGAATGCCGCCCACCGGCGCCTCGCGATGGCGCGCGGCGCCACCCTGCTGGATCGGACACCGGTCGATGCCATCCGTGACGTCGGCGGCACCTACGAGGTCGATGCCGCCGGCGTGACCTACGGCGCCGGGCGGGTCGTGATCGCGACCGATGCCTGGACCAACGAGCTCCTCGCTCGGTTCGACCGTCGCCTGCCGCTCACGGTGACCAAGGAACAGGTCACCTACTTCGCATCACGCGATGCGTCGGCGTTCTCGGCCGATCGTTTCCCGGTCTGGATCTGGATGGACGATCCGTCGTTCTACGGCTTCCCGGTGTATGGCGAGGCCGGCCCGAAGGTCGCCCAGGACTGCGGCGGCCCTCAGGTGACCCCCGAGACCCGCACGTTCGAGCCGGACGAGGCCATCCTGGGCCGCGTCCAGGGGTTCCTCGCAGCGCGATTGCCCGCGGCGCTGGGTCCGGAGATCTACACAAAGACGTGTCTGTACACCCTGACGCCGGAGCGCGACTTCGTGCTCGACCGCTTGCCGGACGCACCGGGCGTCGTGGTCGGGCTGGGCGCGGCGCACGGGTTCAAGTTCGCGTCCGTGGTCGGGAGGATCCTGGTGGAGCTGGCGCTGGATGGAGCGACGCCGTCAAGCGGCGAGATCGGTGCGTTCCGGGTCGATCGGCCCGCGCTCCTTGCCGCCGACCCGCCGATCGTGCGGCTCGTCTGAGTGACGCGTCCTGCGGACCGTTCCTTGCACCCGACCGCGCCGTATGCGACGGTACCGCCGACCCGCCCCGGCGACGGTGCCAGGTCAGTGACGTAGCGACGGCTCGCGAGAGAGGAGCGGCCGTCCTGGAGGAGGAGTCGATGCGTTCGACCACACGCGCCCAGCTGGGCCGAGTCACGGCCGTCGTGGGCCTCATCGGCGCGCTGCTCCTGCCGGCCGCGGTGCCGGCGGCGGCACAGGGTGTCGTCCTCCGCGCGGGCACGGACCAGGACCTGCAGGTCCTCAACCCGTGGCACTCAGTCACGGTCGTGGACTACGAGATCTTCACCCTCAACTACGACCTGCTGGTCGGCTTCGGGCAGGACCTGGAGCCCGTCCCAGGGTTCGCCGAGTCCTGGTCGTCGTCCGCCGACGGCATGACGCACACCTTCAAGATCCGCGAAGGCATGGAGTGGTCCGACGGCACGCCGGCTACCTCCGAGGACGCTCGCTGGACCTACCAGCTGGTCTTGGACGCCGTCGCGTCTGAAGCCGGTGGCCTTGGGTCGTACTACCTCGAGCCGTACCTGACCAATGCCGGCCTCAAGACGGTGACGGCGCCGGATCCGACCACGCTGGTGGTCACGACGGAGTTCCCGACGACGTTGCTCACCCAGGCGTACGTGCCCATCCTCCCGAAGCACATCTGGGAGAGCCACTCGCTCGACGAGATCGGCAATGCCGAATCCGAGAACTTCTTCAAGAACGAACCGCCGGTGGTCGGCACCGGGCCGTACCTGGCGGTCGACTGGGAGCCCGGCAACTTCGTGCGCTTCGAGCGCAACGAGTCCTACTGGGGTCAGCGGGGTGCCGCCGACGAGGTGATCATCCAGCATTTCGATAGCACCGACACGATGGTCCAGGCACTGCGGTCCGGTGAGGTCGACTACATCCGCGGCGTCGGGGCCGACCAATTCGATGCCCTCGGCACCGAAGAGAATATCGTCGCGGTCGAAGGCTTCGCCAACGGCTATTCCTATCTCTCGTTCAACACGGGTGGCAACACCAACGGCTACAACGCCTCCACCTCGGCGACTGCCGACCCCGCGTTCCGCGATGCCGTGGGCTATGCCATCGATCTGGAGCGGCTGGTCGAGGCCACGTTGGCCGGCCACGGCGTGCCGGGGACCACGCAGGTCCCGCCGTACCACGCGAACTGGCACGTCCCACCAGCCAGCCCACGGACGTTCGACATCGAGGAGGCGAAGCGGCGGCTCGATGTGGCCGGCTACGCACTCGACGCCGACGGGCGCCGGCTCGACAAGGAGGGCAAACAGATCACCCTCCGCCTGACCTGGCCCGATTCCGAGGCCGAGATGGCGACCAACGCTCAGTTCATCACGGAGTGGTTCTCCGATCTCGGCATCACGGTCGATGCGGCCGTGACCGAGGAAGGCAAGCTGCTCGACGACCTGCTCGGCCCG
>DATAFZ010000102.1:0-16043 GCA_036257225.1 Candidatus Limnocylindrales bacterium | reverse complement strand
GTCGCCGCCAAGGAACGCCTCAAGCAGCTCCGTCGAGAGGTCGACGTGCTGACCCTCTCCGCCACGCCGATCCCACGTACGTTGAACCTGGCGATGGCCGGCATCCGCGACCTGTCGGTCATCGAGACCCCGCCGGAGGATCGACTGCCGATCCAGACACGCGTCGCCGAGGCGTCAGCTGGGCTCGTTCGCGACGCGATCCTGCGCGAGCTCGACCGCGGCGGGCAGGTGTTCTACGTCCACAATCGCGTCGAGACGATCGAGGCGCAAGCCGAACAGCTGCGACGCCTCTTGCCCGACGCCCGCTTCGTGGTCGGGCACGGCCAGATGCCGGAGGGCGCCCTCGAGAAGGTGATGATCGCCTTCGCAGCCGGTGAGGCGGACGTCCTCGTGTCGACCACGATCATCGAGTCCGGCCTCGACATCCCGAACGCGAATACGATCATCATCGATCGCGCGGACACGCTTGGGCTGGCGCAGCTGTACCAGCTTCGCGGGCGGGTCGGTCGGTCGTCGCGGCGGGCGTACGCGTACCTGTTGTATCGACGGCGAGAGCGATTGTCGGACGAGGCGCGGAAGCGGCTGCAGGCGATCTTCAATGCGTCGGAGCTCGGTGCCGGCTTCCAGATCGCCCTGTCGGACCTCGAGATCCGCGGCGCCGGCAACATCCTCGGCGGGGAGCAGTCGGGGCACATGGCGGCGGTCGGCTTCGACCTCTACTCGCGGATGCTGGCCGAGGCGGTCGAGGCGCAGAAGGCGTCACGCGAGGGTCGCGCCCCGATCGTCGAAGCGCCCCAGGCCGTGGTCGACCTGCCGGTCGACGCGCACCTGCCCGACGACTATGTGCCCGACGAGGCGCAGAAGCTCGAGCTGTACCGGCGCCTCGCGCGTGCGCGGTCGGCGGGTGACGTGGCCGCGTTCCGCCAGGAGGTCACGGATCGTTTCGGCCCGATGCCACCGTCGGTAACGCGTCTCGTGGAGGTCGCGGAGCTCCGATTGGCAGCCGAGACGGCCGGGGTGTCATCGATCTCGCGCGAGGAGGGTCGGTTGGTCGTGCGGTTCGGAGCAGGACTGACGCGCGACGCGGCGATGCGGCTCCTGGGCGATGGGGGATTGCCGGGCGTCCGTCCCGCCGACGTGACGTTCGCATCCAACCAGGTCCGCATCCGCGTCCCGACCGGCCCGGGTCGGGCGTGGCAGCTGACCCAGGCCGTGGTGGCGCGCTTGGGCGCCAAGGCGTCAGTGGCGTGACGGGGAACGTCGCTCGCTCTTGCCGAGCGCTTGGTGACGAGTGAGCGCGATCGAGAGCGCAGATCGACATGGATCAGGGGTTTCGGTCCGCGAGCGTGCACGTTCGTGACGGATCGTTTGCTCCTGGCGAGCGCGGGCCGTGTGGCCGGCCCGCGACACTTGACGTAGGCCTGTCGGACGAACCGCCGAGGCGCCGGACGCGCAACCCCGGCACACTTGGACCATGACACTGAGCCAAGTTGATCGTGGCGGCCTCTGGTCGCCTGGTCGGCGCAGCCTGACGGTCGGCCTGGTCCTGACGATCACGCTGGTCGCGTTCGAGGCGCTGGCCGTGTCCACGATCATGCCGATCGTCGCGCGCGAGCTCCACGGCATCGAGTTGTACGGCTGGGTCTTCACCGCGTTCATGCTCGGCTCGCTCATCGGCATCGTGCTCGCCGGTGGCCTGATCGACCGTCGCGGACTCGGCGGGCCGTTCGCGGTGGGCATCGGCCTGTTCGCGATCGGGCTCATCGTCGGCGGTCTGGCGCCATCGATGGAGGTGCTCATCGGGGCGCGCTTCCTGCAGGGCCTGGGAGCCGGCACAGTGCCGCCGATCGCCTACGTCGCGATCGGCCGCAGCCTGCCCGAGCACCTCCGCCCCCAGATGTTCGCGACGCTGTCGACCGCGTGGGTCCTCCCGGGCGTGCTCGGGCCGGCGCTCGCCGGCATCGTCGGGGAGGCGGTCGGTTGGCGCTGGGTGTTCCTTGGCCTGTTGCCGCTGATCGTCATCTCGTCGGCTATCGCCTTCCCATCCGTCCGTCGCATCGGGCCCGACCCATCCGATGCCCCGAATGCCGCGACGCTGCGCGAGCGCGCGCCGCTGGCGGTCGTGGTCGCCGTCGGCACCGGGCTGCTGCTGGCCGGCCTGACGAGCGGCGAGCCCCCGCTCCTGGCGATCCTCGGCCTGCTCGGCACAGCCTTGGCCATCTTCGCGCTGCGACGGCTGACGCCCGCGGGCACGCTCCGGGCCGCCCGCGGCCTGCCCACAGCGGTGCTCATGCGCGGGATCATCACGTTCGCGTTCTTCGCGGTCGATGCCTACGTCGCGCTGGTGCTCGTCGAGTGGCGTGGCCTGCGCCCAGCCGAGGCCGGGATCGCCCTGACAGCCGCGACGATCAGCTGGACCGCTGGTTCGTGGACGCAGGCGCGCTACTCCTCGCGCTACGCGCCGGAACGCTTCGTTCGTGCCGGACTGGTCGTCCTGGTCGCGGGTCTCGCGACGTTCGCTGTCGTCCTGCTGCCCGAGGTCTCACCCCTCGTCGCGATCCCGACGCTGGCATTGGCGGGCTACGCGATGGGTCTGGCCTACTCTCCGCTCGCCTTGATCGTCCTGCGCGAGGCACCCACCGCGGAGCAGGGTCGCGCGTCGGCGGCCATCTCCCTGACCGATTCGCTCGGGACGGCCCTCGGAACGGGCGTCACGGGCGCCCTCGTGGCAGCGTCGGTCCGAGGGGCAGGGGACCCGGCGATCGGGCTCGCCCTCGGCTTCGGTGTCGCGGTGGCGGTCGCGTTATTCGGGGTCGCCATCGGTGGCCGGCTGCACGACGTCGCCGAGCCAGAACCGGTGAGTGGCGCGCTCGCCGCCCCGGGCTCCTGACACGCGGGGACGCAGGCACGCCTGCGGTAGACTTTCGGCCGGCTCAGCGACGCGTCCCGACGTCCGGCCATCCTGCGTGACCCTACCCGAGGAGGACCCGATCCCGATGTCCGCCGAGGCGCTTCGCGAACGGATCCGCGAGATCCCCGACTTCCCGAAGCCAGGGATCCTCTTCTACGACATCACCACGCTGCTCAAGGAACCGGCCGCCTACAAGGAGAGCATCGACCTCATGCTCGAGCCCTACAAGGACGAGCCGGTCGATATCGTGGTCGGCATGGAATCGCGCGGGTTCATCTTCAGCGCCCCGATGGCGTATCAGCTGGACGCCGGGCTGGTCCCGGTCCGCAAGCTCGGCAAGCTCCCGGCGGAGACGATCACCGTCGAGTATGCCCTCGAATACGGGTCCAACACGCTCGAGATCCATCGCGATGCGATCCAGCCGGGCCAGAAGGTGCTCATCGTCGACGACCTGCTCGCGACCGGAGGGACCGTCAAGGGGACGATCGAACTCATCGAGCGGCTCAAGGGCGAGGTCATCGGGCTGGGCTTCCTCGTCGAGCTCGAGTTCCTCAAGGGCCGCGAACGCCTGGACGGACGCCGGGTCACCAGCGTCATCCAGTACTGAACGGGCTGGATCGGCCCGTAGCGCGACATTGACCGACCCCGCCCGACCCGAGACTCCGGCCGAAACAGGCGCCGAGGGGACGCCGGCCGATCAGGCCGGCGGTGAGGGTGCGAACCTGGAACGGCGGCGCTTCTTCCGCCAGTTCGCCGGTGACGTGTTCCACGGAGCTGCGACCGTGGTCGGCGCTGCGCAGGCGCTCCAGCGCGCCTCGGCTGATGCGGCCAACGCGATCCTCGACCCGTCGTCCTACGGACCGGCGGAAGGACCGGCCGGCCCGCCGACCGGGTTCCGCGCATCGTTCCGCGAGGGACCGAACTCCATCTTCATCGTCGATCAGCGCAAGCTGCCCGACGTGCTCGAGGAGTTCGAGGCCAGGAACGCCGCCCAGGTCGCGTACGCCATCCGCGAGATGATCGTCCGCGGGGCGCCCGCCATCGGCCAGGTCGCCGCCCTCGGACTGGCCCTGAGCGCACACCAGAACCGGGGCACTCGACCGTACGCCCGGCGCGCGACGCTGCGGGGCGCGGCCACAGTCCTGCGCAACTCGCGACCCACGGCGGTCAACCTGGCCTGGGCGGTCGATCGGGTGATGGCAGCCTACGATGCGGTCGGCGATCTCTCCGAGGATGGCGACGCGATCGCAGCGGCGATCCGGGCCGAGGCCGACGCGATCGTCTTCGAGGCGACCGAGGACCACGGGCGGCTCGCGCGGTTCGGCGTCGACGAACTGGTGTTCCCCGCCGAGGGTCCATTGCGCCTGCTGACCCACTGCAACACCGGGCCGCTGGCGTGCGGGCAGTTCGGCACCGCGCTCGGCGTGATCCAGGTCGCCCATCACGACGGTCGATCGGTGCAGGTCTGGGTCGACGAAACGCGCCCGTACCTCCAGGGCGCGCGGCTCACAGCGTGGGAGCTTGCCCAGGCCGGCGTCCCGCACAGCCTGATCCCCGACGTGGCTGCCGGCCACCTGATGGCGCAGGGCGAGGTCGATGTCGTGATCGTCGGGGCGGACCGCATCGCCGCGAACGGCGACACGGCCAACAAGGTCGGGACCTACACGCTGGCCGTGCTGGCCGCCCGTCACGCGCTCCCGTTCTACGTCGCAGCCCCGATCAGCTCGATCGATCTCGACACGCCCACCGGGGCGGACATCCCGATCGAAGAGCGCGCAGCGACCGAGGTCCTGCAGGTCCGCGGTGTCCGCCTCGCCCCGCCGGACACGACCGTCCGCAACCCGGCCTTCGACATCACGCCTGCGGAGCTGATCACCGGGATCATCACGGACGAGGGCGTGCTCCGGCCGCCCTTCGAGCAGACACTGCGTGCTGCGGTCGCGCGCCGCGACGAGCGCCGGGCCACGACGCCCGGCTTCGTCGCCCTGACCGCGCCGACGACCTGATGGCAACGGTGGTCATCGGCCGGCGGTCCGCGGCGGTCGCCCGCCAGACGACCGATCGCGACGCGTTGCGTGCCTTCCTGACGCACGATCGCCTGTACGCCGCCTACGCCATCTGCGACCTCGAGGAGCGCGAGTTCGGGCGGACGCGCTGGGGCGCTGCCTACGAGGGCGAGGAGATGGTCGCGGTCGGTCTCGAGTACACCGGCCCGACGCCCCAGCCGTTGTTCGTCCTGGGCTCGACCGAGGGGATCGCCGCCGTGCTGCGCGATGTGATCAGGCCGCGCGCCGCGTACATCGCGGCACGGGCCGGGATGCTGCCGGCCATCGAGACCCAGTACCGGGTGGACCCCGGCCCGGAGATGGTCCGGATGTGGGTGGACCGGTCCACCTTCCGGCCATATCCGGCGACCGTGGAGCGGCTGCTCCCCATCGAGATCGGCGAGCTCAACCGCCTCTATCAGCTCGGGTTCGCAGCGTGGCTCCCATCGACGACCATCGCGGACGGCGTGTACTACGGGATGCGGGTCAACGGCCGGCTTATCGCCGCAGCCGGCACGCACGTGGTCAGCCCAACGGCCCGACTTGCCGTGGTGGGCAACGTGCTGACGCACACGGACTACCGGGGCCGGGGGTTCGCCACGGCCGTAACGGGCGCGGTCACCGCCGAGCTGCTGCGCACCTGCGACCAGGTCGTGCTGAACGTCCGCGCCGACAACCCGCCCGCGATCAACGCCTACCGCCACCTCGGGTATGCCGAGCATGCCCGCTTCGATGAGCGGCTCATCCATCGACTCGGTCCGCCTTGGGCCGAGATCACGGCGCCGCTGCGCCGCCTGTTCGCCCGCAAGGAGACCGACCGCCGATGACAGCCCCGACCATCCTGCCCGCGCACGACGTGACCGACCTCGGACTGGCGTCCGAGGGTGTGCGCCGCATCGAGTGGGCCGAGCGGGAGATGCCCGTCCTGCGCCTGATCCGGGAGCGCTTCGAGCGCGATCGGCCGCTCGACGGCATCCGTGTCGGAGCCTGCCTCCACGTCACGACCGAGACGGCCAACCTGATGCGGACCCTGAAGGCTGCCGGCGCCGATGTCGTCCTGGCGGCCTCGAACCCGCTGTCGACCAAGGACGACGTCGCGGCTGCGCTGGTCGCCGAGTACGGCATCGCCACGTTCGCTCGACGCGGCGAGGACCGCGACACCTATTACGACCATCTCAAGGCCGTCGCCGATACGCGTCCGCAGATCACGATGGACGACGGCTGCGACCTCGTCTCGCTCCTCCACAGCGAGCGGCCCGATCAGGTCAAGGAGGTCCTCGCGGGCACGGAGGAGACGACGACCGGGGTGATCCGCCTCAAGGCGATGGCCGCCGACGGCGCACTCGGGTTCCCGGTCGTGGCGGTGAACGAGGCGCAGACGAAGCACCTGTTCGACAACCGCTACGGCACCGGCCAGTCGACGGTCGATGGCATCGTCCGCGCGACGAACATGCTCATCGCCGGTCGCAAGGTCGTGATCGCGGGCTACGGCTGGGTCGGCAAGGGCATCGCCGCCCGGATGGCGGGTCACGGCGCCCACGTGGCGGTCGTCGAGGTCGATCCCGTCCGGGCCCTCGAGGCGCTGATGGACGGGTTCGCGGTCATGACCCACAGCGACGCCGCCCGCTGGGGTGAGCTGTTCGTGACCGCGACCGGCAACCTTAACGTGTTCCGCCGCGAGCACTTCGAGGCGATGCGCGACGGTGCGGTGATGGCCAACTCCGGACACTTCGACGCGGAGCTCGACCTGGCGGCGTTGCGGGCGCTCGCCGAGGGCCACGTCCGCGAGGTCCGCGACAACGTCCAGGAGTTCGACCTGGGCGGCAAGAAGCTGCACCTCATCGCGGAGGGTCGCCTCGTGAACCTCAGTGCCGCCGAGGGCCATCCGGCCGCCGTCATGGACATGAGCTTCGCCAACCAGGCGCTCTGCGCCGAGTACGTCGCCAAGCACCACGCGGAGCTCGAGCCGATGGTCTACGTCGTCCCCGAGGCCATCGATGCCGAGGTGGCACGACTCAAGCTCGCGGCGCTCGGCATCGAGCTCGAGCCGATGACCCCGGAGCAGGCCGACTACGTGGCTTCCTGGCAGCACGGCACCTGACCCCGGCCGCGCGAGGCCGCTGGACGCGGTAGGGTTCGAGCCATGGACGCCGACCCCGAGGATGCGCCCGTCCAGACCGGTCCTGCCACGCTGCCGTATGGCAGCTGGCCGTCGCCGATCCGGGTCGATGACATCGTGGCCGGGACCGTCCGGCTGAGCGACCCGTGGGTCGACGGCGACGACATCTACTGGATCGAGGGGCGACCTGCGGAACGGGGTCGCAGCGTCATCGTCCATCGCGCGTCCGACGGGGCGGCGACGGACCGCACACCAGCACCTTCCGACGTCCGCTCGCGGGTCCACGAATACGGCGGCGGCGCGTACACGGTCGCAGGCGGGACCATCCTCTTCTCGGACGTCAGGGACGGCCGCCTGTACCGGCTCGACCCGGGCGACGACACGCCCCAGCCGATCACCCCGGAAGGCCCGTTCCGATACGCGGATCTGCGATCCGACCGACGGCGTCGGCGCTTCCTGGCCATCCGCGAGGATCACTCCGGCGAGGGTGAACCGACGGCCGCCATCGTCGATGTGCCACTCGACGGCGAACGGCCGCCGCGCGTCCTCTACGACGGCCCCGACTTCCTCGCGGCGCCACGCGTGTCACCTGACGGCTCGCGGCTCGCATGGCTGGAGTGGGATCACCCGGACATGCCCTGGGACGCCACCAGGCTGCGCGTGGCCGCCATCGACGACGAGGGTGCGCTGGGTCCGAGCGATCTTGCGGCGGGCGGGATGGATGAGTCGATCGCCCAACCCGAGTGGTCGCCCGATGGCGTCCTGCATTTCGTCAGCGACCGCACCGGTTGGTGGAACATCTATCGCCTCGCCGAGGGCCCCAGGCTCGAGCCGCTCGCCCCGCTCGAGGCGGAGTTCGCCGACCCAGCGTGGGTCTTCGATCGTTCGTCGTACGCCTTCCTGCCGGACGGCTCCATCGTGGCCGCCGGCCGTGCGCGCGGTCGGGACCGCCTGTTCCATATCGCCCCGGGCAACCTCATCGGCGAGGTCGTTTCGCCCTACACGGACGTTGGCACGATCCGCGTCGGTGGAGCGGGCGTGGTCGCCAATGTCGGGACGCCCAGCGACCCGCCGATGATCGTCGCGCTCGACCCCTCGACGCTGGCGACGTCCGGCGTCCTCCGTCACTCGACGTCGACCGTCGTCGATCCGGCCTACATCTCGCCCGCGGAGCCCATCACGTTCCCCACAGCCGGCGGCCGCATGGCGCACGCGCTGTTCTATCGACCGCGCAACCCGGAGGCCGTGGCACCCGACGGGGAGCTACCACCGCTCGTCGTCCGCTCCCATGGCGGCCCGACATCGAGCGCAGTCAATGCGCTCGACCTGGGCTACCAATTCCTGACGTCACGCGGGATCGCCGTGGTCGACGTCGACTATGGCGGCAGCACCGGCTATGGGCGCGAATACCGCCAGACCCTGGAAGGGCAGTGGGGTGTCGTCGACGTCGACGACTGCATCGGGGCGGCGCGCTATCTGGTCGATCGCGGAGACGTCGACGGTGACCGCCTGGCCATCGAGGGCGGGAGCGCCGGTGGCTACACGACGCTCGCCGCGCTGGCGTTCCGCGACGTGTTCGCGGCCGGCATCAGCCTGTTCGGCGTCGTCGACCTTGAGCTGCTCGCGCGCGACACCCACAAGTTCGAGGCGCGCTACATGGAGCGTCTGGTCGGACCGTACCCGGCGATGGCCGATCGGTACCGCGAGCGCTCGCCCATCCACTACCTCGATGCGATCTCGTGCCCCGTGCTGATCCTGCAGGGCCTCGACGACAAGGTCGTCCCGCCCGCGCAGGCGGAGCTCCTGGCCGAAGCCCTTGCCGCCCGGGGCATCCCGTATGCGTACCTCGCGTTCGAGGGCGAGGGCCACGGGTTCCGCGGCGAAGCCGCCCAGCGGCGCACGATCGAGGCGCGGCTGGCGTTCCTGAGCGCGGTGTTCGGTTTCACGCCGGCGGACGCCGTCGAGCCGCTCGAGCTGCCCGGCATCGAAACCTGGCACGCCCGCCGTCGGGTCGCGGTCGGCTGAGGGCGTCGCCAGCCCGCCATACCCCCATGGGTCGGGTCACGCGGAGGAGGTGCTACCCTTCGCCGCGATGAGCATCCTCGACGCCCAGCAGTACCTGTTCACCTCCGAGTCCGTCACGGAGGGCCACCCCGACAAGATGTGCGACCAAGTATCGGACGCCATCCTGGACGCCATCATCCGCGATGACCCAGACGCCCGGGTGGCGTGCGAGACGGCCACGACCACCGGCCTCGTGCTGGTCCTCGGCGAGATCTCGACGCACACCTACGTCGACTTCCAGGCGATCGTCCGCGACACCGTCCGCGACATCGGCTACACCCGCGCCGACTACGGCTTCGATTACCAGACGTGCGGCACCCTGGTCTCGGTCAAGGGCCAGTCCCCCGATATCGCCCAGGGCGTCGACGCAGCCCTCGAGGTGCGCGACGACGCGGCACCCGCGTTCGAGCTGGGCGCCGGCGACCAGGGGATGATGTTCGGTTTTGCCTGCCGTGAGACGCCCGAGCTCATGCCACTCCCGATCGCGCTCGCGCACCGGATGGCGCGCCGCCTATCGGAGGTCCGTCGGTCCGGTCAGCTGCCGTACCTGCGACCCGATGGCAAGACCCAGGTGACGGTCGAGTACGACCATGGCGTGCCCGTCCGAGTCCGGACGGTCGTCGTCTCTGCCCAGCACGACCCGGATGCTCGCCCGGAGCGGCTGCGCTCCGAGATCGTGGAGGCCGTCATCCTGCCGACCATCCCGAGCGAGCTGCGCGATACGGACCCGGTGATGCACGTCAACCCGACCGGCCGATTCGTGACCGGTGGCCCGATGGGTGATGCCGGACTGACCGGGCGGAAGATCATCGTCGACACGTACGGCGGCATGGCCCGCCACGGTGGCGGCGCGTTCTCGGGCAAGGACCCCACGAAGGTCGACCGCTCGGCGGCTTATGCCGCCCGGTGGGTGGCCAAGAACGTCGTCGCGGCCGGTCTCGCCGACCGCTTCGAGGTCGAGGTCGCGTACGGCATCGGCATCGCTCGACCGATCAGCTTCAGCGTCGACTCGTTCGGCACCGGCAGGATCGACGACGCCGACATCCAGGCACTGGTCGAGCGCCAGTTCGACCTGCGGCCGGCATCGATCATCGCCGCGCTCGATCTGCGCCGCCCGATCTACCGCCAGACGGCGGCGTACGGCCACTTCGGACGGCCCGATCTCGATCTGCCGTGGGAGCGCATCGACAAGGCCGCGTTGCTCGCCGCCGAGGCCGGTCTCCCGGAACCGGAGCCGATCCCAGTCAACGCCTGAGCGGCGGGGCCACAGACCGAGGCCGGCGGCTCAGCCGCCGGTGTTCTCTGCGACGATCCCAGCGACCCCACCGACCTGACCGCGGCCGCCCGATCGCCGCGCGCTCCGCGAGAGCGCCCACTGGCCGACCAGCAGGACCGATAGCGTGATCAGTAGCATCACCGCGGCGATCGCATTCGTGGACGGCGTGACGCCCACCCGGATCTGACCGAAGACGTAGAGCGGCAGCGTCGACGTGCCGCGGCCGTTCACGAAGGTGGAGATCAGGTAATCGTCGAAGGCGAAGGTGAACGCCAGCAGGAAGCCGGCCACGATCGCCGGCAGGAGCTGGGGGAACGTGATCTGCCAGAACGTCCGCCAAGGCGTGCCGTACAGGTCGTAGCTCGCCTCGACGTGGGTGCGGTCCATCCCGGACAGCCGGGCGCGCACGAGCAGCAGCACGAGGCTGATGTTGAAGAGCGACAGGGCGCCGATCATGGTGTGGAAGCCGAACCCGATCTCGAACCCGGTCAGATTGGTGAGGACCCCGTCGCGCCCGATCGTACTGGCGAAGAACACGAGCGTGGCGATGGCGATGACGAGCTCGGGGACGATGACGCTGATGTAGGTCAGGCCATCGAACGGGAGGCGGAACCACTTCGGCGTCCGCTGGAGGCCGAGCGCCGCCATGGTCCCGACGATCGTGGAGAGGACGGCGGTCCCGAAGCCCACGATCAGGCTGTTCCCGAGGTAGCGCTGCACTTCTCGGTTGTTGAGGACGTATTCATACCAACGCAGGCTGAACCCATCCCAGTCCGTCAGTCGCCGTTCCGTCGCGTTGAAGCTGAAGATGACGACGATGACGATCGGGATGTACAGGAACAGGTAGACGAGCGCGGTGTGGCCGCGTAGCCAGGCCTCGATCAGACCGCCCAGGCGGTCCGTGCCGGCCCGTGCCCGGCCGCCCAGCGTCCGGGCTACGGGGATCGGGACCGATGGCGCCGTCACAGGACGCTCACGTCACGGACACGCCGGCCACGGTTCGTGAACCACACGTAGAAGGTGACGCTGATCAGCATGACGAACACCAGGCCGACGGCCTGGGCTGCGCCCGCCGGCCAGTTGCGCGCGTCGAAGAAGCGCAGCACGAGCGAGTTGCCGATGGTGAAGACGCGGCCGTAGCCAAGGATCTCGGGGATGACGTATTCGCCCATCATCGGGATGAAGACGAGGATGCTGCCCGTGATCAGGCCCGGCAGGGCGATCGGAAGCGTGATCTGGCGAAAGGTCGCGAGGCGCCCGGCCCCGAGGTCCTTCGAGGCTTCGATGAGCGTGCGGTCGATGCGCTCGAGCGTCACGTACAGCGGGAAGACCATGAGCGGCAGGTAGCCGTACACGAGCCCGATGAGTACGCCCGCTTCGGTCCCGAGGATCCGGAACGACCGATTACCGGTGCTGTCGGCGACGAACCCGCCGATCCCGTCCGGCCCGAGGATGACGATCCAGGCATAGGTCCGGATGAGGAAGCTCGTCCAGAAGGGGATGACGAGCAGGATGATGAAGAGGGCCTTCCGGTTGCCTCCTCGCGTCGCGATGTAATACGCCAGCGGCAGGCCCACCGCGAGGCACAGGAGTGTGCCGAGGACCGCCAGCATCAGGCTGGTGATGAACGGGTCCGGACTCCTGATGATGCTCGTGTAGTTCTGGAGCGTGAAGCCGCCCGCATAGCCACCGGTCGGGCTCCGCTCCCCGAAGCTGAACAGGACGACGATCGCGATCGGCAGGACGAGCAGGATCAGATACCAGAGGGACGCGGGCAGCACCAGGGCGGCCGTCAGGAGACGACCGCCCTCCCGCGTCGGCGCTGGCTCGCGCTCTTGCAGCGGGGCTGCAGGAGCGGCCGCCGTCATGGTCGCAGGACCTCGTGCTCAGCCGCCGATGGTCGAGCTGAATTCCTCCCAGATCTCGACGCGGAGCGGGTCGGTCGAGACGTCTTGAGCGCCCTCCAGGCGACCGAACGCCTCGTCGGGCACGAACACCGCCGGGTCGCTGAGGATCTCCTGCGAGACCAGCTTCTTGGCTTCGTCGTTCGGCGTCGCGTACCGGTTGGTCTCCGTCTCCTTCGCCTGGATGGCGGGCTCATGGATGAAGTTCAGCCAGGCCAGGCCGGCCTCCGGGTGGGGCGCGTCGGCCATCTGGACCCAGGTATCCAACCAGTACAGCGTCCCGTCCTCGGGGACGATGTACTCGGTGTCGGCCGTCTCGGCCTCCTCCCGGAGGTCGACGACCCCGCCCGTCCAGACCAGGCCCATGACCGCTTCCTCGGTCGCCAGCTTGTCAGCGTAGTCATTCGAATCGAGCGCCAGGACATGCGGGGCGATGCCGCGCAGGAGCTCGCGAGCCGCGCCGAGCTCCGTGGGGTCGGTCGAGTTGAGGGAATAGCCGAGGGCCTTGAGCGGCGCCGTCATGACATCGCCCGCCGACTCGACCATCACGATGCGGCCGGAGTACTTCGGGGCGACCTCGAAGAACTGCTTCCAGGTCTTGACCTCCTCGGTCACGACCTTCTTGCGGACTCCGATCCCGGTGGTGCCCCAGTCCTTCGGGATGTGGTAGCGGTTGTACTTGGCATCCGGCCCGTTCGGATCGTAGAAATTCTGGAACGTCGGGTTGATCAACGCCGCATTCGGGATGCGGTCGAAGGGCAGCTCGACGATATAGCCCTTGTCCGCCATCACCTTGACGAACTCGGCGGTCGGCGAGGAGATGTCATAGAGCCCGGTCGCCCCACCGTCGAGCTTGGTCAGCAGCGATTCGTTCGAGTCGTAGATGTCGTAGGTGAACTCGCCGATGTTGTAGCGGGCCTTGAACTCCTCGATGTTCTCGAGGTCGATGTACTCGGCCCAGTTGTACATGAACAGCGCGCCCTCGGTCGCATAGGACGGGGCCGGTGCGACCGACGGCTCGGCGGAGCCGGGCGCAGCCGACGGGGCCGCGCTGGCCGCCGCCGATGGTGCAGCCGACGGTCCGCCGCCGCTGCTACAGGCGGCGATGAACGCCGCCATGCTCGTGAAGCCCGTCGCGGCAAGGAACCGCCGGCGGGTGACCGCATTCGCCGACACCCGCCGGACGATCGCCTCGATCTCGTGCTCGCGCGATGCCATCGCATGCTCCTCCTCCCGGTCGACCCGGGACCCTGTCGACCTCACCCCGCGAGGATGAGGTTCGCCTCCTCCTGCCACCGGACGACCACCGGGTCACCCGGACCGACCCCCGGGGCGCCCCCGGCGCCCGCTGCGTTCTGATGCCGGACGATCACCTCGCCCGCCTCCTCCGTATCCACTCGATACTCCGTTTGGTCCCCAAGGTACGTGCCCTGCTGGACGCGGCCGCGGATCTGCGTCATGCCCGGCCCGGCGGTCTCGGCCGCGTCGGCAGGGATCACCTCCAGGCGTTCCGGCCGGGTCGCCACGACGACCGTATCGCCCGGGGCGGGTCGGGCGGCGCTATCCGTCACGATGCCCCGCATCGTCATGCCGCGGCTCGTCCGCACGGCGACCCGACCGTCCGCACCCCCTTCGACGACCGTCGCGTCCATGAAGTTCGAGGTGCCGATGAAGTCGGCGACGAAGCGGTTGACGGGGCGCTCGTAGAGCTCCGTCGGGTTGCCGTTCTGCTGCACGACACCGTCGCGCATGACCACGATGACGTCGCTCATCGTGAGCGCCTCTTCCTGGTCGTGGGTCACGTACACGAACGTGATGCCGACCTCGCGCTGGAGCGCCTTGAGCTCGAGTTGCATCTCCTTGCGGAGCTTCAGATCGAGCGCGCCGAGTGGCTCGTCGAGCAACAGGACGGTGGGTCGGTTGACCAAGGCACGGGCGAGCGCCACGCGTTGCTGTTGGCCGCCGGACATCTCCCAGGTCCGGCGCTTGCCATAGCCCGTGAGACGGACGAGCTCCAGGGCTTCGGCGACGCGGCGGCTCTCCTCCTGTTTGTCGACCTTGCGCTGTCGCAGGCCATAGCCCACGTTCTGGTTGACGTCCATGTGCGGGAACAGCGCGTAGTGCTGGAAGACGGTGTTCACGTGGCGCTGGTAGGGCGGTACGCCGGCGATGGGCTTGCCGGCGAGGAAGATCTCGCCCTCAGTTGGCTGCTCGAATCCGGCGATCATCCGGAGCGTCGTCGTCTTGCCGCAGCCCGACGGCCCGAGCAGCGAATAGAACTCGCCGCGCTCGATCGAGAGATCCATGTGGTCGACGGCCGTGACGGCGTCGAAGCGTTTCGTGACACGCTGGATCAGTACGTCCGGAGCGTCAGCCGCGCGCGGCGCGGGCGCCTGCACGGTCGAACCGTCAGGCCGGGCGTCGATCGTGGGGGAAGCGGTCAACGGCGGTCCTCGCGCGATGGTGCCGGGCATCGAGCATGGGTCGCTGTAGCGGTGCTACAGGCCTCCGCATCCTAGGGGCGATGCCCTCAGCCGTCAACGCGCCCAGGCTGCGAATCTCGCACGCAACTGCGCTTTCGATGCGCGCTCGTCGTGGCATCCTGAACCTATACTTCAGGAACCCGAAGACCTACGTGTGCAGCGAGGGCGCCAGGCTTGGTCACGGAGCTGGAGCTTGGGGCGCGGATCCGGTCCCTCCGGCAGG
Source organism: Candidatus Limnocylindrales bacterium (assembly GCA_036257225.1). GTDB lineage: Bacteria > Chloroflexota > Limnocylindria > Limnocylindrales > CSP1-4 > SPCO01. The sequence continues at coordinate 1,018 of DATAFZ010000102.1, read as the reverse complement.
CTCGTCGGTTGACCCTGCGGGACGTGGCCGAGCGCGCCGGCGTCACCGAGAGCTTCCTGTCCCAGGTCGAGCGTGACGTGACGAGCCCATCGATCGCCACGGTCCACCGGATCGCGCGAGCGCTCGATCTGTCGATCGCCCAGCTATTCGCGCATGACGCCGATACCGGGCGGATCGTCCGACGTGAAGCCAGACGGCGGGTGGAGTATCCGGGGTTGAAGGCCGTCGACGAATTCCTGACGTCGAACATGGCCGGCCGCCTCCAGGTGATCCTGTCGACGATCGAGCCGGGCGGTGGCACTGGCGCCGAGCCGTACACCCACGAATCCGATGAGGAGACCGTGGTCGTCCTCGATGGCGTCCTCGACCTGTGGGTCGGCGACGAACATTACGTCCTGCGCGAGGGCGACGCGATCACGTTTCCCTCGCGACTCCCGCACTGGAACGTCAACCACGGCGCGACGCCGGCGACGGTGCTCTTCTGCATGACGCCGCCGAGTTTCTGAGACGGTCCGGTGCCAGCTGGCACCAGGCTGGGACCATCGGGTCGGCACATGCGCTGGCATCGGTTCGGTAGTCTTTCGGACATGGACCGACGCCTGGCGGCACGCGGACGCGCCCATCGTCTCCTCCTCGCCGGTGCCTTCGGTCTCGGCGCACTCGGCATGACCCCGTGGTCGGTGGCGGCCGAGGAGACGCCGTCCCCGGCGCCCGAGACGACCCTCGAACCGGCAGCGACCCCTTCGCCGACGCCCGAGCCAACGCCTGCGCCGACGCCCGAGCCGACCCTAGAGCCGACCCCCGCCCCGGTGCCTGCTCCCGCGGCGGCGCCCACTGAGGCACCCCAAGGGGATCCTCATCCGACCGACACCCCGCAGCCGACCGCGACGCCGACGCCAACGCCGAGCTCGCCGACGTACACCACTGCCAGCCTGAATCTGTACCGCTCGACCGCGATGGTCCGCCAGTACACCAGCTACTGGTGCGTGCCGGCGACCGTCCAGTCCATGTCCAACCT
>DATAFZ010000071.1:0-7737 GCA_036257225.1 Candidatus Limnocylindrales bacterium | reverse complement strand
CCCGCTCGGCGCCAGGGTCAGGCCGGGGTCGTGACCTTCCCGTCACTCGGCAACGCGGGCTTCGGTCGAGTCAGGCCGTAGATGACCGCGCCGCCGAGACCGCCGCCCGTGGTGATCAAGAGGAGTCCGCCAGCCACCGAGAATTGCTCGTTCCAATAGAGCGCACCGAAAGACGCGGCATCCGTGACGCCCGCCGCGACCAGCTCCGGCCCACGGCCAAGGGCCAGGTACCTCGAGTACACGCACTCCGCGCCCGTCTCGCAGTACGGCGGGATCGGCTGACCCGTCTGGGGGTCGACCCGGTTGAAGTCCGGGTAGCCCGAATCAGCGAAGAAGAAGATCGACTTGAGCAGCAGGAGCAGGGCCGCGGACGTCAGCCCGGTCACGAACGCGGCGAAGACGCCGTTCCGGAGGATCCTCGACCACGGTCCCGCGCGACGGTCGGAGCGCTGGTTCGCGTAATAGCCGATCAGGAGCCCGGACGGGATCGCCAGCAGCCAGATGATGGGCTCGATCGGGATGATGAGCAGGAAGCTCGCGGCGATCGTGACCGCCATGCCCATCCCGACGTACGCGGCGGTGATGGCCCCTCGATCGACGATCCGGCTCACGACCCCGAGAGTGCCGCGCGACCGAGGTAGCGCGCCCCGTCACCGAGCTCGCCCTCGATCCTGAGCAGCCGGTTGTACTTCGCGACCCGCTCCGAGCGTGATGGCGCGCCGGTCTTGATCTGGCCCGTCCCCATCGCCACGACGAGATCGGCGATCGTCGTGTCCTCGGTCTCGCCGGAGCGGTGGGACACCACCGCCGACCAGCCCGCTCCCCGTGCCAGCTCGATCGCCTCGATCGTCTCGGTCAACGTCCCGATCTGATTGAGCTTGATCAGCACCGAGTTCGCCGCGTGCAGGTCGATCGCGCGGGCGATGCGCTCCGTGTTGGTCACGAGCAGGTCGTCGCCGACCAGCTGGACCTGCCCGCCGAGCCGCTCGGTCAGCTGCCCCCAGCCGAGCCAGTCGTCCTCAGCCAGCCCGTCTTCGATCGACACGATCGGATAGCGGGCCGTCCAGTCGGCCCACAGGTCGACGAGCTCGCTGCTCTCGAGCGTGCGGCCCTCTTTGGCCAGGATGTAGCGGGTCGGCGCGCCGTCACCACCGCTCCCCTCCTCGACCAGCTCGGTCGTGGCCGGGTCGAGGGCGATCGCGACCTCATCGCCAGGCCGATACCCGGCACGCTCGATGGCCCGCAGGATGACCTCGACTGCCGCCTCGTTCGACGCCAGCGATGGCGCGAAGCCGCCCTCGTCGCCCTGGCCCGTCGCGTGGCCCTCGTCGTGGAGGATCGTCCGCAGTGCCGCGAAGATCTCCGCGCCGGCCCGCACCGACTCCCCGTACGTACCGACCCCGACGGGCATGACCATGAACTCCTGGAAGTCGGTCGAGTCCTGGGCGTGCTTGCCGCCGTTGAGGATGTTGAACATGGGCACGGGCAGCGTCCGCGCGCCGACCCCGCCGAGATACCGGTAGAGCGGCTGGTCGTAGGCCGCGGCCGCCGCGTGCGCACACGCCAGCGATACGCCGAGGAGGGCGTTGGCGCCGAGCTCGCCCTTGTTGGGCGTACCGTCGAGCTCGATCAGCAGCGCATCGATCCCGGCCTGATCGGTCGCGTCGAGGCCGACGAGCTCGGGACCGATCCGTTCGGTCACGTTGCGCACCGCCGTCAAGACGCCTTTGCCACCGTAGCGTGCCTTGTCGCCGTCGCGCAGCTCGACGGCTTCGTGCGCGCCGGTCGAGGCGCCGCTCGGCACGGCCGCCCGTCCCACGGACCCATCGACGAGCACGACATCGACCTCGACGGTCGGGTTGCCGCGCGAGTCGAGGATCTCGCGGGCGTCGACCGCGTCGATGAGGGTCATCGACTCCGTCCGCTCGCGGCAGCCTTCTTCGGAGCAGGCTTGGGCTGGGCCGCGGGCTTAGAGGAGGCCTTCTTCGGGGCGGGCCGCTTCGCCGCCGGCTTCTTGGCCTTCTCCGGCTTCGGCCGATCCTGGAGCACCGCCACGCCCGGCAGGACCCGACCCTCGAGGAACTCCAGCGATGCGCCACCGCCGGTCGAGATGTGGGTCATCTTGTCGGCAAGGCCCTGGCGGATGATTGCCGCCGCGGAGTCGCCGCCGCCGATGACGACCGTCGCGCCGTGCTCGGCACGATCGGCGAGCATGCGCGCCACCGCGTTCGTGCCGTGGGCGAACGACGGGATCTCGAACACGCCCAGCGGGCCGTTCCAGAACACGGTCTTCGCGTCGGCGAGCGCCTCGACCATCAGGTCCTGGCTTTCCTTCCCGAGATCGACAATGTGCCAGCTCGCCGGGATCTTCTCGGCCTGGAGCGTCTTGTACTCGGTCCCGCGCGTGACCTCCTTGGCGACGATCACATCCACCGGCAGCACGACGCGCACCTTGTTCTTCTCGGCCCGGGCGAGGATGCGGCGGGCGTGCTCGACCATGTCGGGCTCGGCGAGGCTCTTGCCGATCGTCTTGCCTTGCGCCAGGAGGAAGGTATTCGCCATCCCGCCGCCAAGCACGAGCAGGTCGACCTTGGTGAGGAGGTTGTCGATGACCTTGATCTTGTCACTGACCTTGGCCCCGCCGAGGATCGCCGCGAACGGCCGTTCCGGCGACTCGAGCAGTCTCGACAGCATCGTCAGCTCGCGCTCCATGAGCAGCCCTGCGTACGCCGGCAGGAGCTTGGCGACGCCGACCGTACTGGCATGCGCTCGATGGGCGGTCCCGAACGCGTCGTTGACATAGAGGTCCGCATAGGACGCGAGGGTCGCCGCGAAGGCAGGATCGTCGGCCTCCTCCTCCGCGTGGAAGCGCAGGTTCTCGAGCAGGACGATCTCGCCCGGTCGCATGCGCCTGAGCGCGTCCTCGGTACCGACACCGAGCGCATCGCCGGTGACCGGCACGTTTCGTCGCAGGAGTTCGGTCAGCCGCTGCCCGACCGGGCGCAACCGGAGGCTGTCGGTGACCTTGCCGTTGGGCCGGCCAAGATGGCTGGCGAGGATGACCTTGGCGCCCGCCTGAACCAGCGTGAGGATGGTCGGGATCGACGCCCTGATGCGCGAATCGTCCTGGACCTTGCCGTCGGCCAGCGGGACGTTGAAGTCCACCCGGACGAAGACGCGTTTGCCAGCGACGTCCGCGTCGCGGATCGTGAGCTTGTCCATGGGGCGGCTCAGTTCCCGATCAGGCGGCGGCGACCGGGAGTCGTGCGGCCACGAACGCGATCAGATCGGCCACGCGGCAGCTATAGCCCCATTCGTTGTCGTACCAGGCGATCACCTTGACCATGTCACCGCCGAGCACCATGGTCGACTCGGCGTCGATGATCGCCGAGCGGGAGTCGCCCCGGAAGTCGGTCGACACGAGCGGCTCGTCCGACACGCCGAGGATCCCCTCGAGCGGGCCCGCAGCGGCATCCCGGAACGCGGCGTTGAGCTCCTCGACGCTGGTCGATCGGCGGACCGTGGCCGTGAAGTCGACCACGCTCACCGTCGGGGTCGGGACGCGCAGGCTGAATCCGTCGAACTTGCCCTTGAGGTCGGGGATGACCAGGGCGAGTGCCTTGGCCGCGCCGGTCGTCGTCGGGATGATGTTCTGGCCGGCGCTCCGTGCCCGTCGGGGGTCCTTGTGCGCGACGTCGAGGATGCGCTGGTCGTTGGTGTAGCTGTGGATCGTGTTCATCAGCCCCTTCTCGATCCCGAGCAGGTCGTGCACGACCTTGGCTGCAGGGGCGAGGCAGTTCGTCGTGCAGCTCGCGTTGCTGATGACGTGGTGGCTGGCCGGGTCGTAGCGCTCCTCGTTCACGCCGAGGACGATGGTGATGTCCTCGTTCTTGGCTGGAGCGCTGATGATCACCTTCTGGGCACCGGCGGTGAGGTGGGCTTTGGCCTTCTCCGCGTCGGTGAAGATGCCGGTCGATTCGAGCACGATATCGACGCCGAGATCGCCCCACGGAAGGGCCGCCGGGTCCTTCTCGGCGAGGATGCGGATCTCGCGGCCGTCGATGATGATCGAGCTGTCGCCGGCTCTCACGTCGCCGTCGTAGGCGCCGTACGTCGAGTCGTGCTTGAACAGCAGCGCATTCATCTCGGCATCGACAAGATCGTTGACCGCCACGACCTCCACGTCCGGCGCGCGCTCGATGAGCGCCTTGAGCGACTGGCGGCCGATCCGGCCGAAGCCGTTGATGCCGACGCGGACTGCCATCGTGGGACCTCCTGGCGGTCGATGCCGACCACCGGTGAGCGCGGGACATGCGCATGAACAACAGTTCGGGGGAACGTGGTCATTCTAGCAAAGGGTCCGGGCTCACTCGACCGCCGGACATGGAACGACCCCCGCCATCCGGGCGGGGGTCGTCTCTTGGGCTTGATGAATCCGGGCGGTCAGCCGCCGATCTTGAACACCTTGTTGCCGCAGATCGGGCAGGTGCCCTGCAGGGCCGGCTTGCCGTTCTTCATGGTGATCCGTTGTGGGTTTTGGACCTCGACCTTGCGCTTGTCCTTGACGCAGTAGGCCTCAGCCATGTGGGCTTCCTCCTCAGTGGTGGAGCGTTACGAGATCTTCTGTCTCGCATCCGCTCGTCGGTATCGCGCTATGTCGACCACAACGACGGGCGCCAGCGATCCGTCGACGCGGTTCGTTTCTGGGCATCCATCTCTGCCAGCACCAGCAGGCTTTCGAGGCCTGTCTCGACGCAGGCCGCCTCGGCGGCGTCCTTCATCGATCCGCCGATGAACTCGCCTCTTGTCCGATCGGCGAAGACCGAGCAGACGACGCCGGCACGACAGCCGGCAAGGGACGCGAACACCAGCAGGGCCGATGCTTCCATCTCGAAGTTCATGACGCGCTGGCGCGTCATGTCCTCCGCCAAGTCAGGGTAGCGGATGGGCAACTGCGGGATGGGTCGCCCTTGCGACCCGTAGAACCCCGGTGCGGTCGCCGTCACTCCGACGTGGTAGCGGTGACCGAGCCGTTCCGCGGCCTCGATGAGCGCCACGACCGCCTCGTAATCGGCGACCGCGGGATACCCATCGTGGACGTACCAGCTCGTCGTCGTTTCGAGTCGCACCCCTCCTGTCGTGATCGCCAGGTCGCCCAGGCGCATCTCTGGTTGCAGGGCGCCACACGAACCGACCCTGATGAAGGTCGGACGTCGCGTGATCGCCAGGATCTCGGCCACGGCGATCTCGACGTTGTCCGTGCCGATGCCGGTCGACACGACCGACATCCGCTGGCCCCGGTACGTGCCGGTGGCCGAGGCGAACTCCCGGTGTCGGTGCTCGAGCTCGATCGAATCGAAGCGCGAGGCGATCCTGGGAGTCCGATCCTGGTCCCCGGGGAGGAGGATGTACTCGGCCAAGTCTCCCGGTCCGAGTCCGATGTGGTACTGCCGTTCTCCTTCCGGGACCGCGATCCTGCGGTCTCGGGGGCTTTCGACGCGGGTTTCCGCGTTCGGCAAGACCTCTCCTCGTTCACGTAGCCTGCTTCGCTGGCGCGAAACTCGGCCGAGGATAGTCCCGCGATTCTGCGAGCGTCAAGCACGCCCACGCACGAATCCGGGCCGCTCGACGCTCGCGTGGCCACGCACGGGCCGTGCACGACCCGTGCTCGCACGCCGGTTCAGGTCTTGTGCGGCCCGGTCGCCGGCGCCTCGTCGGCCCGGCGCGAGCCGCCGACAGCTGCCAGACGGGCGCCCACGCGGAGGGCGAGGAGCCGCCGTGCATGCCGTCGGCGAAGAACCGTCATGCCCGCAGAAAGCAGCCCCACGGCCAGCAGCCCGACGAGTCCCGCGCCGGCGCCCGGGATGGCCATCCCGTCGCTACCAAAGCCGGCAGTCCGCAGACCGGAGGTGCCCGAGCCTCCATCGGAGGCGGCCGGATCGCGTGGAGCCCCGCCCAGCGTGCTGCCGAGGACGATCGCGCTGGGGTCCTCGACGATCACAGCCGCGACACCGTCGGACTGGATCGTCACGACACCGGTCACGTTGATCGCGTCACCCGGCTCGACGAGGTCGATGGCATCAGCGGCGAGTCCGGTGAGAACGACTCGTCCGATCGCGGTCCCGTCGTCCAGGTCGAAGCCATCCGAGCGCAGGTCGACGACGAGCCCGCCAACCAGCACCTTCGTCCCGACGAGTCGGAGCAGGTCGATGAGGTCGGCTGGTGCCGCTGTCGAACCGGGCAAGCTGGCCGTGCCGCCACCGGCGGTCCCTGACGTTGTGGATCCGTTCCCGGTCGAGCCGGGTGTCGTCCCGGTCGAAGCGGCTGCGCCCTGCCGGAGGTCGGCGCCGGAGCGCGGCAGGATCGATGGTCGCCGGTCGGTGGCGCTCGGATACGGCGGTCGCACGACGCCCACGATGTAGGCGGCCCGACCCTCGCCGAGCGCGGTGCTCTGGATCCGGGCGCCCGGCTGGCCGACCACGACGAACCGTTGCGCGCCGAGCACGATCTCGGCCCGCCATCGATCACCTAGCTTGCGGACGTCATCGACGCGACCACTGATCTCAACGAGCCGCCAGGCGTGGGCCGCGCTCAGCGGACCGGCAACACGGAGCGGACGCGGCACGGTCCCCGCTCCCCGACGCTCGATCGACGATGCGCGGAGGCGAGGTGCGCCGTACGCGGACCCGATCCGACCGATCACGCGCACGCGGGCGCCGACGCCGGGTGCCGAAACGTCCTTCGGCAGCAGGATCTCGATCGCGCCGGTCGAATCCTGGACGACGATCCTCCGACCGGAGGTATCCAAGAGGTTGGCTGGAGCGGTCACGACCGCCTCGATGGCGACATCCCGATCGGTCGTCCGGAGGGCGCTCGCGATCGGAACGCGAGCGGGCGTGCCACCCGCTGCCCTTGGCGATCCGCTCGATCCGGCGGTGGGGCTGGGCGCCGCAGCGAGCAGCGTCACGTCATGGCGATCACGGGCCCATACGCGATAGCCGTCGGGTGCGCCCTTCCTCGACGCACGCTGCCCTGCGATCCCCACGATCCGGTAGCGCGCTCCGGGCACGAACGACGCCTGGGTGAGGCCGCTGGAGGCGTCGGCCATGACCCTGATCCGGGTGCCGTTCGAAGTCTCGACACTGAAGGCGATGTCACCGCTGGTCGACTTCGTCGGGCGGGCGATCACGATGCCGGATAGTCGGACGAGTCTGCCCTCGGTCGACTCGTTCGGACCAGATAGCGGGAGGTCGACGACCTCGGGCACCGACCCGGCGCCGTCGAGCGTCAGCCCGGTTTCGGTCGGGCGGATCTCCGACTGCCCGTACGGGTCTGCGAGCGCACCCGACACGAGGATGGCCTGACCTCGGGTCGGCCCGACCAGGCCATCCGGCAGCCTGACAACGATCCCGCCGGTCGCGTCGCCGATGGCCAGGAGTGGCGGGGTCCCGAGACGGCCGGCCTCGGCCGTGACGACGCCGCGAACGGTGACCGACGAGCCGACGGGCTGCACACGAGCGGCGGCGATCGAGAGCCCGGTCGGAGACGGGCTCGGCGACGGGACGTTGCTCGGCAATGGCGAAGGGCTGGGAGTCGGTGCCGGCGTGGGGTCCCCGGTCGGCGACGGCGACGGCGACGGTGATGCGGTCGCAGTCGGCTCGGGCGTCGGCGATGGGAGGATCCCGAGATCGCCTGCCACCGTCACATAGAGCCGGTATCCCTCGACACCGGTCCCGG
>DATAFZ010000048.1:0-15772 GCA_036257225.1 Candidatus Limnocylindrales bacterium | reverse complement strand
CCCCAGCGGCCGTCGGTCTGGACCGCCCGGGGCCACTCGCTGTCCCGGGACGCCGGTCACCCAGCACCTCGGCGGGACATGCCGGTAAGTCTGGGGTGAGCGGGGACAGCTAGCCTGTCCGGACCTCGGCTCCGGTCCCGGATCTTCGATCCGGGTCGGCAGAGCGGCCAGCCGGTCGTGCCTTACAGCGCGTTGGACTCCATCATTGCCTTGAGATTGTTGACGTCCCGTTGAAAGCCGCGCTGAAAGATGGCCACGAGCGGCCGGCTGAGGGGCTTCATGACTCCACCTGGTTCCATCTCCCAGCGCCAGTCGACGCGCGTGCCGCCGGCGACCGGCGTCAACGTGTACCTCGTCCGCCCGCTTCCTCCCCATGACGCGCTGACCAGCCGCAGCGCGAGCATCCTGTTCGGATCGAGTTCAGTGACCTCCATGACGCTCTCCATGGTCCCGCCCAAGAAGCCCTTCACCACCGCTCGCCGGCGGCTGCCCACGCCGGGTGGCCCTGGAGTGAGAAGCTCGCCTTTGATCGCGTTGGCCGCCCATCGCGGCGACAGGGTTGGATCGGTCAGGACGGCGAACACGTCCTCCACGGGACGCGCGATCGTGACGCTCACATCGGCACCCGCCATCTCTTACTCCTCTCGGTGGGGCCGTGTGGCAGGACCTCGCAAGGATTGTCCCCGATGAGTGTCGGCTAATCGGCGACGCCTACGCTGTCAGGCCCCCGGCTCCGGTCCCGGACCCTCGATCGCGCGCGGCACGCGGCCAGTCGGTCCGGGCCGACCGGGGTAACCGCGGGCTACCGTGGCGAGGCTCGCCGGCTCGCGCGCGAAACTGGTGCTCGCCGGCACCACCCTCGCAGGTAGGAGATGCCCTGCTCGGCACCATCGGCCAGAATGAGATTTGTCAGCATCCCTTTTGGAGGAGAGGTCCATGAGAAAGGTATTGGCGTTAGGTCTGACCGTCGGCCTCTTGCTGGGTTTGTCAGCGGTCCCGGCGTCGGCCCAGCTGCCGCCACATCCCCACGTGCTCGTGCTCGGGCTCGAGCTCGATGAGCAAGGGGAGCCGGTCGGGTTCAGAAAGTGCGTCGACCTCGCCGCAAACCAGCCGCTTCCGTTGAACGCTCAGCACCAGCACGTCCACTTCGGACCGGCCGGTGAAGCGCTCTTCACGCATGCCGGGCACGTCGTCGTGCCGACCGCCCCATTCCCTGGGGTTCCGTGGACCGACTGCGAGTCGCTGATCGCGTTCTTCTTCGGCGCCTGAGCAACGACGACCCTTGTGAGCAGGGCCGTCCGCCTTAGATAAGAACGGCTCGACTCACCACGGACCCCGGCGCCGGTCCGGACCTTCGATCCTGCCTCTGCGGTCAGGAATCCGGGCCGACCGGGGCTAGTAGTCGATGTCGTCGGTTTCTGAAGCCGCCTTGGGCGGGGTGTGGAAGTTGCCCTTGGCGTCCTCGAGGCCCACATCCCAATGTCCACCGGGTTCGCCATCGCGTGGCCGGGTGGGACCGGCCATGACAAGACGGGCGACTTCATTGCGCGGGTCGCTCACGAGGGCGTAGCGCACCTGTAGCCCGGCCCGATCGTCGCGACGGATCGGCATATCGTCGCGACCTATCAGCATGAGGTCATCACGACCAACGCCGAGGACTGAGCAACCCAGGATCGCGCGTCCCAACTCACTCCGCCATTGTCTAACGCATGCGGGCGCGGAGGTAGTCGATGAGGGCCTTGTCCGCGGCGTCGTAAGCCGCGCGGAGCTTCGTGGGCATGGTGCCGCTAGGCTGCCAGGAGCCCCGCTCCGGTCCCGGACCTTCGATCCGGCTTCGGCGGCCAGTCGGTCCGGGCCGACCGGGCCAGACGACCGGTGCGTGCACGCAACCGACGGGTGCACATCTTGGACACGGCATGTCGTGCGGCTAATGCTTTCCTCCTTAACCATCACGGGTGGGGAAATGTCGCTATGAGCACCGAACAGCCGCGTAGGCGTCATTCCGCAAGGCCGAGGAGGCTGTCGGCCGACGATCGCTTGGCGCCCGAGAACTACGCCTCCTTGAATGACCAGTTCTACGCGTCCCGACCGTACGAATACTTCATCACGCGGATGGGAAACCTTCTTCTGGTCGCCGCTCGGAACGAGGAGCTCGACGACCTGTTTGATGCCGGTGTTTCGTTTGGCGAGCTCAGCATGGGCGGTGGCTCGTCGGCGCGGACGCCAGAAGAGCGAGATGAGTCGGCGGCGAGTGCACGGCGTTTCGTCACGGCCGAATCGGAGGTCCTCGCGCATCACGCCGGCGAGACACTCCTGCGGAGCTATCTCGCACACGAGAGCCAGCCGCCATGCCCGTGGCTGGAGATCTCCCGCACACGTGTCCCGCGCGAATTCAAGTCGCTGGTGGAGGCCCGGTTTGGCGATGCCGGCGACCCGGCCGATCCGGAGCACCTTGCGGGAATCGCCAGGGTCTTTCATGGAACGGACGATCCGAGCACCTTTAAGCCCAAGCCCCCCCGAAAAAGCGATGGAAGGCAAGCCTCACCTCGATCGAAGGTTGGCTCAGGTACTTCGCAAAGGAGTTCCTAGACGATGCTCCGCTCTACAACGCAGCGAAGCACGGACTCGCGCTGGTCGCGTCCGAGTCGTCGATGAGGTACGGCGACGGATCTGTCGTCAGCGCGGATGGTCCCGTCCTCTGGTACCTCGACATCGAGGATGACCCTGACGGAAGACCACGTTGGACACAGGCCGCTCACTGGGTTAAGAGCGACCAGCAGATGGCTATTGCGTCGCAAGCTTCGACGCTTCTGAGGGCTCTGTTTGAGGTCGCGACTCGACGATATGTGCCAAGCCAATCCTCGCGGCTGCTGCCGCTGCAACTCCACGATCGACCCACCGTGAATGACGTACTGATCGGGGGAGGGTCCGGCATCGTCGCTGATCACATGTCGATCCCTCTTCTCTATAACGAGATCGCAAAGCGCACGTGAATGCCGGTCTTTCGCTACATGTCGGCGCAGATCCTCCCCCACCCAGCCTGACGCAGACGGTTGCTGGCGTCTCCCTGCGGCTACGTCGCTTGTGGATCGCCCGCCTAGCTCTCCACGTCGAAGGCTGCCGGGTTGACCTCCAGCCACCTCCGCGATCGCCGCCCGAGCCTCGTCCAGCGCCTCACGACGACTCGTCGCGGTAATGGACACCCACGGCAGCGTATCGACGCGCCAGCGGCCCTCGTGGGCGGTCGTCTACGTGCCGCTCGGTTTGATGCCCGCCTCCACGCAGCCCGTGTATTGATAGATGCGACCGTCCTGGCCGTAGCTGCCGATGAACACGACTCGCTGGTCGCGCGTCACGACCACCGCCGGCCGTCCCTCGTACGAGCCAAGGGCAACCCCGTCCGTCGTCAGTAGGCCCTCGAACTCGTCCTGGAGGGCCGCAATGGGATCGGTCTGCGTGCCGGCGAAGCGATCGATGTCCCCACTGACGACCTGTCCAGCGCAGTCCAGGCCCGCTGCCTCGGCCGGGGAGGGCATCGGCGGGGAACTCGGCGCCGGCGTAGCGGCAGTTCCGCAGGCACTGAGGAGAACAACCGCCACCAGGGCGATCGCTCGGGTCGACGGCGACGCGCGCTGGACCTGTCGGGGAATGCCGAAGAGTCGCGGACTTCCCATGACGTCAGCCCTCCTTGTTCAGAGCCGCGCGCTGGGTTGACAACTATGACGTCAGGAACCCGGCCTGGTCCACCTCGACGTGTGCCCACGCGGGGGCATATGACGCGCCCGCGTCCGATTCTCGGCTGGCATGGAGGTAAGTCTGCGGTGAGTCGCGCCAGCTAGGCTGTCACGACCCCGGCACGGGTCCCGGACCCTCGATCCCGCTCCGGCGGTCAGTCGGTCCGGGCCGACCGGGGCTAGGCAGCAGGCACGGCCGCGATCGCCCGGTCTAGTTCCGCCAAGGTCGTGGCTCCCGTCTCCTTGATCCAATCGACCGTCGAAAGAATCAGCTCATCCACGCGATTCAGATATCGGCGCAGATGCGGGAAGTCCTCGCGGCCTCGGTGTAGCGCTGAGTTTCGGGCCTTGTAGACATCCTTCGGAAGTTCGTACGCCCAGCAGTACTGCCGAGCCTGCTGTTTGAGCGTCTCAACGTCGTCCCCGGATGGCGCGGTCAGGTACACGCATGCGGGGCGCACGTCGCTGTGCCGAGGCATGCCTTCGACGCATTGGATAAAGGCTACTCGTTTCAGGAAGCGATGGCTCCCAACCTCGTTCTTTCGCCCGAGCATGACCTCGATCGCAGTGGCGTACAGGGCGACCCTCGTGCCTGGTCGAAAGGCTTCCTGGGCGGCGTGGACCAGTCGTACGCCCTGGAGTACTCGTCGCTGTAGGTCATTTCTGCTCGGCGTCGCGAGTGCGGCTGCGAGATAGCGGAACCGTAGGTCCGAGCGAAACGCCCGCAGGTCGGCTGGCCCAAATTCGAAAGGTCCCAACGTTCCGAGCCGGCGACCCGACACGAACAACAACCGAGCGGAGTGCGTCAGCCAGCCCGTATCGCTATACGACGGCACCTCCTCGACGAGGCCGAACACTTCCCGCTCAAGATCGAGGACAAACCGGGACCGCTGGAACAATCGAAGGACGGCGATGACATCGCGCGCACCCTCGCGCGCACGCTCCAGGATTTCCTTGTGATCGGTACTTGTCGTGCGTACGTCCAACTCCACGATCGCGGTGCCTGGAACGTCAAACAGTTCACCGTACCGCTCGACAATTTCCGGGGGCCAGCTCGCTGCGTGTCGTCTGAAACGCTCGGTGCCCACGCGGGCAGGCCGGATGGTGGCAGGTCCGACACTGAGCGAGGATCGAAGCTCTAGGCCGTGGATGATGAAGTGGGCGCCGTATCGTCGAAGGCGGGTCTGGGCCATTTCGTGAACCGCAGGATAATCGGCCGCCCGTCGCAGGCCGGTTTCGTGCGTGAGGACCCCTGGGCTACAGCGCTAACGGCCTCAGGGCTCCCAAAGCACGTGCGTTAGCCACTACGCCACTCCCCGGCGGTCCGATGGCCTCGATAGCGTAGCCGAGGCGACGCTCACCGACACAGAAGGGCCGCCCCTCGCTGCTGCGAGGGGCGGCCCGATCTTGGTGCGGAAGATTCAGTTACCGGTGTACTGGAAGATCCAGACGCCGGAGTCGCGGTCGGAGGCAAGGATGTACTTCTGGCCGTTCGGGTGCTTGTGCACCTCGATCCCCCAGAAGTTGTTGCCATCCGGGTCGATGTGCGCCCCGACCTCCTGGAGATCAGGGTTGCCGGCGCCGTCGTAGTACTTCAAGACCCGGAGGCCACCGGCGTAGTACGAGATGTACGCCAGATCCTCGTCGGGATCGGTCGCCACCTCGTGGACGGACAGGTCGCCGAAGCCCGCGGCGTACGCCGGGTTCTGCGACTCGGGGATGAAGTACTGGTCGTGGTCCTGCATCGTGGTCGCGTCGTACAGATGCACGTAGCCCCAACCGTCGAACACGGCGCTGACGTTGACGCTCGAGCCGTCCGTGCCCGCCGACGGAGCGAGGGTCCCGCTCCCGTCTTCGGAACACGTGTAGCCGGTCAATGACGCCCCGAGGATCCGGAAACCATCCGTGCGCGTCACGAACAGCGCCGGGATGCCGGCCTCGGCCAGCATGTTCACGAGCGTGTCGCAACCATCCACACCGGTGCGGTTGAACACGATCGCACCGTCGTAGCCGGCGGCCTCGACTGCCTGGATCTTCACGGTGAAGTCGCACACGCCGCGCTCGATGACCGCGACGGTGTGCGTCGCATCCGGCGCCGGGATCGGGTCACCGGGGCACGCCAAACCCACGGCCCGCGTATCGCCGACCAGTGCCGTGTCGTTGTCGATGAGCGGCACGTTGGAACCCTGGGTCGCGGTGAACTGCGTCCCCGCGTAGGGGCCGTCGGTGATGCTCGCCACCACTCGGTACGGATCGAAGTCTTCGTCTGTCGCGATGAACAGCTCGTTGTCACGGGTGAACTCGGCCTGGTGGCCGTTGCCCTCGGGCGAGATGGTCTGTCCGTACCCGAGGCGGACCGGATCGGCCGCGTCGTAGTCGGTATCCGAGATGAACGTGGCGTTCGCCGGATCGGTGACGTCGAACTTGATGTAGCCGCCGTCCCAATACGACAGCAGGCCGATGTAGCGCCCGTTGATCTTCTTGACGATCTCGTCGTGGATGAACACGGCATCGCCATGGACGGCGCCGGCCGGCTGCTCCGACTGCGGTGTCAGGTCGTAGTCGGCGACCCACTTCGGACGACTCGGGTTGGTGACCTCGATGATGTCGGTGTCCGTGCCCTCCTCATCGTCGGTCATGATCACGTAGGCGCGGTTCGTCTCGGTGTTCACCCAGCCGAACGCCGAGTGGACCTGGTTCGCATGGGTCTGGCTCTTGCCGTTCGAGGCGGTGAAATCACCGAAGCCCTCGACGAGCTTCTTGGGCTTCATCGGGTTCGTCACGTCGACGAGCGTCACGCCGCCGACGCCGTTCTGCTCACGGGTCGCGCAGATCTCGTTCTGGTAGATGAGCAGGTCGCCCTTGAAATACTTGTTGTCGAGGCTGATGACCTGCGATCCCTCGCCGGCGTATGTGCCGACGTGGCTCGGGATGTAGGGGCCCTTCTTGGGGTTGGCCGGATCCGTGATGTCGACGACCTGGACGCCGCCTCGCTCGCACGTCGGCTCGCGGAAATGCGTCAGGAAGGCGAAGTTGCCCTTGGCCGACACGTCCCCGATGCGACCGGCCTCGTCGCCAGGCGCGAACAGATCGATGTGGCCGATCTCGACGACGTTGTTGCTGACCGGCGGCAGATGCCCGGTGTCCTCGCCGTGCTGCTTGACGGCGTGGTGACCGGTCTCCTTGCCGGTGTCGATCGCGCCATCGGCAACGGTCGTCAGGCCGTGGTCCGCGAGGGCCGTGGCGGTCGCCAGCGAGCCGGCCATGATCGCCAGGGCCAAGGCCGGAACGAGCTGCCGAAGGCGCCCGATCCTGGGGTTGCGTGAACGCATCTACTGTCTCCTCCAAGCGAGTAGATCTGGGGGTATGGGCCGCACGTGCACGATCGCCCCGCGCCCGGGCGACCCGTCAGTGCGGCGCACTATGGCAGGCGCGTCGGAGCCGAGGCAACCTCGATGGTGACGACTGTCAACACGATCGCGTGCGTCGCCGGGCTATCCCCGCGCTCGGTGGCCGACTTCGTCGCGCCAGCTGTGCCGCGGTGCATAGCCGAGCACGCGGCGAGCCTTCTCGATCGACAACAGCGTCTCGTTGGCCTCGAGCTCGCGCTTGCGAGGCACGCCCGGAAAGACCTCGTCGAGCAGCTCGGTATCCGGGCGCCGCATGACGGTGTCGGGGCTGGCGATGATGAAGACGTCCATGCCGGTCGTCTCGAGCTCGAGCGCGAGCCGGACCGCCTGCGCCCCATCGCGCGCGTCGATGTACGACCACAGGTTCCACTTCCGAAGCAGCGGGTCGTCGTCGAACGCCGGGAACGCAGCGTAGTCGGCGACCTCCATGACGTTCGAGAACCGCAGCCCGATGGCCTTCGCTTCCGGGTCCCAGCGGCAGAACTGGCGTGCCATCGCCTCGTCGAGCGTCTTGCCGAGGGAGTAGGCGGTGGCCGGCCGGACCGGCACCTCCTCGTCCACCGGCACATACGGCGGTGGCTCATCGAACGGCAGGCCGAGCACGGTCTCGCTCGATGCCCAGACGACGTTCTTGATGCCGGCCATGCGTGCCGCCTGGAACACGTTGTAGGTGGACAGCACGTTGTTGGCGAAGATGGCGGCATCGGGGGCCATGCCCGGCCCCGGGATCGCCGCCAGATGCACGACGGCATCGAGGCGGTCGTAGCGATCGTCGACGGCCGACAATGCGCCCGCGACCTGACCGAAGTCCGCGATATCGATGCGCGTGAATGCCGCGCGCGGGTCCGGCGACGGAACGCGGTCGAGGTTCACGACCTCGTGGTCGTGCGCCAGCAGGTCATCGACCACCGCCCGGCCGAGCTTGCCGCTCCCACCGGTCACCGCGATGCGCATCGTCTCGCAAGCGTAACGCCCGGCGAGCCCCGGGCGTCGTAGGGCAAGACGCCGGGTGGTCAATGGCAGGCTGATCGATCGCCCGGCGTCATCCCGTCCGGCGTCATCCGGTCCGTTCCGTTGGACATCGTCGGGTAGACTCGGGCCGACCTGCCCGCCAGAGGGGGACCTCGCCCGTCGTGCACGCTCGCCGGATCCGGACCGCCCCTGCGGCCGGACCCATCGACCGCCGCCGGCTCTTCGCC
This sequence comes from Candidatus Limnocylindrales bacterium, assembly GCA_036257225.1. Classification (GTDB taxonomy): domain Bacteria; phylum Chloroflexota; class Limnocylindria; order Limnocylindrales; family CSP1-4; genus SPCO01. The sequence continues at coordinate 7,429 of DATAFZ010000048.1, read as the reverse complement.
GCCGGCCTGTCGGCCATCGTTCCCGGGCTCGGTCAGGCGTTCAACCGACGGCGCAGGCTCACGGCCCTCTTCCTGATCCCCACCTTCCTGATCGCCACCACCGCAGGCGCCGTCTGGGCGACGCAGACCCCGACACGGATCGCGGCCTGGGCCGTGGCGCCGGCGATGCTCGCGGCGCTTCTGACGTTCAATGTCCTGATCCTGACCTGGCGACTGGTCGCCGTCGGCCAGGCCTTCCTGGACACTCGCCGTCACGGGCCGACCGGTCGGCTGGGCGTCATCGGGATCGCGGTGATCGCGTTCCTCGTCGTGTTGCCGCATGTCGCGGTCTACCGCTACGGGACCGCCTTCGGTGACGCCTTCGCACGGATCTTCCAGGTCCCTACTCCGGCCGCCGACGGCGGTGGGCTACCAGCCGTTCCTGGTCCCGCCGCCGACGAGCGCCTGAACGTCCTGGTGCTGGGGGTGGACGCGGCGCCAGGGCGGACGACCGTCCTGACTGACACGATGATGGTGGTCTCGTTCGACCCGGTCGGGAAGTCCGCGTCGATGGTGTCGCTGCCGCGCGACCTCGTGAACGTGCCGCTGGGCGGAGGCGACGACTTCGGCCCGAAATTGAACTCACTGCTGTCCTATGCCGATCGGCATCCGGCCGACTTCCCGAAGGGCGGACTGCGGACCCTCCAGGATGCGATCGGGGAGTTGCTCGGCATCCCGATCCACTACCACGCGACGATGGAATTCGACGGCTTCATCCACATGGTCGACGCGGTCGGTGGGGTCGACATCACCGTCCCGCGGGCGATCGACGATCCCGACTATGACGGTTTCGGGGCCGACGGCCGCGGCTGGTCGATCACGGAGGGTAAGCATCACCTCGACGGCGTCGACGCGCTGGCCTACGCTCGCAGCCGCAAATCGGCCGGCGAGAGCGATTTCACGAGGGCTGGGCGCCAACAGCAGCTCATCGTCGCGCTCAAGAACGCGGCGACCGACGGAGGCAGCGTGTTCTGGAAGCTGCCGGCCCTGCTCGACTCGGTCGGCGACTCGATCCGGACCGACCTCCCGATCGAGCGGCTGCCGCAGCTCGCCGCCGCGATCGACGAGATGGGATCGAGCGGCATCACGAGAGCGGTCATCCGCCACCCCCTTGTGCGTTCCGTTGATACCCGCTACGGGTCCTCGCTGCAGCCCGATCTCGCCGCCATCCGTGACGTCGCGGCGAAGCTCTTCCCGCCACCCGGCGGCGACCCCGAGCCCTGGCCGACACCGAAACCATCGCCGTAGACTCGGGGACGAGAGCCCGCTCCCGGAGTGACCGTGGCGATGGCCGTGCGACGTGTCGTGGCGCCCCTGCTGGCGCTGACGATGGTCGCGGCGTGCGCGACCGGTCCACTGCCATCGACGGCGGGTGAGTCGGCCCTACCGCCCACTGCCCGGCCGGTCGCCGACCTGTCCGCTGCCCTCCGCGAGATCCTGCGTGCTCCCGGGCCGTACCGCCTGCGCATGGAACGGACCCAGACCTCCGAGATCACCACCTCGCGCATCGTCGGGACGATGCGGGTCACGCCGAGCGCCTGGGCGGCCGAGGGGACGCGGACCGACCAGGCCATCGGCAGCGAGATGGTCGCGGAGGCGACGTACGAGATGGTCTGGATCGGCGACTCCGGGTACACCCGCAGCGACGCCGGCGCGTGGATCCCGTTCACCGGGCTGTTCGATCACCCGCTGCGGCTCACCGAGGACCCCGACGCCGGCACGTTCGTGCCGATCGAGGAGATCGTCGAGGAAGGCCGCACGATCACACGGCTCGGGTATGCCGACCCGTCCGTGATCGATCCGGTGTTCGTGCTGGCCATCGGCAACGAGCTCGAGGATGTCAGCGCCGCCGCCACCTACGACCTGACGCCGGCCGGGCACCTGGTGCGGCTGCGATCGTCGCTATCGGGCCAGCGGCTCGCCCGCTTCGGCGGCGGGACGATCACGCATGACGCCGTCTACACGGTCCTGCCCGGCCTCCCGGACCCGATCGCTGCACCGGCGACCGACTGGAAGCTGTATCGCTCCACCCGCCTCCCGCTCACCTTTGCGCTCCCACCGGGCTGGACGGCGACCGGCGCCGCGCGCGGGGCCGAGCTGTTCAGCGGGACGGAAGGAAGCGCATCGATCCAGCTTCGCGCCACGCCGCCAGCGGGCACGATGCGTGAGCTCGTGGATTCTGTCCGGAGCGACTACCTTGAACGCGATGTCGGTGAACCCGGCTCGGTCGTGCCGACCTATCTGGGCCAGGAGGCGGCGACCGCCGTCATCTATCCAGGCGTGGATCTCGGGAACGGGTCCGTCAACGTGGTCCATCTCGTCAGCACGTTCGATGGCGCGGCGTACGACATCGTCTGGACCATGCATCCGGGGGTCCTCCAGGACCAGTTCGACATGATCGGCGACGTCGCGACCTCGTGGCACTGGGGAACGACTTAGGGTCCCGTCTCCCAGCGGCTCGGTGGCGGCCGCCAGGCCGCGAAGGCGTCGAGCAGAGCGTCCAGCGAATCGCGGCGGGTCACGAGGCGCCGATGCGCAGGCGCGATGAACCCCTCGGCCACGGCCATGTCGAGCCACGCCAGGAGCAGCGTCCAGTAGTCACCGACCTCGAAGAGCCCGATCGGCTTGGCGTGGAGCTCGAGCTGGGCCCATGAGACGACCTCCGCCAGCTCCTCCAGCGTACCGAGGCCACCGGGCAGCGCGATGAACGCATCAGACAGGTCGGCCATCAACGCCTTGCGCTCGTGCAGCGTATCGACCACGTGCAGCTCCGACAGCCCCGGATGGGCCAACTCCCGATCCACGAGGCCCTGCGGGATGACCCCGATGACCTCGCCGCCGGCCGCCAGTGCCGCCTCGGCGACCGCGCCCATCAGCCCGACCCTCCCGCCGCCGTAGACGAGCCCGATGCCGCGCCGCGCGAGGCCCTCCCCGACGTCGCGCGCCGCGGCCACGTAGCGGGGCTCGTTGCCGGAGCTGGCGCCGCAGAACACGCAGATGCGCATCGTCAGAAGCCGAGCGCGGCGAGATGCGGCGCCATCGCCCGTGCGGCGCGAGCACGGTGCGAGATCCGGTTCTTCTCCTCGGGAGCCCACTGGCCGAACGTGCGGCCGCGCGGCGGCTCCTCCTCCGGCTCGAAGATCGGGTCGTACCCGAAGCCGCCGGTACCGCGCGGCTCTGTCGCGATCCGACCGCGACAGACACCGCGCTCGAACCGCAGCGTCGCACCGGGCACCGCCAGGGCCAGGACGCAGACATAGCGCGCGCCGCGGCGCTCGGGCGGCAGCCGATCGAGGGCCGCGAGGAGCTTGGCGTTGTTGCCGGCGTCGGTCGCGTCCTCACCTGCGTACCGACGTGTCCGTACGCCGGGTCCACCATCGAGGGCGTCGACCTCGATGCCGGAGTCGTCGGCCAGCGTCGGCAGCCCCGTTGCCGTCAGCCCGGCTCGGGCCTTGATCGCGGCGTTCGCCTCGAACGTCTGGCCGTCCTCGATCGGGTCGTCGAACACGCCCAGGTCGTCGAGCGAGACGAGCTCCGCGTGCTCGAGGGAGAGCAGCTCTCGGAGCTCGCGCAGCTTGTGCTCGCTGCGCGTGGCGACAAGCAACCGCGGTCTGCCCGCTCCGACGGCCGAGGCGACGCTCCGGCTAGCCATCGGCCGGAGGATTTACCGCCTGACCGTGGCGAGCACCTCGGCCTGGGCCGTGAACAGCCGGGCCAGCCCCTCGTCGGCCAGATCGAGCATCGACGTCGCGGCGACCCGGTCGAACGGCCGCCCTTCGGCGGTCCCCTGCAGCTCGACGTAGGTGCCGGCGTCGGTGCCGACGATGTTGAAGTCGACCTCCGCGCGGGAGTCCTCGCTGTAGTCGAGATCGAGGTATCCGACGCCATCGACGATGCCGACCGACACTGCCGCAACCTTCGACGTCAACAGCCGCTCCATCCCGTACGTGATGAGCGCCGCGCCGAGCGCGACGTAGCCACCGGTGATCGACGCAGTACGCGTCCCACCGTCGGCCTGGAGCACATCGCAGTCGACGGTGATGGTCCGTTCGCCGAGCCGCGACAGGTCGACGACCCCGCGCAGCGACCGGCCGATGAGCCGCTGGATCTCGTGCGTCCGACCGCCGATCCGGCCCTTGGCGGATTCCCGATCAGTCCGCTCGGCGGTCGCCCTCGGCAGCATCGAGTACTCGGCCGTGACCCAGCCCGTTCCCTTGCCGCGGAGGTGCGGCGGCACGCGGTCGGCGATCGTCGCCGCACACAGCACCTGCGTGTCGCCGAATCGGACCAGGCACGAGCCTTCCGCCCACTTCTGGACGCCGAGCTGGAAGCTGATGGGCCGGAGGTCGCGGGGTCCGCGGCCGTCGACGCGGGTCGTCGGGCGATTGCCGATCGTCATGTCGTGATCCTCTCCTCCGCCTTGGCGGCGTCCCACAGCTCATCGAGCGCAGCGAAATCGAGCTCGCGAAGGGCGACGCCCCGCTCGGCAGCCATCGACTCCACCCGGCCGAACCTGCGGCGGAATTTCGCATTCGCGGCACGCAACGCCGCCTCGGCCTCGATCCCGCGCTTGCGCGCGACGTTGACCAGCACGAACAGCAGGTCGCCAAGCTCCTCCGCCCACGCCCGCGGGTCGGCGCCCTCTTCGGCCGCCTCCCGCAGCTCCTCGGTCTCCTCGACCACCTTGTCGAGGACCCCGTCGATCGACGGCCAGTCGTAGCCGATGTTCGCGGCTCGCTCCTGCATCTCCTGGCTGGCGGCGAGGGCCGGGAGCGATGCGGAGATGCCGTCGAGCGCGCCCTTGGTCGCTGCCCCGTCCGCCTCGCCTTCGCGTTCGGCTGCCTTGATGCGTTCCCATTGGCGGTTGACGTCGGACGCGGTCCGGGCTTCCGCCTCGCCGAAGACGTGCGGGTGGCGGCGGACGATCTTGGAGGCGATCGCGGCCTGCACGTCGGTCAGGTCGAAGACGCCGGCCTCCGCGGCGAGCTGGGCGTGCAGCACGACCTGGAGCCACAGATCGCCGAGCTCGCCGGCGAGCGCCGGCGTCGCGCCCGCGTCCAGCGCGTCGTAGACCTCGTATGCCTCCTCGAGCAGGTGGTTGCGCAGGGTCTCATGCGTCTGCTCACGGTCCCACGGGCAGCCGTCGGGGGCACGGAGCCGATCGCTGATCGCCGGCATCGCCCACGGACCGGCCACGGCCGCCTCGGGCGCGAGCGGGGCGACGTACAGCGGGATTGCGAGGTCGCCAGCACCGAGCGCTCCGATCGTGGTGGCCGGCGCGGTCCCGAACCGACCGACCGGGTGATCGGCCGGGTAGGCCCGCCGGAGGATCTCGAGTGGCTCGCGACCGCGCGGGCCATGACGCCCGGGCAGGGGCCGCGCTGGAGCTGCATCCTCCCCTGTCGGTGCGGGCGGCCGGAGCATCGCGAGCGGTACGAGCAGCGCAGGCCGCGAAGGCTCGAGCGGCGTCGAGATCAGGCGCTCGGCTGCCACGATCTGGAGGCCCGCGGCCGGATCGAGTCCGAACCGGAGCCGCGCCTCCGTGACGAGCGCATCGAGCACGCCGGGCCGCCTAGCCCGCGCTCCCGCTGATCGTCTCGTCGCGGGTGATCGTCAGTGCGTCCTTCTTGGGTTGATACCAATCGCCGAAGAGGCGCGTTCGGATCTCATCGAGTTGGCGACCCTCGGCGCTGCGCTCCTCCTCCGCGTTCACCCGGAACAGGTACTGCCCGTCGTCCTGCACGGTGACGACCTCGGAGGTCTTGCCGATCGGTGCGGCGAAGATCGCATCGATGAGCGCCGCCTCGAGCTGACCCCGAGCGATCCAGCCGAGCGCGCCGCCCTGGTTCGCCTCCGGGCCCTCGGACAGCTGGCGGGCGATGGCCGCGAATTCCGCGCCCCCGTCGACCTGCTGCTTGATCGTGGCGAGATCCGGGGCATGGCTGATCACCTGCACCACGTGATAGCCGAACTCGGTCTTGATCGGGGCGAGCAGCTGACCGTCGGCCGGTTTCGCGTCGAGGATAGGCTTCGAGAACGTCGGGACGTAGTTGCCATCCGAGCTCACGTACGCGTCGAGCACACCACCGGTGCCATCGGGGCCGAGCGCGCTCTCCTCGTCGCTGACCTCGCGCGCCAGCGCATCGAACGCCTCGACGTCGCCCTGCAGGCGGGCATAGGCCGCGTCGGCATCGAGCTTGGCCTGGCCCCACGACGGATCGTCGTCGGGGATGGCGCCGTTGCTGGCGGCCGACGGGTCGTCCTTCGGGGAGAACAGGATGTGGCGCACCTTGACGGCTTCTTCCGGCAGATCGACGGTGGCCTGGCTCAGGTAGATCTGTGACGTGTCGCGCTGCGGCGCCGGCTTCATGGCATCGGCCACGAGCTTGTCTTCGAGCTTGGTGCGGATCACGTCGCCATGCACGACGGCGCGATACTTCGCAAGATCGAGCCCGTCGTTCACGATGGTCTCGGTATAGGCGTCGTCGACCGACTCGGCGGTGATCTCGGTCACGCGGCCGATCCGGAAGACGCCGTCCTCGCCTTCGACGATGTCGGTGGGTGTGTTCGCCTCCACTGCGAACAGTGCCGTCAGGAAGCCCTCGTCCGTCTGCTGATCGTCCTTGGTCAACCAGCCGAGGTCGCCGGCCTGGGGTGCGGTCGCCGTGTCGGTCGACACGGTCCGCGCGACGTCCTCCCAGCTCGAACCGTCCCGGATGTCGGCGAGGGCCTTGTCGATCGTCGCGCGGGCCGCCGCGATCTGCTCGGCCGTGGGTTCGGCCGCCCCGCTGTCGACGACCGGCTCGACCTCGATCTGCCAGGCGTGGCGCGCCTCGGGGATCGTGGCCTCCTCGACGAGTCGGGCGTCGATGTCGGCGTCCGACACGGTGATGCCCTCGTCAGTCGCGAGCTTGGCCTGGATGCGGTTGTCGATGATCCGCTCCAGCGCGAACGGCAGGATCTGCTGCCGCTGCTGGTCGACGAGCTGGGTCTGCGCCTCCGCCTGGGCCTGGGTCAGGCGGCCGGCGGCGGCCTGGGTGTTGATCCGCCGAGCGGCGATCTCGAGTCGCCACGCCTCGATCTCGGAGCGCTCGCGCAGCTCGTCCTTGGTGATCGACTGACCGTCGACGCTGCCCACCGAGGCGAGGTGGTCGTTGTAGTAGCTCAGCGCGACCGCGACGCCGAGGATGACGAGCGCGGCAAGGACGGCGAGGCCGAAACCGAGATTCAGGTAGAAGTTGCGCCGGTCGCGGCTGTCCCACGATGGTCGCGGGATACGCTTCACGATCGGCCTGGCACGGAACGTCATTCGGGTGTGGATCCTGATGGCAAGATGGCACGGCCGACGAAGGCCGAAACGTCGTTGGGCGGCCGGTATCGTACAGGAATG
>DATAFZ010000021.1:0-1943 GCA_036257225.1 Candidatus Limnocylindrales bacterium | reverse complement strand
GCGTGCATCAGCAGGATGCGCCCGAGGCGCTCCTTGCGGTCCTTCGTCGAGTTGTAGAGCTCGTCGCCCTTGCCGATGCGGCCCGAGTACACGCGGAAGTACGTCAGCTTGCCGAACGGGTCGGCCACGATCTTGAAGGCCAGCGCCGAGAACGGCTGGTTCTCGTCGGCCTTGCGCTCGACGATGTTCTCGCCCTTGAGGTCGGTGCCCTCGGCCGGCGGGATGTCGAGCGGGCTGGGGAGGTAGTCGACGACCGCGTCCAGCATCGGCTGCACGCCCTTGTTCTTGAAGGCGGAGCCGCACAGGACGGGCACGAAGCTGAAGGCCAGCGTCCCCTTGCGCAGGCCGAGCTTGATGTCCTCCTCGGTCAGCTCCTCGTCGCCGAGGTACTTCTCCATGAGGACCTCGTCCTCACTGGCCACGATGTCGAGCAGCTTGGCCCGCCACTCCTCGGCCTGGGCCTCGTACCCGGCCGGGATGTCGACGATGTCGAAGCGCTCGCCCTTCTCGGAGTTCTCGTCCCAGACCAGCGCCCGCATGGTGACGAGGTCGATCACGCCCTGGAAGCTGGCCTCGGACCCGATCGGCAGCTGGATGACGGCGGGCACCGACTCCAACCGGTTCTCGATCATCTCGACGGTACGGAAGAAGTTGGCCCCGATGCGGTCCATCTTGTTGACGAAGCAGATGCGGGGAACCTGGTAGCGGTTGGCCTGCCGCCAGACGGTCTCGGTCTGGGGCTCGACGCCGGCCACGGAGTCGAACACGGCCACCGCGCCGTCGAGGACCCGCAGCGAGCGCTCGACCTCGATCGTGAAGTCGACGTGACCCGGGGTGTCGATGATGTTGATGCGGTGGTCGTTCCACACGGCCGTGGTGGCGGCCGACGTGATGGTGATGCCGCGCTCCTGCTCCTGGACCATGTGGTCCATGACGGCCGCGCCCTCGTGCACCTCGCCGATCTTGTAGGTCTTGCCCGTGTAGTAGAGGATGCGCTCGGTCGTGGTCGTCTTGCCCGCGTCGATGTGCGCCATGATCCCGATGTTGCGGGTCCGGTCGAGGGGAAATTCACGCTTGGCCATGGGTTCGCGTCGCTTCGTTCGTGAGTTCGTTCGGGGGGAATGGCGCCGCGGGGGCAAGCCGCGGCTCGGGCCGGTCATCAATGCTACCGACCAGGTCAGCCGTATCGGACGACCGGTCGCATCTCGCGCGCAAATCGCGGCATGTCGCCGCCAGGCGGTCGTCCGCCGCGATTTGTGCGGGAAAGTGACCGAGGGTCGCGTCAGGAGGTGAAGTCGGGGGAGGGCTCGCCCTCCGCCGAGGTGCTACCAGCGGTAGTGGGCGAAGGCCTTGTTGGACTCCGCCATCTTCTGCATGTCGTCGCGGCGCTTGACCGACGCGCCGAGTCCGTTGGCGGCGTCGAGCAGTTCGGCGGCCAGGCGCTCGGCCATCGTCTTCTCCCGCCGGGCCCGGGCGAACCCGATGATCCAGCGAATGGCCAGGGTGTTGGCCCGACGAGGCCGGACCTCGACCGGGACCTGGTACGTGGCGCCACCCACCCGGCGGCTTTTCACCTCGAGGGCGGGCTTCACGTTCTCGACGGCCCGCTTGACCGTGGAGAGCGGCTCGCTGCCGGTGCGCTCCTCGACGATCTTCATGGCGTCGTACACGATGCTCTCGGCCAGCGAGCGCTTGCCACGGAGCAGGATCTTGTTGACGAGCTGCGTGACGAGCACGGACCGGTAGACCGGGTCCGGGTTGAGCTCACGGCGAGGGGCTGGGCCCTTACGAGGCATCGGGGCTCACTTTTCCTTCTTGGCGCCGTACCGGCTGCGGGCCTGCCTGCGGTTCTTCACGCCCGCGGCGTCCAGCGAGCCCCGGATGACCTTGTAGCGCACGCCTGGCAGGTCCCGGACCCGGCCGCCGCGAACGAGCACGATCGA
>DATAFZ010000076.1:0-20405 GCA_036257225.1 Candidatus Limnocylindrales bacterium | reverse complement strand
GCCGGCGCGCTTGTCGATGGCTTCGGCGCGCTCGTCGTCGATGGCGAGGCCGGCGAGTGCGGCGGTCTCGCGCGCGAGCCGCTTGCCATCGATCCCGATCAGCGGCGCGATCCGCTCGCGATCGGCTGGGATCTCGACCTCCGCGAAGACCGCCAGCCAGCCCTGGATCCGCGTCTCGACGGTGTCGACCAGCGTTCCATCCAGGTCGAAGATCACCGCGTCCGGACTGGGAAGGGCGCGGATGGTGGCAGTCATGCGTGCACGTTAGAGGATGTGATGTTCCAGGCCGGCCGTGTCACGCCCCGACCTTGGACCCGAGGCGTAGAATCGACAGTCTCCCGACCCGCCCTCGTTGGGACGCGGACGTAGGGTCCCGCGGACGGGCCGAGTGTCCGGAGGAGCGCCGATGATGCAGCACGCCTTCCTGATCGAGCTCGAGGACAAGCCCGGCGCGCTCGCCGATGTCACCGAGGCCATCGCCGCCAAGGGCGCCAACATCACGAGCGTGAGCGGCGCGACCTGCGGCGAGCACGGCCGGATCGCGATCGTCACCGATGACAACGCGCAGACCCGTGCCGCGCTAACCGAGCTCCAGTCCACCTTCGAGCAGAAGGAGGTCACGACGACCAGCCTGCGCAACGAGCCGGGCATGCTCGCCAAGGCGGCCCGCCAGCTGGCCAAGGCGGGCGTCAACATCGAGTCGGTGTTGCTGCTCGGCACGCAGGGCAACGACATCGAAGTCGGGTTCGTGACCAGCGATCCCGTCATGGCTCGCAGCGCACTGGCCCACGCGGGGTCGGCGTCCGGCTAGCCGGCGACGACACGCGCATCGGGAAGGGCGGGACCCGCACAGGGACCCGCCCTTCCCGTACGTCCGGTATCGCAGGCCGCAGAGCGGAACGTGGTGCGCCGAGTCACCGAACAGTCCACCAGACCGCACCGGACCGCACTCTGAGAGGGCAGGATAAGGGGCGATCCCACCGGCCGGACGCGGCCATCTCCTGAGGAGGCCGAAGCCCCCAGTCGGCCTCCACCGGCGGCGACGGAGCTTCGGCTCCGTCGCCGCCCTTTCTTCAGACGGGCTCGAGATCCGCTTGGGTGGCGTCGAGTGGCTCGCGGAATGCCGTCCAGGCGAGGATTGCCAACGACCCCAGCAGCGTGAGTCCCATCACGGGCGCCCCGAGCTGCTTCAGCCGCGCGTCGCCCAGGATCAGGCCGATCGCGAACACGAGCAACCCCACGTTGACGCCCCAGAAGATGAGCTGCCCGACCCACGAACCTCGGACCTCAGCGCGGAGGACGATCGTGCTGACCAGCCCGAGCACGATGTTCGTGATGATCCCGATGTAGGCCGCGTGGTCGCTGGCGAGCAGGACACCACCGGTCCCGTCAGGTGAGGTCGGGTCGACGCCCGTCGAGATGACGACGAATACGACGTACATGAACAGCACCATCGCCCCGACCACCCACAGGGAGGCGGCGGCGTAGTGACGTACCGGATCGGCCGTCATCCACTGGATCGGGAGTGACCGTGGCCAGACGCGGATCACGAACAGGACAACGGCGATGATCTGGGTGAGCAGGTAGATCCCGCCGCCGACCTGCTCTGCGCCGATGAGCAGGCTGATCGAGATGATCAAGCCCCCCAGGAACAACGCGCCGAACTGGACGACCCCGGCGCGCGGCAGGTCCCGCGTCCGCAGGATCCGCCATTCGATGAGCGCCATGGCGACGAGCACGAGGTACCCGAAGGTCATCGAGCCGGCGTGCGCGCCGATCGCGTTGCCGGGCACGAGGGTCACCCCCGCTGCGAAACCGACCTGCAGCAGCACACCGATCAAGGCACCGTAGCCGAACGTGGTGAGCCCGAGCACGGCGCCCAGTCGCGGCAGACTGCGCTCGCCAGCGAGGTATGTCTGCCAGACCCACACGAGCAGCCAGACCACGGCGATGAGCAGGGCGATGCCACCGATCGCTCGGAACGCGAAGTTGCCCGTGTAGAAGGCCAGCACGTACACCGGTACGAGTACCGCCAGACCCAGCATCAGCCGGCGATCGGCCGCCTGGAACAGCACGAAGACGGAGGCGACGATCGCCAGCGTGAGCCAGCCGACCGTCCCGGCATGGACGTGGGTGAGCAGCTGGTTGCGGTCGAACTCGACGACATCGGCGCCGTTGAGGATGCCGATCACGATGTTCACGACGAAGACGGCCATCGCAACGAGATAGAGGTCTCGCGCGGTCGAGACCCACGGTGGCGCCGTTCGTCCGCTGTCCATCGATCCCTCCGCGTGTGTGGTGGTTGGGTGCGTTCAGGGCCCCTTGAGTATGCCGCGCGTCAGCGGCGCCGTATCGACCAGATCCCGACCAGGAGGAGGATGATCCCGGCCACAGCGATCGCGGCCCCGGTCGAGACACGATCGGCCAGCGGTCCGGCCACGAGCGACGGCACGAGCGACGCCGCCGAGACGATCGAGGCCAGGACGCCGAAGACCCGCCCACGGACATCGGCCGGTGTCGATTCGACGAGATTCGTCTGGGCCGTCACCGAGGTGACCGCGTAGGCCGCGCCGGCGATGACCGCCACGCCCACGACGATCGGCAGGGCTCCGAAGCCCACGCCGGCACCGCGCAACACGCCGTCCAACCAGCCGGCAGCGGCGAGCGCCGCCGTCACCGCGCCCAACACGAGCAGGCCGCCCTCCGAGAGCCGGCGACGCGGCCAGGCTCCCCCGAACCGGCGCAGACCGAAGACGCCGATCACGACCCCGATCCCGAGCGGGATCACCACCACGGCGAGCTGCTCGGGATCGAGCCCGACCGTGACCGCCAACGACGGGCCCAACACGCCGAGCACGCTCGCGATGGAGGTCGCCGTGGCGAGCAGGACGATCGGCCGACTGATCGACGCCTCGTGACGGACGACCCGGAAGCCGTCACGGAGCTGGTCGATGGGCTCGCGAAGCGAACGCTGCCGCTCACCGGTCGCCGGAGGGATCGGCGGGGCGCTCGGCAGGCCGATACAGGCGATGCTGGCCGCGACGTAGAACGCGGTCACGCAGAACAGCACGAACGAGGGACCGGCAACTGTCACGAGCAGGGGCCCGAGGAACGCGAACCCGACTGCGAACGACCCCTGCAGCGTCAGGTTGAAGACGCTCATGGCGGTCTCGAGCTGGGCTTTCGGCACGACCCGCGGGATCATCGACCCCTCGGCCGGCGTGAGTGCGACGCTCATCAGGCTGACGCCGAGGTTCAGCGCCAGCACCATCGGGATGTTCGCCCCGACGAGCGCCAGCCACAGCGTCAGCCCCGTCCGGATCACATTCGGGACGACCAGCGCCCAGCGCAGGTCCAGCCGGTCGACGATCACGCCGGCGAACGGCGACAGGACGATCTGCGGCAGGACGAACGACACGAGCAGGGCGCTCACGGCGCTGTTCGACCGGGTCGACGAGTAGACGAGCACGGTCAGCGCGTACAGCGCCATATTGCCGCCGACCTGGTTGGCGGCCTGGATGAACCACAGCCGGGCGAAGACCGGGTCGCGAAGGATGCTGCGAGCCCCGGCGGCGTCGATCGTCACGTGGCTGGTGAGTCTAGGGGACGCGGCGTGGCCGGCGCCGGGTGGGGAGGGTCCTCGGGCGGCGACCCCCCAGTCGCGCGCCCGAGCCCCCGCGGGGTGTGCGTCCCAGCCCGCGGTCGCGGAGGAGGTGCGGACCGCGGGCTCTATTGGTATGGGCGTCGGCGACGCGCGATTCGTTCGAATTTCGCGCAGATCAGGCGGGTTCGAAGCTCCACTGGTCGATATCGATGACCGGCTCATAGCCGATCGCCTGGTAGATCCTGTTCGAGGTCGCGTTCGTGAGATCGGTGAACAGGAAGACGAAGCGACGGCCCTGGTCGAGCTGCGCCTGGCTCGCGGCGGCGGTCACGGCACTCCCGAATCCGCGGCCGCGATGCGGAGGCGGCGTGTACACGGGCCCGAGCCGGATCCCGTTCGGCGTCGGCCCAGTGATGCCGGCGACCGAGACCGATCGGCCGTCGTGCTCCCAGAGGTAGAAGGTGCGGCTGCCGGTCTCGAGCGCCCGATCGACGATCGCGAGCGTCTCGTTGTGGTCGGTCCGCCCGAGGGCCTCACGAAGGAAGTCGCGGACCCACTCGACGAGGAGGTCCCGATCCGCGTGATCGGCGATCCGGACCGATCCCGGCACTCCCCGGGGTGCTGTCACGTGCTCGACGCGGTAGATCCGCTCGGCCATCGTGCGCTGCGCGGTGATGCCGTGCCGGCTTGCCCAGCGGTCGGCGAAGGCCCGCGCCACGTCAACCGGCGCGGTGATGCCCGGGACGTGTAACCGCCCACGCTCGAGATCCGCTGTGAACGCCGAGACGGCGTCGTCATCGGCGGTCCACGACATGACGACGTTGAAGGGCGGCGTCATGAGTGCCACGGCGACCACCGCATCGTCCCGGCTGGCCACTGCGAAATACGGCGGCGCGGTCATCGGCCGACCCGGATCCGTGATCAGGTTCGCGGCGATCCCGAACAGCAGGTTGTGCTCCGCCTCCCGCTCGGCGAGGAACGACCCGGCCGCATCGAGGAACGCCTGGGCGTCGATCTGCCGCTCGACCACGACCCCTCGCTCCGACACGCGCCGAGTCTACGCGGCGACCGACTCCGGATCCGGGGCCACGCCAGGACTCGCCCGCTCCTGTCGCCACGCCGGGATGTACAACGGCGCGGCGAGGGCACAGATGACGCCGCCGACGACCATCGCCGTCCCAACGGTCGTCCCGTCGGCGAGCGAGGCGAGCGTGATCGCGCCGAGCGAACCGGCGGGCTGCGACACCATCGAGTTCATCGACAACACGGTCGTCCGATGCGGCCCGGCGACCTGTCGATGGAGCAGCGTCGTGTGCATCGGATTCGACGCCCCGTGCGCCACGTAGCAGCCGAGATACGCGGCGACCACGCCGACGGGTCCCGCGATCAGCCCCATCGCGACGATCGTCAGCCCTTGCACGATGCGCAGGAGCGCGGCCGACCGGGCGACCCCGATCCTCCGGCTTACCGCCACGATCCCGGCGGCGCCGGCGGCAGACGCGAACCAGGCCGCCGAACCGACCGGACCCATGATCGCCGCGCCCGCGTCGATGCCGCCGACGAGCTCCGACAACCGGATCGGGAAGAGGCTTTCGAACGTGACCATCGAGAAGCCCCAGAACGCCTCGACGAGCACGATGCCAAGGAGCACGCGCGACGAGCGCAGCAGTCGTAGACCTGCGCCGATCACGCCCGGAACGGCCCGGATCGATGCGGCGATCGCCTCCGGGTGGCGGGGGCGTGGTGGCTCGACCATCAAGGCGGCGACCGCGACGAAGTGGACAGCGTGCAGGCCCAACGCGACGAGGAGCGGTAGCAGCAGCGGATCCCATCCCGGCACTGGGTGGAGTGCGACGAGCGCACCGGACGCGAGCGATCCGAGCGCGATCGCCACGCTCAATGCCGCGGACCCGCGCCCGAGGCCATGCTCGATCTCGGCGTCCGGATCAGCCGCAAGGGTCGTGTCGACGAACCAGGCCTCGAGCGGTCCGGAGTCGAGCGCCCGGTAGACGCCTTGGAGCGCCATCGCCGCAACGAACATCGGCGCCGAATCGGCGATCGTGAAGATCCCAAGCGACACGAGGGCGACGATGCCCGCCAGCAGCAGCACCGGCTTCCGGCCGAGCGAGTCAGACAGGCCGCCCGTCGGCAATTCGAGGGCAAACACCACGAGTCCCTGCACCGCGAAAACGAATCCGATCTCGCTGAGTGACAGCCCGCGGGACAGCGGAACGAGCACGACGATCGGGATCGCCAGCCCGACTGGCAGCCAGCGCAGCGTCGTCAGCAGCAGGTAGCGTCGGCGAGCGGATCGAACGTCGATGGTCGTCAAAGTCCCGTGCAAGCGTGATGCCAACGCCTGATGTCCACGTTATTCACCAGCGTCGACCCTCTGTGGTCGATGTCATCGGGCGACATCAACGGCGCGCGGGTGGCGATGCCGCCCGTGGACATCAACGATGACCCCTCGTCGCCCTGGGAAGAAGTGGACATCAGGCGATCGAGCGCCCTACACATGCCACCCACCGAACGACGATGACCGCAGGAGTAAAGTTCGAACGGGATGATCCTCCGTATCGTCTTCGGTCGATTCCCGGCAGATCTTGACGCGAAGGCGCTGGTCGACCTGCGCGGTCGACTCGCTCGCGCCGCGCGCGACGTCCCGGGCCTGGACAGCCTGATCGTCGGCGCACGCCGCTCACAGACAAGCGACCCCAACATGCCTGCCGAGGCGCTCCCCGTCGAGGCGGCACTGGTGACGGTGTGGCGCGATGCCACGCTCATGGCCCGCGCCACCGGCGTCGAGGAGCAGGACCGGTTCCTCGGGACCCGCCTGCGTCTGCCGCTCGAATTGGACGAGGCAGTCCACTACGAGATCGTCGGCCGGACGTTCGCGGCACTCCCGCCCGAGACCGCGGCATACCTGCGGATCCTGACCGTCCGCGCCCGGCCCAACGAAGAGGCTCGCCTCATCGAGACGCTCCGCGACCAGCAGCCGAAGTTCGTCGATCTCGGCCTGGTGGCGTCGCATCTCGGGCGCCGTGTCATCGGCCGCGAATGCGAGGCCGTGACGGTAGGGGTGTGGCCCGATCGCGCGACCATCCGGCAGGCGACCGGCGGCCGACCGGAACGCCCGCTCTACGCGAAGGACCTCGCCGACTGGTCGGATCGGATCCACCTGGAGACCTACGACGGGATCGAGATCGCCCCGCGGCTGCCGGCCGCCAGCGGGCCACCGATCTACGTCATCGACGAGGATCTGCGGATCGTTGACGTCACTGCCGCCGCTGCTGCGGCCATCGGCTGGGCGAGCGAGGACCTGGTCGGCACGTCGGTCCTCGATATCTCGCTTGACGATCCGGAAACGCGCACCGAACCGTGGCAGACGCTCCTCCAGGAGGGCCAGATCAGCGGGGAAGGACCCTGGCTCGTGCCCGACTCGGGTGCCGTATTCATCCGCTACATCGCGGCCCGCGACGTGCCGATCGTCGGTCGGCACACGGTCCTCGTCCACCGCTGGCACGAGCCGTCGCCGACGGCCGACGACCTCGAGGCCGCGCTTCGAGACGCCTTCCCAGCTCGTACTGGGTAGGTCAGCGGTTCGCCGCGATCAGCGGCTCTGGTTGATCGGACGCTGGTCACGCTCCAGCGGCTTGGTCCCGCTCGGCTGGGCCGGGTCCGTGCCCTTGCCCTGCTGCATGTCGTCGGTGCCCTGGCCCTGCCAGTCGTTCTGGCCCGTGCCAGTGCTCTTGCCGCCCTGGTCCTTGTTCCAGTCGGGCTTGCGCTGGTCCATCTGGTTCTGACCCTTGTCCTTGGCGTCGTCACCCATCGTGGTCACCTCAACGAAGCATTGGCGTCGGCAGGCAGTCTGGAGCAGGCCCGGTGGCAACCGTCAGCATCCGTCTGGGTGGGCTGTGTTGCGAGGGTGTGACATCGCTACTCGGTGACGAGCGTAGCCGCAATGGCGCTCGAATCGATGGCCTCGCGGAACCGAAGCCGCAGCTGCAGGTCGCGTGGGATCGCGTCGCCTTCGCAGCGCGGCCGGGCGAGCGTCATCGTCCGCCCGTCAGCGTCGATCTCGAGGGCGTGCGTGGTGTCGCAGGGCGTGCCGGTCCACGTCACGACGATGACCATCGGATCGACCGGGTCGTTCGCCAGCTCGATGCCACGGCCGCCCACCGACCCGCCGTCCGCCGGCTGCCCCGTCTCGGCGTCGACCAGCGCACCCGATCGATCGGTGATGTCGATCGACGCGTCCTGGCCCGCGACCTCGACGAGATCGACATGGATGATCCGAGGTGATGGGCTCGGCGATGGCGTCGCGATCGGGCTCGCGGAGGGCACCGGGAGCGGGGCGGGTCCGGATAGATCCAGGACCCCACCGACGACGGCGCCGCCGAGAACGGCTACCACGATCAGACCGATCGCTGCCAGGAGCGGCACCGGCGCGAAGAGCCCGGCCGTGAACGGGCGTGCCATAGGATCTCGACGTAGTGTCGCGAGCGGATCGCGCCGGCGCGGGTGCGCACGTGCGTGGGCGAGCACCGCATCGATGGTTCGCTCGGGGACACGGACGGTCTCGTCGGTGAACCACGTTGCGATGCGCCGATCGGTCTCGTCGAACATCGTCATGCCGAACGCTCCGTCGTCGTGTCGAGCCGCGCGTCCGCGTCGAGCGCTGCTCGGAGGGCCTGGGTCGCGTAGTGGAGCCGCGAACCTGCCGTGCCGACGGGGATGCCGAGCACGTCGGCGATCTCCGGGGAGGACAGGCCGGCGACGTGATGCAGGGTCAGGATCGCCCGCTGATCGGGCTTGAGGCTTCGAAAGCCGCGCTCGATCTCGTCGCGCTGCACGACCGAGCCGATGTCGTCGGGCGCCCGTGACACGTCGGCGTCATCGGGTAGCAGCCGCACGATCGCCCCGCCGCCCGGACCACGCCCCTCGCGCTTGGCGAGCGCAACGCTGTGGCGGGTGACGACGCGGTACGACCACGCGTCGAACCGGTCCGGGTCGCGCAGCCGCGGCAGCTCGTCCCAGATGCTGACGAGGGTCTGCTGCACCGCGTCCTCCGCTCGATGGTGATCGCGCAGGACCCGGTACGCGATCGCGAAGAGGCGGTTCGCGGACAGCCGGACCAGCGCCTCGAAGGCGTCCTGGTCGCCACGCGCGGCCCGTTCCACCAGATCTCGCTGCAATCGCGTCTGCTCCTGCGGTCCTCGTCAGGGAGTATGAGGAGCGGGCCGCCACCGTCCTTCGATCTTCGTGGCAGCAGCCTGCCACCGATTGCGAGCGCCGCGGGCCGAAACGCACTCCTGCGGCATACTCAGGACACCGCAATGACTGTCTCCGCGCCTCGACGTCTCCGCGCTTGCTTCACGATCGCCGCCGGCCTCGCGCTCGTGCTGGCGGCCTGCACGCCGACCGAGGACGGTCCGACAGCGACCACCGCCGCTACGCTGGCCGTAAGGCCGTCCGCGTCCCCGAGCTCAGCGGCGCCCGCGTACCCGAGCAACCCGCCACTGGCCGCCGCGCCCGGGGCAACGCCATCGAGCCGGCCGTCCGATGCCGCTCCGACACCCTCGCCGACGACGCAAGGCGCGTCGCCGGACGCCCCGAAGCGGAAGCCGTTCTCGATGAACCTGGCTCGTCGGGGAGACTTCGTCGCCCAATACACGTTCGAGTGGTGTGTCGGGGCGAGCCTCCAGATGGCCCTCAACATGGCGACCGACCACGAGCGCACGAGCAAGGCCGATCAGCAGCGCCTCTGGGAGATGGCGCGTGACCGCTCGTTCAGTCCGTTCGGCGGGGCGAACCCGCGCGGCTGGACGGCCTCGCTCAACGACCTCGGCATCGGGCCGTACCAGTTGGTCAGCCTGCCGACCTTCGACGATGCGATCGCCACGGCTGCCGCAGCCATCCGAGCAACGAAGCGACCGGTCGGACTCGTCATGTGGCGCGGTCGCCATGCCTGGGTGATGAGCGGATTCGAGGCGACCGCCGACCCGCGTCACTTCGATGACTTCCGAGTCAAGCGGGTGCGTGTGCACGACCCGCTCTACCCACACGGCAGCTCCGTCTGGGGCGCCAGTCCGCGACCCAACAGCCTGGTCACGCTGGAGGTCCTCAGCGAGCAGTACGTGATCCGCGACCGCAGCCGGGTCAACCTCGGCGTGCCGCCCGGCTACCTGCTGGTCCTTCCCGTCAAGGAGGCCGCGGCCGCCTCGTGACGGGGATCGTCGCCCGAACGCTCTCGGTCGTCCTGGTCGCGGTCGCGCTCGCCGGCTGTGCCGGCATGACCCCGAGCGACGCAAGGTCCGCGGGTTCGGCCGGCGTGGCTGCGAGCCGGGACCCCGGTCTCCCGACGCCGAAACCGACCGTCATCCCCGTCCCCAAGCACGAGGTCTACGGCTTCGTCCCGTATTGGGAGATGGACGGTTCGATCGCCGACCACATCGGCCGCACCGAGCTCACGACGCTGGCCCTGTTCTCCGTCACGCATCGACGAAACGGCCGCCTCGACAACCAGACCGGGCTGCGCCGCATCCGGGCCGATGTCGGACGCGACATGATCCGCGCGGCGCGACGGCAGGGGGCACGGGTCGAGATCGTCTACACCAGCTTCGGCAGTGCCAAGAATCGTGCGTTCTATGGCGACCCGAAGGCACAGGAGCGCTGGCTCGGTGAGATCGTCGGGCTCGTCGAGGAGCTCGACCTCGACGGCATCAACGTCGACGTCGAAGCGCTCCCGATCGACCTCGTGGCCGACTACGGCGCGTTCGTCGGACGGCTCCGGACGGCGCTCCGCGAGCGAGTGCCGGAGGCGCAGGTCTCGGTGGCGACCCAGGCCAACGAGGTCGGTGCGTCGATGGCGGCGGCGGCCGCGATGGCTGGGGCCGACCGGATCTTCCTCATGGGGTACGACTACCGCTGGGCGGGATCGGAGCCGGGCGCGTCGGCGCCGCTCGATCGCATGGATGGCAAGACGAAGGACCTCCTGTGGTCGCTCGACCTGTATGGCGCGCTCGGCGTCCCCAGCGATCGCCTGATCCTGGGGTTGCCGCTGTACGGCGTCACGTGGCCGGTCATCGGTCCTGGCTTCCTCGCGCCGTCCAGCGGCCGCGGCGACCCGTGGGTCCCCCGCCGGAACCTGCGTGTCTTCAGCGACCCGGCATTCGCGCCGACATACGAGCCGACCGAGAGCGTCGAGTGGTACGCGATCCCGACAGCCACCGCGACCGTCCCACAGGCGGCGACCGTGCCGGGCGGCTCGGCGAGCGCGACCACCGAGGCGACCGCCTGGAACGCCGTCTACTTCGACTCGCCCCGGAGTCTCACACCGAAGCTCCGCCTCGCGGATGAACGCGGACTGGCCGGTGCTGGTTTCTGGGCGATCGGCTACGAGCGGGGGCTGCCCGGCTACACCGAGCTGATCGCGGCCTTCCGCGCCGGCGACCTTCCGCGGGAGTGACCGCGCGGCCCGACGTGCTCAGCCAGCGGCGCCTGAATCGGGCGACGCTGGCTCGCCAGCTCCTGCTCGAGCCGGCCGACATCGGCGTGGTCGATGCCGTAGGGCGGATCGCCGGTCTCCAGGCACAGGAACCGGCCTCGCCGTACATCGGGCTGTGGGCTCGGTTGGCAGGGTTCGAGGCAGCCGATCTCGACGCGGCGATCGCGGCGCGAAAGCTCGTCAAGGGCACGCTCATGCGGGTGACGCTCCACCTCGTGACGGCCGCCGACTACCGTGCGTTCTGGCCCGCGGTCCGACCCGGTCTGGAACAGCAGCGCCGCCAGCAACGACTGGAGCCTCCCGCTGCCTCCACGATGGCCGCGCTGCTTCAGCGAGTGGCGGCCTTCGCCGCGGAGCCGCGAAGCCTGACGGAGCTGCGCGACCACGTCGGGGATGTCGATGGGCTGCCGGCGGACGAGATCGTCTGGTGGCTACGGCGCCGCCTGGCGCTCGCCCATGCCCCGACCGGCGGCCCATGGTCGTTCGGCCGCCGCCCGATGCTGGCAGCGGCGGATGCGTGGCTGCCCTCCGGCACCTGGGCGGACGACGAGGCCGCAGTCGAATACCTCGTTCGCCGTTACCTGGCGGCCTTCGGGCCGGCGTCGATGGCCGACATGGCGCAGTGGTCGGGCCTGCCCGTCGCCCGGCTGCGGCCGGGCGTCGATACGATCGAGGCGGCCGGCGAGCTGCGACGCTGCCGCTCGGAAGCAGGCCGACAGCTCATCGACCTCGACGGCGCACCGCTGCCCGACGAGGACGTGCCCGCTCCGCCGCGCCTCCTACCGATGTGGGACAGCACCGTTCTTGCCTTCGCGGATCGGACGCGCATCGTCAGCGACGCCGACCGCGCGCGGATCATCGCCCGCAACGGCGATACGCTGCCGCTGATCCTGGTCGATGGGGCGGTCGCGGGTCGATGGTGGGCCATCACGGAGCGTGAGCGAACGCGCGTGGAACTCGAGCCTTTTCGACGGCTCGCGGCCCGTGATCGCAAGGCGCTGGAGGCCCTCGGCGACCGGCTGGCGACGTTCGTCGAGCCGCACGAACCACGGGTGTACGCGCGCTACCAACGATGGAGGACGGACGAGCGATGACGTCGATCGAGGAGCACCTGCGGACGGCCGTCCGCCTCGCCCAAGGCAACATCGCCGCCGGCCAGTTCCCATTCGCCGGCCTTGTCGTGGCCGACGGCAGCGCGGGTGAGATCGTCGCGACGGGCGTCAACACCTGTCGCCGTGATGCGGACCCGACGGCCCACGGCGAAGTCGAGGCGATCCGTGCGGCGTGTCGGCGACTCGGCACGTTCGATCTGTCCGGGATGGTCGTCGTCTCGAGCTGCCACCCGTGCCCGATGTGCCAGGCGGTGGCCGGGATGGCCGGCATCGACCGTGTCATCTTCGCGGCCACCCGCGAGCAGGCGGCCGCCGGCGGGTTCGGCTTCTCCGACGCGATGGCGAGCCGGCTCGACGCGAGCGACGGTGTCTTCGTCCCGCTCGAGCACGTCGAGATCGAGGGCGCCGGCGCGCCGTTCGAGGCGTGGCTCGCCAGCGGGCATCCGTGGGAGACGCAGCAGCGGCCGGTCCATGAGCTGCGGGTCGCCGTGACCGCCCCGGACCACGAAGCGGCGGTCGCCTTCTATCGCGACGTCGTCGGGATGCCCCAGATCGCCGACTGGACGTCAGACGATGGCAAGGTGGTCGTGCTCGACGGCGGTCGAGCCACGCTCGAGCTCATCGACGAGGCACAGGCCAGCTATGTCGATGCGAACGAGGTCGGGCGCCGCATCGCCGGCCAGATCCGGCTGGCGCTCGAGGTGGACGACTCGGCGACGCTTGCGGAGCGCATGCGCACGAACGGAGCCGTCCTCCTCGGCAAAGGCCCGGTCGATACGCCATGGGGTGACCGCAACGTCCGCCTGGCCGCCCCGGCCGACTTGCAACTGACACTGTTCTCGACGATCGACTGAACGGTCGGCGGCAGTCAGCGTCAGACGAGCGGCGCCACCTCGCGCTGGAACCGCTCGACGAGACGCACGAGCTCGTCTGGCTCGGTCGACTTGAACCACAGCCCGATGTGCTCCACGCCGAGCGCGGCGAACGCCTTGATCTCGCCCGCCATCTCGTCGGGCGTGCCGCGGATCGAGAAGTGGCGCCCGCCGCTCGCATCGAACTCGACCCAGGCACGGACGGTCAACCAGGGGATCGGCCGCCCGGCGGCCTCGGCCGCGGCGCGGATGATCGGCACACGGTCGGCGTACTTCGCCGAACTGGTGGCGCTCGAGTGGTAGCCATCGCCGAGTCGGCCGGCGCGCCGGAGCGCCGCCTCGGCCCGCCCGCCGACGACGATCGGCAGGGCCGCGCCCTGGTGGGGGAGGGGACCGAAGGCGAAGTCGTCGAAGCTGTGGAAGCGGCCGTGGAACGGTTCGGTCGAGCCGGACCAGAGGTGGCGCCACAGCGCGATCGTCTCGTCCAGGTAGGCACCCCGGACGTGGAACCGTTCCGGAACGCCCAGGTTCCGGAACTCGCCCTTGTTCCAGCCGATGCCGACCCCCGCGATGACCCGGCCGCTGGTCAGCGCGTCGAGCGTCGCGAGCTCCTTGGCGAGGATGACCGCGTTCCGCTGCGGCACGACGATCACGCTGGTCCCGAGCCGCACCTTGGCGTAGCGGGCGCCTACCCAGGCCAGGCTGAGGATCGCGTCGTAGATCCGGCCGTAGTCGCCTGCGTCGGCCGTGGGCACCAGGACATGGTCGGTCGTCCACACGGTCGACCAGCCGAGCCGCTCCGCGGTCTCGGCCGCCGCCTCCATGCCTTCCCGGGAGGCGCCATCTGGGAAGTTGGGCAGGCAGATGCCGTAGTCCATCCGGCGCATCGTAGGACTGTCTGCAATGCGTCTGCGTCCCGGATCGGCGGGTGTGGGCGTCCGACCCAAACGCTTCGGCTGCTCGAATGGCGTCGACCGAACATGGAGGAGCCCGGCCCAGTTTGTGGGGCCGGGCTCAGGTCGATGATCCGGGGCGGAAGGCCAGCTGGAGCATCGCCGGTGCGCAACGTAGTGGGCGCCGGCCTCCGGCGCGATGTATGAGCAGGCTCAGGACATTGCAGATGCATAACGGGATCAGCCCGATAGCCGCCCGCCGGCGTTACGCGCGGGCACGCGCCGAGGCGGCCGGCTGTCAGGCCTGTGAGCTGTGGGCCCGCGCGACCCAGACCGTGTTCGGTGAGGGCCCGGTGCCAGCCAAGCTCATGCTCGTCGGCGAACAGCCGGGTGATCGCGAGGACGTGGAGGGCCTTCCCTTCGTTGGACCGGCCGGTCGGATCCTCGGTGAGGCGATGGAGGTCGCCGGCCTCGATCGCGAGACGACATTCCTGACGAACGTCGTGAAGCATTTCCGCTGGCGTCCCAGCCCGAACGGCAAGCGTCGGCTCCACGAGAAACCGACGAAGGCCAACGTCGCGGCCTGTCTCCCATGGGTCCAGAAGGAGCTCGAACTGGTCCGACCCGAGGTCCTCGTCGCCCTCGGTGCCACGGCCGTTGACGGACTGCTTGGCAAGGGGGTGTCGGTCATGCGCGACCGCGGCCGCCCGATCGACTCCGAGCTCGCTCCGACGGTCCTGGTCACGATCCATCCGTCGGCCGTCCTTCGCGCCCGCGACGATCGCGACGCGATGTTCGACGGGCTCGTGAAGGATCTGCGTGTCGCCGGCAAGGCCCTCGCGACGGGCGCGGCCTAGCGGATCCGAACGGTGCTGCTCGGCACGACCGCTGCCCGATCCGGAGCCGTCCGCGACTCGACGATGGCGGGTTCCCAGCGGTAGGTGCCGACAGTGATGGTCCGCGCGACGTAGCGCAGCAACGCTCTGTCCCGAAGTGCCGACTTCTCCGCGCAGAAGATGACGTGTTGGCCCACCTGCGAATCGGGATACGTCACGTCGACCGGCGATTCGCCGGTCTCTGGATCGACCCAGCCACGCAATACCCCGACTGGGATCAGGCCCGATGGGACCGACTCGACGACGCGGTGGCAGCCGTCCGGCGCCGCTCGCCCGAAGTCGACCCGCAGGTCGACCACGACGAGGTCGCTGGAGGGGATCGTCCCCGCCGGCTTGATCGTCCGAGCGATGGTGATGTCGGGGTCGATCTGGAACGCCGATACATCAACGGGTTCCCGCCACGTGCTCGCGACGCCGATCCGGCCGCTGACCGGCTCGATGGAGAAGGTTCGGAGACGAGCCCTCGTCAGCCGGAGCGTAAAGACCTCGCCGGGCTCGAGATCGACCTCCGACGCACGCCCCTCCAGCGTGTAGCGGAAGCTGGTGGGGCTGCGCGGCGCCGCGTCCAGCATCCAGCGCGCGTAGGCCGCGGCGTGGAGGCCGAACGTGACCTGATCGGAGGGATTGCCCGCGACGTAGGCCCAGTAACGGGCCGCGACGGGATCGGCGGTCGCGGCGAGGAGCATCGCCATCAACGCGCTGGCGGTCGTCGTGTCGAGGTTGTCGTCCCCCACCCGTAGACGCGCCTGCTCGCCGACAGCCTCGCCGTACGAGCCCGCGAGCGACGCGGCCGTCGACCTGGCGGTCGTTGCGTCACCCAGGCGCGCGGCGCCGATCGCCAGCATGGCCCGCTCGCGGACCGTGAGGTCCGGGGAGGCGAGCGCCGCTCGGAGCTCGGGAAGCACCGGAACACCCATACCCGCGAGGCCCGCCAGGGCGAAGTTCCGCCGCTCCCGGGTCTCGCGCGAGGCCCCGACGACGGTGCGCAGATAGGAGCGCATCGGCTGACCGGCGAACCGGTCGGGAGCGACGACCGCAGCAAGCACCGTAGCCTCCAGGTCGCTCGCGCCGTACGGAAGGAGCGCGATCCCACCGTCTTCACGCTGGTAGGTCGCCCCATCGAACCCCGGCTCGCCTCCGAGGCTGCCGAGCGCAGGAAAGTGCTCGGCCAGCAGGCCGGCGGCGAGATCGGCTCCCAGCGCCTCCTCGAGCCGGGCCGATGACGACCCCGCCAGATCGAGGAGCGACGGCAGATGGCGACCCATGCCCGCATCCGTCACGACGACCTGCGTGACGTCCCCACCGCCGTCGACCCGGTAGGTCCCAGCCGGCTCATCGAATGAGGTGACGCTCCGCGCCAGCCTGGACGCCACGACGGCGAACGCGCGCGTCACGCTGTGACTGCGCAGCGTTCCACCCGCCCCGGTCCTCGCCGTGATCGTGATCTTGTGGTCGCCCGGCGCGAGCTTCGGCAGCGGCACGGTCAGTGCCTGGAAGGCGCGAGCCGTGAGCCCCGATTCGTGGAGCCCGAGGCTGTCGGAATCGACGGCGAACGTCACGCGCGCGTCGGGCGCGAGATCTGTGCCGAACGCCCGGATCTGGATGGAGGGCCGGTCGGCGACGAGATACTCGGGCGCGATCGACGTGTCCACGAAGAACGGGAGGCCCACCGGGACCAGCATGGATGCTCCGCCGGCTTCGAGCTCCGACCCGACAGCCGAGCCCAGGACCCGCCACGACGTCAGGTCGCTGGGCAATGGGAACGTGACCGTCGCCCGGCCGCGCGCGTCCGTGTCGACAGCGCGGAAGAGGATCGCGTCATTCGGCTCGCCATCGGTGTCGCCACCGCCCGTATCCGCCCCGTCCGGTCGTCCGCTGGGACCGCGGTGTGTCGCATAGGTCGCTACGACACCCGAGTCGAGGAACTCGTACAGCTGCGCCAGGGGATCGTCCGCCGACGCGGCGCCGATCGTGAACAGCTTCTCGTCGATGGCCCGCAGCAAGGCCGTGGCTTGCAGCGGTCGGCCGTCAGGGCCGAGCGTCTCGACCGACAACCGCACCGTGTCGCCGGGCACATAGCGGGCTCGGTCCGTGGCGAGCTTGACGGTCATGGCGCGATCGGCCGTCCGGAAGACGGCGTTGTATGCGGATGCCGTCACGTATGCACGACCCGTGAAGCGGACCGCACGGTACGAAACGTTGGGCGGTCCCCACGCAGGGAACTCGGCGACGAAGCGCGCGGAGTCGCGGACCGTCGCCTCGCGGATCCCTGCCTGGGCGGCCACGAACAGATGCGGGTCGTCGTCGATCCGTCCAGTCGCGTCCGGCTCGCGCATCGTCAGGTCGACCGATTCGCCAACACCCACCGGGACGACCTCGATGTCATCGACGGCATCGCCTCGAACGGTCGGGCCCAGGAACGGCTCGCGATCGAAGCGGTCCACCACGTCGGCCGTGACTTCTTCGCTCGCGTAGGCGGTGGCGGTCGTCCGCAGCCCATCGAAGTCGGTGGCCGAGAGATCGATCCGGTAGGTGTGGGCCCGGTTCGGAGCCGCGATCGATCCCGCGAACCGGCCACGCCCGTTGGTCGTCAGGCGGAGTGTGCCGGCGACACGCTCGCGGAATTCGTAGTCATACAGCGGGATGACGCGTTTCGAGATGAAGTCGTAGTCCGAGCCGATCCGCCGCTTGACCGGGATGAGCTCGATGATCCTCGCGCGGACCTGGCGGTTCGCGACCGCCGCTCCGCGTGGGTCCAACTCCCAGGCCCACTCGCCGGCGGCGATCTCGCGCTCGACGCGGTCACGATCGAGCACGTTCATCGTGCCCGAGATGCGAACCCGGCCACCTCGGACCGTCGCGTCGCCGCTGACGATCCAATTGCTCGGGAAGATCAGGAACTCCTGCGCGGCGCCGGTGATCTCGCCTTCCTCGGCCCGTCCGGGCGCGACCTCGATCGAGGCGTACCTCGGGCCGTCTCGGCTGGTGTCGCGATCCCAGCGGGCCGTCGTCCGCACGATGGCCGTGCCACCGGCATCCGTGCGGGCAGTCGTGTCGAGCTCGCCGGAGAGTCGGAGCGCCACCCCGGGGACCGGGGTCCCTTCGTAGAACGACGTGGTCGCCGTCACGCGGATCCGGTCGCCTTCGATGTAGACGCGACGCCCGGTCACGACGTCGATCCGATAGGCCGGTTTGAGGATGCGATCGACCGTGACGTAGCGCTCGGTGACGACCGCCCCGCCGACGACCAGTTCGAGCCGATATCCGCCTTCTGGCACATCCCGCAACTCGAGCGAGCTCGCGAACGCTCCGGTCGGTCGCGGCGTCACCTGTGTGGACGCGAGCGGGACGGACGACTCGTCGCCGTCGTCGAGCAGCCGGATGGTCACGGAGTCGGGCACCGCCGCGGATGCCCGATCGCGCACCATGCCCCAGGCGTTGATGGTGTCTGTCCGTCGATAGAGGTTCCGATCGCTGTCGAACAGCAGCCAATAGCGGGCGTCGGCGGAGCCGCCGAACCATTCGTACGACCCGTCCTTGCCGTCGGGGGTGTTCGGCCCGGTCGCTGGGACGAAGGCACTGCGAGCGCCGGCGGTCAGCGTGACGATCGGCGTGCAGTCGGTGGCGCAGTCCGGATCAGCGGATGGCAGGATCGATGCCGGCGTGTCGGCGAGAAGAAGGCCGCGGGCATCGGTGCGCCCTAGCGATGCACCGTCGGCCTCGACCGTCGCCCCGGCGATGGGCCGGCCCGATGCGACGTCGTTGGCCCATACCACGGACCTCGTGCCCGAGACCGCGAGATATGCGGCGAGGTCGGTGACTTGGAGGATGGCCTGCGACGGCAACGTTGCAGATGGTTGCTCGACCAGGTACCACCCGGCGGGTAGACGCTCCGGAAGCGTCGTCCACAGGGTGCCGTTGGCGTCCTGGAGCGGAGCGTCGAGCCCGGCCACCCGCCGAAGGCCGTCGGTCGGCAGGCGCTCCGCCGAGTTGTAGCGGCTCCAACGCGGGATCTCCCGCAGCGCCCGGAAGGACTCGATCGCAGCACCGCGGTCCGCCAGCGCATAGACCTCGAGACGGACGGTCTTCGGTGGCCGCACCGTCTCCTCGGCCTCCGAGTCGTCCGCATACCACCAGAGGCCGACGACCGGTCGCTGCGCCGTGGCGGACTCGAAGAGATCGTTCGAGAAGCGGAAATACGAGCTGCTCGGCCGCGGCGCATCCGTCGATGCGGTCTCGAACTGGAATCGGACGTCGTCCTCCAGGATCTCGCCCGTCCCGCCCACGGCGATGCCGCGCGTGACCGTGACCGTGTAGACGGTCGCGGGGGCCAGCCGCTCGGGTACGAAGGACAGAACGCGATCGCGCTGCTCGAAGCGGCCGGGAACGGACGGTTCGATCCGGAAATGGCTCGCGGGGTCGACGACACCGTCCTGATCGAAGGTGACTTCGATGCCGGTGTCGAGCGGGACGTCCGTCGACGAGGGCTCGGGGAGCGTCGACACGACACGCAGCGGCTGGCTGGCCTGGAAGGTCCACGAGTCCACGCTCGTGCCATCGGGCGCGTCGAGCTCGAAGCGGTAGACGACGCCGGGATCGAGCGGCTCGACGGGTGTCAGCCGGACGCGTCCGTCGGCTTCGATGGTCGTGGTCAGAGCGATCGTCGGTTGGACGGTGAGCCGCTGCGCCAGCTCCTCAGCCGATCCGCCTCCGACAGCGGCGAGCACGAAGCTCGCCTCCCGCCCGACGACCCCGCTCGGTCCCTCATCAGCGGTGAGCTCCGCGATCTCGGCGTGCGCAGTCACGAGCCCGTCGATCGACGAGCCCGGTGTCACACCGGGACCGTCCGATGCCGTTGCCGATCCGGACGCGCCGGGGCGAGCGGACGGACCGACGACAGCGATCCCGCCGTCCGACGACGGCGTGCCTCGCCACCAGAGCGTCCCGCTGACCACGGCCAGGATGACTGCGGCGGCAGCCGCGAGATAGGCCGGCCGCGGGATCCGATCGGGGAACCGTCGAAGCGGATTCGACGAGGCCGGCGCTGATCGGGTCTCAGGCGTGTCCTCGAGGGCGGCCGCCGGCCCACTGAGGATCCGCTCTCGGAGATCGGCCGGCGCATCCTCATGCTCGATCGCGGCGATGGCGGCGGCATCTGCGTTCAGCGCGGTGGCCGTGTCACGACAGGCCTCGCAGCCGGCCAGATGTTCCGTGAGGACCGCAGCGTCGGCCGCGGACAAGCCGAAATCGATCGAGGCCGCGGCAAGCTCGAGAGCGCGGGCGTGGTCGATCATGCCATCGCCTCGAACGATCCGAGGCGCTTGCGAAGCTGCAACCGCGCTCGGCACATCATCGCCCGCGTCGCGACGCCGGTCCGCCCGATCGCTTCGGCGATCTCGATGCCGCTGAAGCCGTTCGCCGCCATGAGAAGCGCGGTGCGAGCGTCCTCGCTCAATTCGGCGAGTGCCAGGTCGAGGTCCGACCGACGTTCGCGGTCGAGATAGAGCGGCTCGGGCCCCGG
>DATAFZ010000019.1:0-14069 GCA_036257225.1 Candidatus Limnocylindrales bacterium | reverse complement strand
ACCACTCGTCCAGGAGTCGTTCCGCTACCGCACGCGCCCGGACCGCCAGCTCCCGGTGATCGCCACGCGTCAGCGATGCGACTCGCAGCCCTGGCAGACCGCTCTGCACGAAGCCGAGGACATCGCCCTCGCGCCGCAGCTCGAAGTCGCGCTCGGCGAGCTCGAACCCGTCGGTCAGCTCTGCGATGGCCTTCAGCCGGGCCATCGCGGTCTCATCGGTCGAGTCCGACACGAGCACGCAGAACGACTCGACAGTGCCGCGGCCGACCCGGCCCCGGAGCTGGTGAAGCTGGGCCATCCCGAACCGATCCGCGTTCTCGATGATCATCATCGTCGCCTCGGGGACGTCGACACCGACCTCGATCACCGTCGTGCCCACGAGCACGTCGAGATCGCCGTCGCGGAAGCGGGCCATCTCGGCGTCCCGGTCGACCGGCTTCATCCGGCCGTGGACCAGACCGACCCTCAGCGGGGCGAGGAGCTCTGTCAGTCGGGTGGCCTCCGTCTCGGCCGCCGCTGCCCCGGACGTGCTGCCATCATCGATGCCTTCGCTCCCCTCCTCGATGAGCGGGACGACGACGAACGTGCGGTGGCCAGCGGCGGCTTCCTCGCGGACCTTCGCCCACGTCGGATCGAGGCGGTCCGGAGGTCGGATCCCCGTCCGGATCGGCACCCGACCGGCTGGCGGCGTCCGCAGGTCGGACACGTCGAGGTCCGCGTAGAGCACCTGACCGAGCGTACGCGGGATCGGGGTCGCCGTCATCAACAGGACATGCGGGCTGACGTCGCCGCCCGATTTTGCCTCGAGCTGATCACGCTGCTCGACGCCGAAGCGGTGTTGCTCGTCGATGATGGCCAGCCCGAGTCGGGCGAACGTCACCGATTCGCTGAGCAAAGCGTGCGTTCCGACGACGACAGACGCCTGGCCCGAGGCGACGAGGTCGTTCGCATGCGCGCGATCGCGGGCGTTGAGTGAGCCGGTCACGAGCAGCACGTCGACCCCCGCGCCGGCCAGCAGTGTGCCGACGGTGTCACGATGCTGTCGGGCCAGGAGATCGGTCGGCGCGAGCAGCGCACCCTGGAAGCCAGCCTTGGCGGCGGCGGCAAGGGCGTACGCAGCCACCGCCGTCTTTCCGGAGCCCACATCGCCTTGGAGAAGGCGGAGCATCGGGTTGCGGCCCGCCAGGTCGACCCGGATGCCGTCCATCGCGGCGCCTTGGTCCGGCGTCAGCTCGACGTGCTGCCCGACCTTCCGACGCAGCGCTTCGACGATCGCGGATCGGATCGAGGTATCCGTACCGTCATCGACCGCGATCGTCGGCGCCCGATCCGTGCCACGGGCCCGGCGCCGTCCGACCATCCCAAGCTGGAGAGCAAGGAGCTCATCGAACGCCAGCCGCTCGAGCGCGGCATCGCGCCGCTCGAACGACTCGGGGTAATGCGCCGAGTCCAGCGCATCGGCGATGCCGACCACGCCCACCTCGCGGCAGAGTTCATCCGGCAGGTACTCGGGATAGGCTTGCCCGGCGCGGTCGAGCGCCTCGCGGATGGCGATCCGGAGGCGCGCCGCCGTCAGGCCCGCCGTCAGGCGGTAGACCGGCACGATCCGGCCGGCGTGGAGCACCTCGCCATCGCCCTCGACCGCCTGGAACTCCGGGTTGTCGATGGTGAGCGTTCGGCCGAACCGCTTGAGCCGCCCGGACACGACGATCTCCTGCCCACGCTTCAGCCGTCGCTCGATGAAGCGACGACCGAACCAGGTCGCTTCGATCTGGCCCGTTTCGTCACTGAGGCGAGCGATCGTGCGCTGGACGCGACGCCGCCACGACGCTTCCACCCGGACGTCGTCGACCCGGACCCGTGCCGAGACCACGGTCCCCTCCTCGGCCCAGACAAGGTCGCCCAGGCGCGACAGCTCGCGCAGGTCGTCGTAGCGGCGCGGGAGGTGGAACAGCAGGTCCCGGACGTCGTACCAGCCGAGCCGGATCCCGGCCCGGCGCAGCAACCCGGCCGCGGTCAGGCCGGATCGGGCGAGCGGCGTCCGCAGAAGCTCGACCGGGTCGGTCGGCGGTGGCGGGACCTTCGGCGGCCTGGGTGCTTTCGTTGCGCTCGCGCGCTGCGCCATCAGGTCCGACTACTCGGCCGAGATGAGGTACCGGTAGAAAGGCTGGCCGCCGTGCCGAACCTCGATCTCGACGCCCGGTACGACCGAGCCGATCTTGCGTGCCATCGCCTCCGTCTCCGCGAGATCGGCGCCATCGCCGTAGAACATCGTGATGAGCTCGTACCCGGGCGTCAGCGCAGCGATCGCCTTCAGGACGCACTTCTGACGGTCGTTGTCGGCGGCCACGAGGCCATCGTCCGGGTCGAGCGCGATCGTCTGACCGCGCTTCACCTTCCGGCCACCGATCGTCGCGTCGCGCACAGCCTCGGTGACGACGACGGTCTGGATCGCGCGACCCGCCTCTGTCATCGGACCGACGTTGGCTGCCGCGTCCATGCCCGGATCGAGGGCCAGCAGCGCGGCGAAGCCCTCCGCGGCGTTCCGGGTCGGGACGACCTGGACGGGCCGGTCGGTCATGGATGCGACCTGGCGGGCAGCGAGGATCACGTTCGGGTTGTTGGGGAGCAGCATGACCTCCTTCGCCGGGACCGCCCCGACAGCCTCGAGCAACTCGCCGGTGCTCGGGTTGGCGCTCTGCCCGCCCTGCACCACCGACGCCACCCCGAAGTCGCGGAAGATCGCCGCCAGTCCATCGCCGGCCGTCACGGCGATCACCGCCAGATCGGGCATGTCCGCGGCGGAGCCGCTCCCGTTGCCGCCGCTCGTGTCGGCACCGGTACGGGCGATGCTCTGCTCGGTCGGCTCCGGCATCGGCGCCCCGGCGAACTCGGCCGCCCTGGTCTCGCGGACGTCCTGTGCCTGGTTGTCGAGATTCTCGACGGTGATCCGGCTGAGATCGCCGAGCGACAGCCCGTAGCCGATCACGAGGTCTGGGCGCTCGTTGTGGACATGCACCTTGAGCGCCCGCGAGTCGCCGGCGACGAGCACGGACTCGCCGATCGACTCCAGGTGGTCCCGGATCGCGTCGACGTCCAGCGGCCGGTGCCCGATCGCCCGCAGCAGGAACATCGTCTCGTAGCCGAAACCCTCGTCGGCGTGGGCGACGAGGGTGCTGGGCTTCGGACCGGTCGTGCTGCTGCGCACGGCCGCCCCCACCAATGTCTTTCCAGTGAGGTGGAGCAGCGCGCCCTGGAACAGGCGGTAGAGGCCCTGGCCACCCGAGTCGACCACGCCGGCCTCGCGCAGGATCGCCAGCAGGCTCGGCGTCTTGGCGACGGCTTTCTCCGCAGCCGTCAACGTCGCGGCCAGGACGGCCTCGATGTCGTTGTCGCGCTCTGCCGCCTTGACTGCCCCATCCGCCGACTCCCGGATGACCGTGAGGATCGTGCCCTCGACGGGCTTCGCGACCGCGCCATAGGCGGTCTTTGCGCCTTCGCTCAGCGCGTGGGCGAGGTCCAGGCCGTTGAACCGCTTCTTGCCGGCGACGGCCTCAGCCATGCCGCGGAAGATCTGGCTGGTGATGACCCCTGAGTTGCCGCGCGCGCCCATGAGCGCGCCGAAGCTGATCGCGGCGGCGACGCGGTCGGCCGGCTGGCCGGCGACGGCCTCGGCCTCGTCGAGCGCAGCCCTGACGGTGGCGAGCATGTTCGACCCCGTGTCGCCATCCGGGACGGGATAGACGTTGAGGCTGTTGATCTCGTCGACGTGCGCCTCGAGGTTGGCGACCGCCGCGCGGAACGCCTCCAGCAGGCCGTTCCCGTCGCAGGCGCGGCGGGCCATCTAAGCGACGTCCGTCCCGCTGTCCGCCAGCTCCCTGGGTCGAACGCCGCCGACCGGCAGCGCGGTCGGGGCCTGCGGGAGGTTGCCGCCCGCCGGGACGTGCAGGCCATCGACGTGGATCACGATCCGGGCGACATCGCGCTCGAGCGCCCGGCGGATCGAGTAGCGGATGGCCGAGTCGACCTGACGCGCGACCTCGGCGACGGGCACACCGAGTGCGACGGTGATGTCGAGCTCGATCTCGATGCCGTCGTCGAGTCGAACGGCCAGGCCGGGTTGACCCAAGCCAAGGCGCTCCAGCAGTCGACCCAGCGGCCCGCCGGCAAAGCCGGTCACGCCGTAAGAGCCGAGGGTCGCGGTACGGACGACATCGTGGAGTGCGCGGCCGGTGACGAGCGAGCGGCCGGGCGTCGGGCGGATTGCCACGCTGGCTGGGTCCTCCCTGGAGGGCTCCTGCGGCGGGGCGGCCGGAAGCGCGTGCTATCATACCGCCCCGCTCGGGCCATCCCGCCCGATGCGCTTGCCCCGAACAACGTCCTGAGGAATCACATGGCCCGCTCCTGTGCGATCTGCGGCAAGGTCTCGATGGGCGGTTTCAACCCGCAGTCGTCGGGTTCGAACCGCGTCCGAGCGCATCGCCGCATGCAGCCCAACCTGCAGCCACTGGTCATCGACCACAACGGCGCGCCCGTCAAGGCGCTGGTCTGCACCCGCTGCCGGCGCACGCTGCTCAAGGCCTCGAAGTAGCCTTCGGCCCCGAGCTCGCGTTGACCCACGGTCAACGATCAGGGTCTGAGGAACGTCCCCGGG
Organism: Candidatus Limnocylindrales bacterium; assembly: GCA_036257225.1. Lineage (GTDB taxonomy): Bacteria > Chloroflexota > Limnocylindria > Limnocylindrales > CSP1-4 > SPCO01. The sequence goes on along the minus strand of DATAFZ010000019.1, from coordinate 9,415 downwards.
CGGTCTCCGCCATCCAGCGTTGACCGACGGTCAACGATCCGGGGCTGAACAACCGCGAGACGCGCCATCCGACCGAAAACGTTGACCGAGGGTCAACGACACGCCGCCATGAAGGTCGAGGTCGCCTCCGGCGCGACCGATCCACGAATGTCGCCCTGGCGCGTGCTCACGCGTCCGATCCGCGTCTGTGACAGCGACGATCGCAGCGAGTGGGGCTCTGCGGGCTAGCGGTCCGCGGTGTCCAGCCAGATCGTGAACGGGCCGTCGTTCACGAGCGATACTGCCATCTCGGCCCCGAAGCGGCCCGTCGCCACGTGCACGTCGTGCTCCCGGAGCGCGGCCGCGAACCGTTCGTAGAGCCGTTGCGCCTGTTCCGGCGCAGCGGCCTGCGTGAAGCCTGGCCGGCGACCACGCCGCGTGTCCGCGAAGAGCGTGAACTGCGACACCACCAGCGCCTGACCGCGGACTTCGATCAACGACCGGTTGGTCCGCCCCTCGTCGTCGCGGAAGATGCGCAGCTCGGTCACCCGCCGCGCCAGCGCGTCGGCGACCGCAGCATCGTCGTCGTGTGACACCCCGAGGAGGATCGCGAGCCCCGGTCCGATCGACGCCAGGATCTCGCCATCGACCCGGACCGATGCCTCGCTCACCCGCTGCAGGACCGCCCGCATGCCGTCAGGCCTTTGCCGCGAACGACGCCCGCCAGTCGTCCGCCTCGGCCAGGAGCCGGTCGCGGGTCGAACCGTGGTGGTCGATCACGTGGGATTCGACGGTGGCAGGCACCAACAGGTCGTAGTCCCGAACGCCATCCGGATTGATCTGCCCCTCGCCCCGCAGCATCATCACCGGGATCCCGGTGGCCTCGATCTCGTCCATCAGCCGATGCGCGAGGTGTTTCGGCAACGAGGCGATGCGCGTCATGCGATCCGCTGGGATCGGTGGCTTGCCGTCATTCGGACCGTACTGGAAGCCCTCGTCGGCCAGAGCCCGGATGAGCCGCACCTCCCGGCCCATGTCGCGGCCGCGGACGAACAACGCTGAGCCGACCACGAACACATCGACGCCGTGCGACCCGGCGGTCTCGGCGGTCTCGCGATTGATCCCGCCGTCGACGTGGATCTCGCCGCCGTACAGTTTGTGGCGCAGGACGTGGCGCGCGGCGGGCGCCTTGGCCGCCAGCACGTCGCCCATGTACGCCTGCCCGCCGAAGCCCGGCTCGACGGTCATGATCAGGACGATGTCCAGCAGCTCGGCGTACGGCTCGAGGGCCTCGATCGGGGTGCCGGGCTTGACCGCCAGGCCCGCAGCCCGCCCGGCCGCACGGATCGCCTCGATGGTCGGCGCGATCGGCTCCTCGACCTCGACGTGGAAGGTGATCGAGTCGCAGCCGGCATCGACGAACTCCTCGATGTAGCGGCTGGGCTCGCTGATCATCAGGTGCGCATCGAATGGCACGGTCGTGCGCGGACGGAGCGCCTTGATCGTCCGCGCACCGAACGTGATGTTCGGGACGAAGTGGCCGTCCATGACGTCGAGATGGACGCGATCGACCCCGGCCGCCACGACCCGGCGAACGGCATGCGCGAGGTTGCCGAGATCGGCGTCCAGGATGCTCGCGGCGATCCGCGCTCGGCTCGTCCCCATCGCTACTCGCCGACCCCGACGGGCACGGGCGCGTTGCTCCGCTCACCCCGGAGCGCGGCGGCACTCTCCTTCTCGAGGCGCTCCCGCCGACGCGCGACTGCCGGCGCCGGCGGCTCACCCGCCCGCTCGGCAGCAAGCTGGCCGCACGCCGCGCCGACCTCCTGGCCACGGTTGCGGCGGATCGTCGTCGAGATACCCGCCTCGCGCAGCGTCGCGGCGAACCGCTCGATGATAGGCATCGGGCTGGCGGTCCACGGCGTGTGCGCCACGGGGTTCATCGGGATCAGGTTGACGTGGGCGTGGTCGCCCCGGAGCAGGTCGGCCATCGCACGGGCGTCGAGGTCCGTGTCGTTCACGCCGCCGATCATGGTGACCTCGTACGTGATCCGACGGCCGGTCGCGCGGGCGTGGTCGCGTGCGGCGGAGACGACCTCGGCCACCTGCCAGCGACGGTTCAGCGGGACGAGGACGTCGCGCAGGGCATCGCGAGCGGCATGCAAGGAGATCGCGAGCGTGAACTGCGGTCCGAGCGCGGTCAACCGGCGGATGCCCGGCACGACGCCGGACGTGGAGATCGTGATGTGCCGCGCCCCGAGCCCGAACCGCCCAGGGTCGTTCAAGGCCTCTATCGCGGCCAGCACCCGGTCGAGGTTGAGCAGCGGTTCGCCCATCCCCATGAACACCACGTTCGTCAGCCGGCGCCCCTCAGCCGCGAGGCGACGCTGGGCGTGGCGCGCCTGGTCGACGATCTCGGCAACGTCGAGGTCGCGCCCGAAACCCAACTCGCCGGTCGCGCAGAACGGACAGCCGACGGCGCAGCCGGCCTGGCTCGAGATGCACAGCGTGTGCCGCTCGCGCGAGCGGCCCCGCGCCGGGTAGTGCATCAGCACCGACTCGATGAGCGCACCGTCAGGCAGTCGGTGGAGCGCTTTCTCCGTCGTGCCGCCGTCGGCGAGCCGGATCTCCGTGTCCGCCACGGTGTCGAACCGGAAGTCGCGCGCGAGCGCCTCGCGGACCGGCCCGGGCAGCACGCGGATCTCGGCGGGGTCGGTCACGCCGCCGTCCTTCCAGACAGCGTCCGCCACCTGGCGGGCGCGATACGACGGCTCGCCCTGCGTCTCGATCCACGCTACCAGCGCGTCGGGCGTCAGCCCGGAGATGCCGGGCGGGGTCGTCGTCAAGGTCACCGCACGATGCTACTGCCGACGATCGCCGGTCGACCGCGGACGAACGCTTCCCAGGACATCGGCCTGCCGCCTGCCGGCTGGACTTCGATGAGGCGGAGCCGCCCGCCGTCCCCCACACCGATCCCTTCGAGATCGAAGGTTCCTGGGATGGGACCGTCCGCCGACACCGCCGCCTCTGCCTTCCGCACGATCAAGCGACCCACGACGGTGTCGACGAACGAGCCCGGCCAGGGCTGGTACGCACGCACCTGTCGCTCGAGCTCGCTCGCCGACCGGGACACATCCATCCGGCCGTCGGCGCGCCGCAGTGGCCGGGTGAGCGTGGCACCCTCCTCGGGCTGGGGCCGGGCCTCGACCTCCCCCCGGAGCCAGCCGCCCAGCGTCGTTGCGAGCAGACCGCCTGCAGCTGCCGCCAACTCCCCCTCGAGCTCCGGGGTCACTTCGTCGCCCCGCAGCGGGATGACCTGCTGCGCGACGATCGGACCGGTGTCGAGCCCCTCGTCCATGACGATGAGCGTGACGCCGGTCTCCGGGTCGCCCGCCAGGATCGTGGCCTGGATCGGGGTCGCGCCCCGATGGCGCGGCAGCAGCGACGGGTGGAGATTCAGGGCGCCGTGGCGGACGCCGAGCAGCCCATCCGGCACGATCTGGCCGTAGTCGGCGAGCACGATGAGATCCGGGCGCAGCGCCAGGACGGCAGCCGTCGACTCGGGTGTGCGCAGGCGCTCGGGCGTGAGGATAGGCCCCAAGCCAAGCTCGCCGGACGCGTGGTGGATCGGGGTCGACGTTGGGCGACCGTGCCGCCCGGCCGGGCGGGGCGGCGCGGTCACGACCCCCACAAGCTCGACGTCGTCATCGCCTGCGAGGCGTCGCAGGCTCTCGCGGCCGAACCCGCCGCTGCCGATGAAGACGGTCCGCGCCCGTCCCCCCGTCACGCCAGGGCGCTCGTCGCCTCGCGGATCTCAGCGTCCTCGTCCGCGTCCTCGCCCTGGCCGACCGGGATCAACTCGTCCATCGAGTCCAGATAGTCGATGTACAGCTTGCCGTCGAGATGGTCGAGCTCGTGCTGCAGCGCGCGACCGAGCAGGCCGCTGCCGGCGACCTTGAACTTCTTGCCCTGGCGATCCTGTGCCACCACCCAGACCTTCTCGCGGCGCGTGACGTACGCCACGTAGCCAGGGATCGACAGGCAACCCTCGAGGTCGCGGTCGTCGCCGGTCGCGCGGACGATGCGCGGGTTGACTAGCTCGTAAAGGTGGTCCTCGACTTCGATGACGCAGGCCTGGAGCGCTTCGCCGAGTTGGGGCGCGGCGAGCCCGACCCCAGGCGCATCGCGCATGGTGTGCGCGAGATCGTCGAGCAGCTCGTGCAGGTATTTGCCGAAGGCGTCGACCGGCTTGCCCTTCAGACGCAGCCGGGGATCACCGAGTGTGACGATCGGTCGGACGGACATCGCCGGGAAGTATATGGGCGTCCGGCCGGCCGGGCCCGATGGTCAGAGCGGAGGATTTCCCTCGGCGACATCCTCGGCAGCGTTCTTGGCGGCCGTCGACGCGTCCTTCGCGGTTGTCGATGCGTCCCTGGCGGTGTCACCGACGTGCTCGCGGATGTCTGCGGCGAACGTGCGTGACTTCTCGGCGAGCTTGCCACTGGCTTCGGCGGTCACCTCACCGGCTCGCTGGACGACCGGCGCGGCACGGTCCGCCGCCACGGCGATCAGCTCGGCGGCCTTGGCGGAGAACTCGCGTACGGTCGGCGCCGCCTTCTCGGCGAAGTCCTCGACGAAATCCCGGATCTGCTCGAGCACCTCGTTCGCCCTGGCGGAGGCGTTTGCCGCGGTATCCCCGGCTGCGTCGGTGGCGTCATCGGCGGCCGACCCGCCCGAGTAGCCCGCCTTGCGTGGGCCCTCCGCCGGCTCGTCGTGGCTGGGATTGAATGGATCGGTCATGGTGTGCGTCTCCTCAAGCTGGGGAGCGCATCCTCGCACGAACGGGGTCCAAAGGCACGGGGTCTGATGGTCCGGGGCGTATCATCGGCCACACAAGGTGCTACGGAGGATCGTGATGGCAGCCGAGTGGAGTTTCGCGGACCTCGAGCCCGCCCAGATCGACCTGATCCACGAGGCCGAGCGTACGCTCGATACCGACATCGTGATGGCCTACAAGCCTGGCAGCTGGGGCACGGTCGACCCCGACGCGATCGGCGACGCGCTGCGGCCGGTCGAGCTCGAGACGAACCAGCTGGAATACCTGCAGCGTCTCGAGCGGAAGGTCGATGGGGTACTCGTCGCCTACCGGCTGAAGGCCGACTGACTCAGAGCAGCGACTCAGGGTCGACGTCGACGGACCACGGCGGCCCGGGGTCGCCGCCGAGCACGCCGAGCGGGTCCGCGCCGCGCAGGATCAGGTGGAACCGCCAGCGGTCGTTGCGCCGGGCGATGTAGGCCGGTGCGGGGCCGATCACGGTCGCCCCGCCGTCAGCTGCGCGCTCGCGTAGCCGCGCGGCCATCGACGCTCCTTCGCGCTCGGCCGCTTCCCGGTCCGGCAGCGCGACCGTCAACTTCACGATCGAACCGAACGGCGGCGACCCGAACCGCCGCCGCAGCGCGAGCTCCGCTTCGTAGAACGGGGCACCGTCCGCTTCCGCGACCGCCCGGATGACCGGATGCTCGGGCTGATACGTCTGGAGGATGGCGTGTCCCGGCCTCTCGCCGCGACCGGCGCGGCCGACCGCCTGGCTGAGCAGCTGGTATGTCCGTTCGGCAGCTCGTTCGTCGGGCAGGTTCAGCGCGACATCCGAGGAGACCACACCGACCAGGGTGACGTTCGGAACGTCGAGGCCCTTGGCGACGAGGCTCGTGCCCACCAGCACGTCGACCTGCCCACTCGTGAACGCGTCGACCACCCGTTCCGCGGCACCTCGCCGATCGACGACGTCTCGATCGAGTCGCGCGATCCGGAGCGTCGGGTGGGTCTCCCGGACCTCGCGTTCGACCCGTTCCGTGCCGCCGCCCAGGTAGCGGATCCGCGGCGATCGGCAGTTCGGGCAACGCGTGGCGAGCGGGGTCGCGCGGCCACAGTGGTGACAGCGGAGCGTCGTACCGGCCTGGTGGTAGACGAGCGGACGCTCGCAGTCGGGGCAGGCCTGGACGTGGCCGCAGTCGCGACAGAGCACGACCGACGCCGTCCCGCGACGGTTCAGGACGAGGATGGCCTGCTCGCCGGCCGCGGTGTCGAGCGTCCGGAGCGCGGCATCGAGTGCTCCCGACAGCAGGCCGCGGTTGCCCGCGGCGAGCTCGGCTCGCATGTCGACGACGTCGATGCGTGGCGGCCGGCCCGTCGGGCGGGTCGGCAGGACGATCCGGTCGTACCGTCCATCGAGCGCTTTGCCGAGGGTCTCGACCGATGGGGTAGCCGACCCGAGGATCACGGCCGCCTCGGCCAGCTCGCCCAGCCGGACCGCGGTATCGCGAGCCTGCAAGCGCGGCGTGCGGTCGCTCTTGTAGGCCGGGTCGTGCTCCTCGTCGACGATGACGAGCCCGACGCCAGCGAGCGGCGAAACGACGGCCAGCCTCGTCCCCACCACGATGTCGACAGCACCGGCACGGATGCGCCGCCACTCATCCGCCCGCTCGCCGTCGCCGAGACCCGAGTGGATCAGCGCGACGCGAGCGTCGAGGTCGGCGCGGAGCCGGTCGACGATCGGCAGCGCCATCGCGATCTCCGGCACGAGCACGAGGGCCGCGCGTCCTTCCTCGAGGCAGGTCGCGATGGCCTCGACATAGATGGCGGTCTTACCGCCGCCGGTCACCCCGTCGAGCAAGAGGGGCCGTGGGTCGCGTGCACGGATGGCCCCGATGACCCGCTCCACCGCCGCGCCTTGCTCCGGCGAGAGATCGGCCGATGGCGGGCGACCGCCGCGCCGACCGGGCGCCCGCGTGGCGAGGGGGCGGCGCGGCCGCTCACGGGTCTCCGCGTCGGCGAGACCACGACGCACGAGCGACGCGACCGATGACGTCCCATGGCGGCCGGCGAGCTCGGGACCGGCGGCGCCCTCGGGGGACGCCGCGAGGTCCCGCAACGCGGCCAGCTGCCTGGGCCCCAGCGGACGGCCGGGCGACCGCTCCCCTGCCACGACGGCCCGTGCCGCCGCGAGGCCAGCGTCGGTCGGTCGGAGCCAGCGCTCGTAACGCGGGCCGGCCGAGGCGCCGAGCAACGTCCAGTCGAGCGCGATCAGCCCGGCATCGGCAAGCCCTCGCAGGCGTCGGAGCAGACCAGCGCGCCCATCGGGTGCAGCGAGATCGCGGGCGGGTCGCGCACCCGACGACAGCTGATCGAGCAGGTCCGCGTCGACCTCGTCGAGCCGCCCGTCGCCGTCTGCAGGCGCTGGCACAGGCGTGCGCTCCGCCACGAGCTCGAGTCGTTCGAGCAGCCCCGGCGGGAGCATCGATCGGATCACCAGCGCTGGCGGCGCGAGGTAGTGCTCGGCGATCCAGCGCGCGAGGCCCAGCGATAGGCCGGGAAGCAGCGGCCCGTCCGCACGCACCCGATCCGCGACCGGCTTGACGCCCGTGCCGATCGTCGCCTCGGCGGGGCCAAGCACGATCCCGAGCGCCTGGCGCCTGCCGAACTCGACCAGCACCGCCTCGCCGTCCTCGAGGTCCGCGAGGCGATCGGGCACGGCGTATGTGTACGGCCGCGAACCACCCGCGCCGGCCGCGTCGACCGCGACCTCGACGAGCCGCCGCGGACTCCCGTCGCCGGCGTTCGAGGGCCGGCCGGCAGCCTCGCGCTCGGGCTCGAGCCCGAGGGTCACGCCGACCTAGACGCGGACCCGCCGGCCCGCGTGTGCCGCCCGTTCCTCGGCGATGATGGCCTCGATCTTCTCGGCGGTCCGCTCGACCTGGCCGGTCTCGTTCACGACGACATGGTCGTAGTCGTCCTGCCGGGCAAGCTCGATCGCGGCGTCGCGCTGACGGATCTCGAGCTCATCGGCATTCTCCGTCGCCCGTGCTCGCAAGCGCGCGAACAGCGTCTCCTGCGACGGCGGGATGATGAAGATCAGGAGGGCCTCCGAGACCTGCTCCTTCACCTTCTGCGCGCCCTGGACGTCGATCTTGAGGATCACATCTTTCCCGGCGATGAGTGCCGCTCGGACCTGGTCGCGTGGGGAGCCGTACCAGTTGCCGTGGACCTCGTTCGATTCAAGGAACCCGCGGGCCTTCCAGATCCGTAGGAATTCATGGCGGCTCACGAAGTGGTAGTCGATCCCATCGACCTCGCCATCGCGGGGCGCGCGGGTCGTCACCGTCACGACGTAATGCCGCTCGCCATCCCGGCCGGTCGCGGCCTCGCGGCGGCGCAGCTCGTCGATGATGGTGTCCTTCCCGACGCCCGACGGCCCGGAGATGATCACGAGGATCGCGCCGGGCGCCCCCTCGATCGTGTAGTCCGGACGACCGGGATCGTCGGAGATCCGCGTTGGCGCTTCGAGGGGCTCCAGCTGGTCCACCGCGTCTTCGAGGCCGGGGCCATCGCGACGGTCGGTCATCGCGCCGACTCCGCGCGGCGCAGACCCTCGAGCGCTGCCTCGAGATCGTCGGGGAGCGGCGCGGTCGCCCGGATCAGGTGGCCGTCTCCTGGAGCCGCCAGCTCCAGGCGCCAGGCGTGGAGGAACAGCCGCGCGAGACCGTCCGGTCCGCGGCGCGACGTTCCCGTCCCATACACCGGGTCGCCGGCGACCGGATGGCCGATGCCATCCAGGTGGACGCGGATCTGGTGCGTGCGGCCCGTGACCAGATCCAGCTCCAGCAGGGTCCAGCCCGCGAACCGCTCGCGCACGCGGTACCCGGTGATCGACGGGCGGCCGTCCGGGACGATGGCCATGCGCGTCCGATGTTTGGGATCGCGTCCGATCGGCGCCTCGATCCGGCCGACCGCGGCGGCGACGTTTCCGGCGACCAGCGCCTGATAGGTCTTGCGGATCCGGCGCGCCTTGAGCTGCGCCATCAGCGATTGCTGCGCCGCGTCGTGCTTGGCGACCATCAGCAGCCCGCTCGTGTCGCGGTCCAGCCGATGGACGATGCCGGGGCGTGCGACCCCGGCGATGCCCCCGTATTCGGCCCCGCCGGCCCGTGCCAGCAGCGCGTTCACCAACGTGCCGCCGTCGCGATGGCCGGGCGACGGGTGGACGACCAGCCCGGCCGGTTTGTCGACGATCAACAGGTCGTCGTCCTCGTACACGATCCGGAGGGGGATGTCGGGTGCCGGCGCGAGGTCGAGCGCCACCGGCTCCGGTACGTCGAGGCGGACTTCCGTCCCCGCAGACACGATCGCGTTCGCGCGCAGCGGCTCGCCGTCGACGGTCAACCGGCCATCGGAGATGAGCTTCTGGACGTGACTGCGAGAGAGGCCCGTCGCATCGGCCACGAGACGGTCGACCCGCCCGGCGGTCCCGTCCGGGACGCGCACCGTGCGGACGCCGGCCATCACCGGAGCGTCAGGCATCCGGTTGCTCCGTCGCCGGTCGGATCCGGTCGGTCACGAACGAGCTGACGAGCAGCAGGAGGATCGCCCCGCTGATCG
>DATAFZ010000031.1:0-11086 GCA_036257225.1 Candidatus Limnocylindrales bacterium | reverse complement strand
TGCGCCGCGTGGGCGCGCGCCACCTCACGAGCGAGCTCCCCGACCGGGACGAGCTTCTGGGTCCCCGCCGGCAGGTCCTTGAGCTGGACCTCGCCGCTGCCGAGCTCGTCGCCGACGATCACGGCGAAATGCGCGTGATCGCGGGCCGCTGCTTCCAGCTGCTTGCCGAGTTTGCGATGCCCGAGCTCAGCGCGAGCCGCGACCCCGTCGGCCCGCAGCATCGTCGCGATCCGGAGTCGATCCTCTGTCGCGTCTGGGTCCGCCCCGACGACGACCGCCGTCGGGTGGTCGCCACCGGTGACCGCGCCCGCGGCGCCCTGCTCCCCCAGCGCCAGGATCAGCCGGTCCAGACCGATCCCGAAGCCGATCCCCGGCGTGGGGCGACCGCCGAGCAGCTCGACCAGGCCGTCATATCGGCCACCCCCGCCGATGGCCTGCTGCTGACCCTCGCGACCTTCGACGTAGAACTCGAACGCCGTCCGCGTGTAGTAGTCGAGGCCACGGACCAGCCCCGGCTCGAGCCGATACGGCACCCTGAGCGCATCGAGATGCTCGCGGACCGCCGCGAAGTGCGCCGCGCACGCCTCGCACAGCCGATCGGTGATCCGCGGCGCCCCAGCATTGATCGGCGCCATCGCCGGGTCCCTCGAGTCGAGCAGGCGGAGCACGTTCCGTTCGAGGCGCTCGCGCTCGAGCGGCGGCAGCTCGCCCGCTCGATCGCGGTAGTAGGTGGTGAGATCGCTGATGTAGGCGGGCCGGCACGCCGCGTCACCGATCGAGTTGAGCAGGACCTGCACGCCGGACAGACCGGCGTCGGCGTAGAAGCGCAGCGCGAGCTCGAGGACCTCGGCATCGACCGCCGGCCCCGGATCGCCGATCGCCTCGACATCGAATTGCCAGAACTGGCGGTAGCGGCCCGCCTGCGGGCGGTCGTACCGGAACATCGGCCCGATCTCGTAGACCTTGACCGGCTGCGGCCACGTCTGCATCCCGTGCTGGACGAAGGCGCGGACGATGCCCGCGGTGGGCTCGGGGCGGAGGGCCCACGACTCGGCTTCGTCGCTCCGCGGGACGATCCGGAACAGCTCCTTCTCGATGATGTCGGTGACCTCGCCGACGCCGCGCTCGAAGACAGCGACCTGCTCGAACATCGGCGTCTCGATCCGCCCGTAGCCGTAGCGCATGGCGAGGTCGGCGGCGAGCCGCTCGATCCGCGTCCAGACCGGCGTCTCGTCGGGCAGGAGGTCGCGCGTCCCGCGAGCGGCACGGAAAGTGGGCATCAGGCCGAGTCTAGCGGTCGCTCGGCGGCCGGATGGCCTACCCCAGGTCGCGTGTGACGCTGATCACGTCCTTGAGGTTCTCGATGCGGCTCATGACCCGGGCCAGCTGGGACACAGACGCGACCTGGAGCGTGGCGGTGACGATGGCGGTGTGGTCCTGGCTCACACCCACGTTGGCGGCCACGATGTTGACCTTGTTCTCGGCGACGACCTGCGTGATGTCGTTGAGCAGGCCGGTCCGGTCGAACGCTTCGACGCGGATCGCGATCGGATAGGTCTGGGTCGGCTCCGCCTCCCACTCGACCTCGATCAGGCGCGTGACCTCGCGCTCGTTGGCGACCGTCGGACACGATCGAAGATGCACGGTGACGCCCTTGCCGCGAGTGATGAAGCCCACGATCGGGTCGCCCGGGATCGGATGGCAGCACTTGGCGAAGCGGACGAGCAGGTCGCCGACGCCCTTGACCCGCACCCCGCCGGTGCGGGCGACCTGCTGGCTGGGCGCGACGGTCGGCAGCTGGGCCTGGCCGTCATCGACGACGCCAAGGCGCATGACCACGGCCTGCGGCCCGATCGCGCCGTAGCCAATGGCGGCGAAGAAGTCATCCACCGACTCGTGGTTGAGCTGCTTGGCGACCTCCGCGATCTTGTCGGTGCCGACGACGGCGATCGTCGTCCGTGCCAGCCGACGCAGCTCCCGTTCGAGCGACTCTCGACCGTGGACGATGTTCTCGTCGCGATCCTTGCGCTTGAACCACTGGCGGATCTTTTCGCGAGCATGCGAGGTGCGGACGACGTTGAGCCAATCGCGGGACGGGCCGTGCTCGCCCTTGGTCGTGACGATCTCGACGATGTCGCCGTTCTTGAGCCGGTAGTCGAGCGGCACGAGCCGGTTGTTGACCTTGGCGCCGATCGTCCGGTGGCCGACATCGGTATGGATCCGATAGGCGAAGTCGAGGGGCGTCGCGCCGGCCGGCAGGTCCTTGATATCGCCCTTCGGGGTGAAGACGAACACCTGGTCCTGGAAGATGTCGAGCTTGATGCCCTCGACGAACTCGGTCGCATCGGACTCCGACACGTCGCGCTGCCAGTCCATCAGCTGGCGGAGCCAGGCGAGCTTCGCGTCGTACTCGCGGTCGGACTTGGTGCCTTCCTTGTACCGCCAGTGCGCGGCGATCCCGACCTCGGAGACCTGGTGCATCTGATGGGTCCGGATCTGGATCTCGAGCGGCTTGCCGTCGAGCGCGATCACCGCGGTGTGGAGCGACTGGTACAGGTTGTTCTTGGGGACCGCGATGTAGTCATCGAACTGGCCGGGGATCGGGCGCCACAGGCTGTGGACGATGCCCAGCGCGGCGTAGCAGTCGCGGACTTCATCGACCAGCACGCGGATGGCGTAGACGTCGTAGATCTCGCCGAACTCCGCGCCCTTGCGCTGCATCTTCTTCCAGATGCTGAAGATGTGCTTCGGTCGGCCCTGGAGGTCGGGCTCGATGCCAGCGGCCTCCAGCTTGGGCCGCAGCTCGGCGATCGCGCGGTCGATGTACGACTCGCGGCCCTTGCGGCGCGTGTCGAGCAGGCGGGCAAGCTCGCGGAATCGCTCTGGCTCGAGCACCTTGAACGCAAGATCCTCGAGCTCCCACTTGATCTGCCAGATCCCGAGTCGCTCGGCGAGCGGGGCGTAGATCTCCATCGTCTGGCGGGCGATGCGCGACTGCTTCTCGGACGCCAGGCCGTACAGCGTCCGCATGTTGTGCAGCCGGTCGGCGAGCTTGATGAGGACGACCCGGATGTCCTCCGCCATCGCCAGCAGCATCTTGCGGATGTTCTCGGCTTGCTGTTGCTCGTGGCTGTGGGTCGAGAAGCGCGACAGCTTGGTGACGCCGTCGACGAGGTGGGCCACCTCGGCGCCGAAACGCTCCTCGATGTCGGTCAGGCTGTACTCGGTGTCCTCGGGCACGTCATGCAGGAGCGCCGCTTCGACCGCCACCGGGTCGATCCCGAGGTCGGCCACGATCTGAGCCGACGCGATCGGGTGCGTGACGTACGGTTCGCCGGTCGCCCGTGGCTGGCCCTGGTGGGCATCGACCGCGAGATCGAACGCCCGGTCGACACCGCCCAGATCGGCGGTGGGGTGGTGTTCCGCGATCGAGGCCTTGAGGGCCGTGCGCAACGCCTCGAGATCGATCTCGCCCGGGCCGCCCGGTCGGACGGCCGGTGGCCGGCGCGGCCCGCGTCGGGCGGGTGTCTTCGTGGGCTTCTTGGCTTGTCCGCTGGGCACTGTAGCGGGCGTCGCATGGCGTGCGGGCGCGACAGCCCGTTCCGCGCTCGTCGCCGAGGCCGCGGAGGCCGTCGCCGTCGTCTTCGTACGGGATGCCGCCATGCGCGGAAGGATAGCAGCGGGGTTCCTTCGCCTAGCCCGAGGCGGTGCTAACCCGTGCGTAGCCCATCACCGCGAGCAGCTCCTCCGCCACGGCCCGCTCGTTCCACGGCTGCTCGCCGTCGGGGCCGATTATCGAGCGCTCGTGGCCCTTGCCCGTGAGCAGCACGACGTCACCGGGTCGCGCCGCCTCGAACGCGGCGGCGATCGCCGCCCGCCGGTCCGGGATCAGCAGCAGGTCGTGGCCGCGTCGACGGCCGGCGGCCTCGGCGCCCCGCGCGATCTCGTCCAGGATCGCGTCGCGGTCCTCGCCCCGCGGGTCCTCGTCGGTCAGGACGACGAGACGTGTGCGCTCCCCGGCGATGCGGCCCATCTGCGATCGCTTGGCAGTGTCCCGCTCGCCGGCCGATCCGAACACGGCGATCAGGCCACCGCCGCGGGCGGCCGCGACCGGCGCCAGGAGGTCCAGGACGGTTGTGAGCGAGGCCGGACTGTGCGCGAAGTCCACCACCACTCCGAACGGCTGGCCAGCATCGACCCGCTCCATCCGCCCGGGCACGACCCGCAGTCCGGCCAGGCCCGACCGGACGCGCTGCGGATCCAGCCCGAGTGCGTCGCCCAGGGCGACGATTGCCAGCGCGTTGTGGACGTTGAACCGACCCGCCAGATTGAGGTCGACTCTCCCCTCCCCCGAGGGCCCGGATACCGCGGCGTGGAGCCCATCGGCGTCCTCCGTCACGCGCGTCGCCCGGACGTCGGCCGCAGGCTCGGTGCCGTACGTGATCACGCGGGCACCGGCGTCCCGCGCGGTCCCCACGAACAGCCCGGCCGACGGGTCATCCAGGTTGACGATGGCCGTGGCTGGGACCGGGTGCGGTTTCGTGACGGCGCGTCCCTCACGCAGCCGGTCGAACAGCGACAGCTTGGCCTCGCGGTACGCCTCCCACGAGCCGTGGAGCTCGAGGTGCTCATGGGTCACGTTGGTCAGGATCGCGACGTCATAGGCGACACTCGCAACCCGGTCGAGCGCAAGGCCGTGCGACGTGGTCTCGACGACCGCGACGCGATCCCCAGCGTCGGCCATCGCCCGCAGCGTGGCCTGCAGCTCGGGGGCCTCGGGTGTGGTGGCGTGGACGGCGTGGTCCTCGGTACGCCCGCCGACGCGGGTGGCGATCGTACCGATCATGCCGGTGGGCAGGCCCGCGGCCTCCAGCGCGGCCACCGCGAGATAGGCGGTCGTGGTCTTGCCGTCGGTGCCGGTGATGCCGACCACGGTCAGTTCGTGCGAGGGATCGCCGTACCACCAGGCCGCGGTCGAGGCGAGCGCCGGTCTGGCGGCATCGACCACGAGCTGCGGCGCGGCGACCCCGGCCACCGGCTGCTCGACGATCGCCCCCGCCGCGCCCGCCTCGATCGCCGCCGGCACGAAGTCGTGGCCGTCGGCATGCTGGCCCGGGATCGCCACGAACAGCATCCCGGGCCTGACGGCGCGCGAGTCGTGCGTCACGCCGGTCACCTCGACATCGGCCAGCTCGGCCGTAGGCACCGCCCGCATGTCCCGGCGCGTGCCGCGCAGCCGATCCTCCTGGGCGAGGCGCTGCACCAGCCCTTCGAGTCGACGCCGGTCGGGCTGTTCGGTCATCGCCGGAGCAACCGGGCCGCCCGCGAAGTGAGCCGCCCGATCGCATACGGCAGGGGTCGCGTGACGCGCTCGTGGGCGCCGGTCATCTCGACCCAGTGCGCGCCGAACGAGCGCTTGTGCTCGTACAAGCCGGCCATGGGGTCGCCCTCCCCGGGCTCGCGATGGTGGGGGCCGACGTCCACGCCGCCGAGATCCATCTCCGTGCAGCCCTCGCGGATCGCCAGCTGGATGGCCCGCCAGCGAAGCAGATGCATGACGCCGGGATGGGACTCGCGGACGCCCGGGGCGTCGGCCGAGTGGACTGTCGACAGGCGCTCTCCGTGGCGGTACAGGATCAGACCGCCCAGCGTACTGCTGGGGTCGGCACCATCCCGCGCGTCGAGGTAGACGAGCATCCCGGCCGCGTGCGCCGCGGTCCACCAGTCGATGAATACCTGCCGCGGACCGAAGCTGAAGCCCACCCGCTCGCCGGTCGCTTCGAGGAGGGTCGCGAACGTATCGAGCGCATCACCGAGCGGTCGTCCAGGCGCCTCGAACAACGGGTGCGCGCCCGACCAACCGCCACCGTCGTGGCGCTCGACGATCACGCCGTCGCGCTCGGCGCCGGCGATCCGCTGGCGTGTGCTCTTCGTGAACTCGGCACGGACGGCCGCGTCGTCAGTGTCCTGGGCGAGCTCGATGCTTACCCGATGCCGTGACGGCTGGATCTCGGCGATGGGATGGAACTCGGCGCCCCGCAGGCCGCGACCGTAGGCCGACTTCGCTGCCGGTACTTCGGCGTCGGTGGCGACCACCGCCACGCCGCGGCTGGAGAGCCAGTCGGTCAGCGTGGCGACACGGCTTGCGGCAGCCTCCGGGTCGTCGCCTGGCGCGACCACCGGGCCGCGCGGCACGTAGGCGCTCGCGCCGCCGATGACGGGGAACGCGCGCAGCAGCACCAGCGCCGCCTGGTCCGGCTCCAGCAGCACGTAGAGCGGCCGCCAGCCGAGCCGGGCGCGCTGCTCCGCCCAGGCTGTCGACTGATAGACATGCCCACCCGGGGAGCGGACGGTCAGCTGATCCCACTCGGCGCGTTCGGCCCAGGTCGCCTCATGCGGGAACTCGGATGTCGTCACTCCGCCCCTTCGCCTGCGAACGCAGACGCCGTCCGGCCGCCGCGCAGGCCATGCCGGCGGCGGGCCCACCAGGTCCGTGCCGTACCGGCCGCGCCGTACACGCTCCGGCCGAGCCGGTCGAGCACGAGGTCGAACGCCCCGATATAGCGGACTTCGCGCCCACCGAATCCGGTCTTGAAGTGGGCGATGCCCCCGGTCGCCAGGCCCCACAGGTCGTAGGTGGTCGCACCACGCTCGCGGGACGTACGGATCGCCTCCCACTTGAGCAGGTAGTTCGCCCGGCTGTCGCCACCGGCCCGGGTCATGCCGCCGTACGGCTCGACCACGCGCGTCCCACTGCGAACCAGGAACAGCGTCGCGAGCGGCTCGCCGTCGGCAGTCTGCGCGAACAGCAAGCGTGCCCGGTCGTTCGGTCGGTAGGCATCCCAGATGTCGCGGTAGGCGGCCTCCGTCCGGATCAGGAACCCGGCGCGGTCCGCCGTCTCACGGTAGATTCGATAGAACTCGGGCAGCCGATCGCCCTCGGCATCGACGACGACGACGCCCGACGAGCGCGCCTTGTTGACGTACTGGCGCCATTTCTTGCGGAGATCGCCCCACAACGCGTCCTCGTCGGCGGCCAGGTCGATGATGCGGGTCGCGGCGGGTTGGATCGGCGGCGCCGATCGCCAGCCGTTCGCAACGAGGGCCCGGCGGGTGGCTCCGTCCGGGTCATGTGTGCCGTCGATCTCGATCTCGGGGTCGATACGTAGGTGAGATACCCGGCCGCCAACGTCCGAGAGCCGCACGCGGGCGGCCGTCGAGAAGGCGCCGATCTCGTCCGGCGACCAGTCGCCGCCGATCGGTCCTCGCGGCGCGTAGGCGAAGCCCCACGGCAGCGGTCGTGGCCGGCGCACCAGCACCTGGGCGCCGACCCGGTCCGTGGCCATGACGCGATGCGACGCCCAGCCGTTCACCGCCTTGACCCTCGCCCAGGCGCTGAGTTGGAGGTAGGAGCCCGGGTCGCTGGCCTCCACGAGCGCGTCCCACGCAGCTGCGTCGGTCGGGGCCGTCACGCCCGCTGCGGCCGGCCGATCGCGTCCACCATGATCGCGACGATAGAGCGCAGTTCACCGATCCGCAACACGACGGCGGCGAGCGCGAAGACCGTGCCGAGGACGGCGCTGACGATCACGATGACGGCGGCGATGCCAGGGATGCCGGAGCGCCCGAGCGTGGCGGGATCGGGCGCCAACGCGGGTCCGACGACACCGTGGACCGCGACGGCCGCCAGACCGCCGACCGCCGCCGCGATCAGTGTCCTGACGGCGACCGACGCGACCGTGGACAGCCCGAGCGGCCCCTCCCGTCGACGCAGCAGCACGATGAGGGCGGCAGCCTCGAGCCATGCGGCGATCGCGATGGCCAGCGCGATCCCCGGCAGACCGAGCGGCCGCACCAGCAGCGTCGCGAGGGTCGTGTTGACGATCACAGCACCGACCGCGGCGAGCACGGGGGTCAGCGTGTCCTGGCGCGCGTAGAAGGCACGTGCCAACACCGCGATCAACGCGTGCGCCGGAAGCCCCGGCAGGAAGGCGAGGAACGTGTCGGCCGTGAGGGTGATCCCGGCCGGCTCGAACCCGCCGAACAGCAGCGCCACGGTCTCGACACGCAGGATCCCGGCGAGGACGGCCACCGGCAGCATCACGAACGCGAGGAGCCGCATCGCCCTGGTGAGCAGGGCCACGAACTCGACATGGTCCCCCGCTGCCGCCTCCTGCGACAGCGACGGGAACAGGACGACGCCGAGCGGCACGCCGATAACGCCGATCGGGATCTGGAGCAGCGTGAACGCGATCGTGAACGCCGTGACAGCCCCCAGCCCCACCGTGGATGCGAGTGCCGTCACGACGACGAAGGTGATCTGACTGGCGCCGAGCCCGACCGCCCGCGGGCCCATCAGCCGCAGCGCCGTGCGGGCCGCCGGATCTCGCGCGTCGATCCTGGGCGTGTAGCGGAAGCCGACGCGCTCGAGTGGTCGGAGCTGGACCAGCAGATGCGCTATCGATCCGGCAACCACGCCGATCGCCAACCCGACCGCACCCATCGACGGGCTCAGGATGAGCGCACCGCCGATGATCGCGAGGTTGTAGACGATCGGGGCGAAGGCCGCGGCGGCGAACCGCCCCTTCGTATTGAGGACGCTGGTCGCCACCGACCCGAGCGCGAGGAAGATCGGGCTCAGGACCATGATCCGAGTGAGCTCGATCGTGCGCGCCATCGTCGCCGGGTCGAAGCCGCTCGTATAGAGCGGGACAAGGCGGTCCGCGAAGACCAGGACGAACGCCGCCAGCACGAGCAGCGCCACCAGCATGAGGTTCGTCACCGTGGACACGATCCGCCACGCCCGATCGGCCCCATCCGACGCCAGGACACCGGCGACGACCGGGATGAGCGCCGACGACAGGGCCCCTGCGGCGACGAGCTGGAACAGCAGGTCGGGGATCCGGAAGGCGGCGAAGAAGGCGTCGAGCTGGGCGGGATCCTCGACGACGTTCGCGATCACGACCAATCGCAGCCAGCCGAGCACCCGGGAGACCAGGAACGCGCCCGACACGATCAGGCCGGCCCGCGCCAGCGTGCGCGCCGCGGTCACGCCCCGCCGACCCTCCGGGCGCGCGGGTGAGCCTCACGATAGACGGCGGCCAGTCGGCCGGGCGACACGTGGGTATAGACCTGCGTGGTCGCCAGGTTCTCGTGTCCCAACAGCTCCTGGACGACGCGCAGGTCCGCGCCGCCGTCGAGCAGGTGGGTGGCGAACGAGTGGCGGAGGGTGTGCGGCGACACGCCCTCCGGCAGGCCGGCCGCGCGGCACAGCCGATCGAGCCGGTAGCGCAGCCCGCGCACCCCGAGCGGCGCTCCCGCGTTGTTGAGGAAGACGGCAGTCGGTGCTTCCGACGCGGCGGAGCCACGGTCGGCGAGCAGCGGGCGGCCGTGGTCGAGGTAGACGGTCAACGCGGCCACCGCCGGCCGCCCCAGTAACCCGATCCGTTCCTTGCGACCCTTGCCGACCACCCGGACCTCGCCACGTCGCAGGTCCAGCGACGCGAGATCCGCCGCGGCCAGCTCGCTGATGCGCAGACCGGCCGCGTACGCCGTTTCGACGAGCGCCCGGTCGCGCAACGCGAGCGCTGTCGCCAGCGCCGTGCCGTCGGGCCGTGCCGTCTCGGCGGCGACCAGCTCGGCCTCCACGACCGCGAGCAGGCGCGCCACCTGGTCGACTTCGAGGACGCGCGGCAGCCGCCGCGGCAGACGCGGCGTCGCGATCGCCCCCCACGGATCGCCGCCGGCTAGTCCCTCGCGAGCTGCCCAGCGGTGGAACGAGCGGATCGCAGCCAGCCGCTGCGCGACGGTCGACCGCGACGAGCCGGTGCCAAGCCGGGCGAGGTAGCCGCGGAGTTCGAGGCGCGTCGGCCGACGCCAGTCGACCTCTCGCTCAGCGAGCCAGGTGAGATAGGCACCCACGGCGGTGTCGTAGGCGCGGATGGTGTGTGGGGAGGCGTCCCGCGCGGCGAGCGACCGGAGGAAGCGTCCGAGGACAGCGTCGTCCGCGGGTCCGCCCGCGGTCGACGACGTCGGGGTCAAGCCCGCGCCTTCGGCGCGCGAGCGCTCGCTCACGCCTCCGAGGCCGGCTCGGTGGAGCGTCGTGTCCGCGAGCCGCGGCCGCCGGACCGGGTGCCGGCCCGAGGCCGACCGGGCCGCCCGCCACCGCGGGCGCGGGCCGGCCGTGCCAGCGCTTCGGGATCGGGCGGCCCGCCTGGGTACCGCTCGCCCGGCACGACGGCATCGGGCGTGGCCTCGCTCGTCGAGCCGCACTTCAGGCAGATGGCCGCCTCGCCCTTGCGCGCCAGCGGGCCCTCGTCGGTGTCGTGCAGGCCGCCAAGCGGCTCGTTGTTGGTCGTGTAGTCGCACTTGGGATAGTTCGAGCACCCCCAGAAGACGCTTCCGGTCCGTCTTGCGCGACGGGGCACAAGGTGCCCGTCGGTGTTCTTGGGGCACGTGACCTCGAACGACAACGGGTCCGGCGGCGGCGGGCCCTCACGCTTGATGTAGTCGCAATCGGGGTAGCGCGAGCAGCCGAGGAACGGCCCGAACCGGCCACGCCGACCGACGAGTGTCCCCTCGCCGCACTTGGGGCAGGCCTCGCCACTGCCTTCCTGGGGCGGTGGCTCCTCGCCGGGGAGCGGCCGCGTCTCCTTGTGCTCGGGGTACATCGAGCAGGCCAGGAACCGACCGTTGCGTCCCAGTCGGATGACCATGGGGTGGCCGAGTGAGCAGACCTCGTCGGTCTCCTCCGTCGTGAAGTCGCGACGGCGGGTGTTCTTCCGGACCTCGTCGACCCGATCGCGCAGCGGCGGGTAGAACGCCTGCAGGAGCGGGACCCAGTCGCGTTCGCCGCGGGCGATCTCGTCGAGCTCCTCCTCCATGCGGGCGGTGAACGCGAGGTCGACGTAATCGCCGAAGTGTTCGACCAGCAGGTCCGTCACGATGCCGGCCACCGGCTCGGGTCGGAGCCGTCGTTCCTCCACCCGGACGTAGCCGCGGTCGATGATCGTCGAGATCGTCGCGGCATACGTCGACGGACGTCCGAGGCCGTGCTCCTCGAGCGCCTTGATCAGCGTCGCCTCGG
>DATAFZ010000143.1:0-9707 GCA_036257225.1 Candidatus Limnocylindrales bacterium | reverse complement strand
CCGGAATCCCGAGCATCCGCCGGAATAGACGTAGACGCGCAGGCCGATCGCCGGGTTGGTCTCTTCCTTGGTCAACTCGCTGAGCTTCAGCACCGCGGCGTCGGTGAGCGAGACCACGGTCGTCGGCTGCTGTTCGATCATGGGACGGGTCGTCCTCCTTCGGAGGGATTCGTGCGTGGCGTGTGCGCTCATCGTACGCAGCACTGCCGGTTTCGACAAGCGCCGCGCCGAAATCCGATGGTCCCATCGGGCGACGAAGGCCGTCAGCGGCGATGCTGCCCGACGGTCAACGAATCTGGCTCGGGCGAGACGAACGGGACGAAATCAGTGACCGTGGGCCAGCAGAAGCTCCGAGATCCTGTCCAACGCCACCCAGGGCGGCGCTTTCGGTCGAGAGCGTTGACCGTGAGTCAGCGGCGGGCTGCCGTGTACGAAAGGTGCCTGGCATCGGGCGGCCTTCGGGCCGAAAGCGTTGACCGTGGGCCAGCGGGTGCGGCGATCGGCGCGGCGACGCGCCTCAATCGCCGTCGATGCGCTCCACGATGGTGGCGATCCCCTGGCCGACGCCGATGCACATCGTGGCCAGCCCATATCGCCCCGCCGTACGCCGTAGCTCGTGGGTCAGCATCGTGATCAGCCGGCCGCCGCTCATCCCGAGGGGGTGTCCCAGAGCGATCGCGCCGCCGTTCACATTGACCTTCGCCGGATCGAGCTCAAGCTCGTCGATGCAGACGAGGGACTGCGAGGCGAACGCCTCGTTGAGTTCGACGAGGTCCAGGTCGTCGACCCCGATGCCGGCCCGCTCCAGCGCCTTCCGGGTGGCTGGGATCGGCCCGATGCCCATCACCGCCGGATCGACACCGGCGACCGCCGAGGCCACCACGCGCGCCAGCGGTCGCAGCCCGAGCGCCTGGGCCCGCTCCGCCTCGACGAGCAGCACCGCCGACGCTCCGTCGTTGATGCCAGAGCTGTTGCCGGCCGTGACCGACCCACCCTCACCACGGAACGCCGGCTTGAGCCGGCTGAGCGCCTCCGCCGAGGTGTCGGCCCGGGGATGCTCGTCGCGCGATACGACGGTCCGCTCGCCCTTTCCGCCGGCCACCTCGACCGGGACGATCTGGTCGTCGAAGCGGCCGGCGTCGATGGCGGCCACCGCCCGTTGCTGACTCTCGAGCGCGAAGGCGTCCTGCCGTTCGCGGCTGACCCCCCACCGCTCGGCCACGTTCTCAGCGGTCTCGCCCATCGAGTAGGGGTAGTGCATCTCGGCGAGTGCCGGGTTCACGAACCGCCACCCGAGCGTCGTGTCGTGGACCTCGCGCGGACCGCGGTCCCAGCCACGGTCCGCCTTGGCCATGACGTACGGCGCGCGCGTCATCGATTCGACGCCACCGCCGATGAAGACGTCGCCGTCGCCGACCGCGATGGCGTGGGCCGCCGAGTTGATCGCCTGCAGCCCGGAGCCGCACAGTCGATTGACGGTCTGGCCGCCGACCTCGACCGGGAAGCCGGCAAGCAACGCGGCCATCCGGGCAACGTTGCGGTTGTCCTCGCCGGCCTGGTTCGCGCAGCCGAGGATCACGTCCTCGACGAGGGCCGGATCGAGGCCGGGACGTTCCACGACCGCCCGCAGCACGAGCGCCGCCAGATCGTCCGGCCGGACGCCCGCGAGCGCACCGCCGTAGCGTCCGATCGGCGTCCGGACGGCCTCGACGATCCAGGCCTCGCGAACGGGCCGCTGCGCTTCTCGGGTCATGCGCTCGATCGTAGCGGGTCCGTCGTGTCCTTGAGCCCGACCCGGTCAGAGCGTCGCAAGGAACCGATCCGGGTGTCCCGCTCCCAACCGGAGCGCGGTAACGACGTCGTCGGGCGAGGCGACACCGTCGTCGATGGCGAAGCGCGCCTCCTCCACGATGGCGGCTTCGATCCGGGCCCGGATCTTGTCCGCTCCGAGCGGGCGGCCAGGCCGCCGCGCGAACTCCGGATCGACCTCTCCTCGTCGCCCGTCGGCGTAGCGGTAGAACCCCGCGCCCGACTTGCGGCCGAGACGGCCGGTCGCGACGAGCCGCTCCTGGATGCGCGATGGCTGCAGCCGGGCAGGTTCCCCGAGGCCGCTCCACACGCCCCGTGCGGCGGCGAGATTGACATCGAGGCCAGACAGGTCCATGAGCTCGAAAGGGCCGAGCGGGAAGCCCGCCTGGCGCATGGCATCGTCGATGCCAACGACGTCCGCCACGCCGTCCTCGACCATGCGCAACGCCTCGATGGTGTATGGCCGGTTGACGCGGTTGACGATGAACCCGGGGCGATCGGCGCTGCGGACCGGCGTCTTGCCCCAGGCGCGGACGACGTCCTCGGCACGCTCCACGGTTTCCGGTGCGGTCGAGGACCCCGGGACGACCTCGACCAGCGCCATCAGGGGCACGGGATTGAAGAAGTGGAGGCCGAGCACGCGGTCCGGCCGATCGGTGGCCTTCGCGATCTCGGAGATCGACAGGGCGCTGGTGTTGGACGCCAGGATGACCTCTGGCGACGCTTCCGCGCCGAGCGCCCGGAAGATGGTTCGCTTGAGGTAGAGGTCCTCGAGCGCGGCTTCGATGATCAGGCTGGCTTCCGTGGCGAGGCCGTCGAGGACATGGGCGTGGCGAAGACCTGCTGCGCGCCCGTCGACCCACGCCTCGATGGAATCGTCGTCGAGGTCCAACCTGGCTGCCCGTCGCGCGAGGCCCTGGCGAACGCTGTCCCTCGCACGCTCGATGGCGTCCGGGTCAACGTCGTGGAGGACGACCTCCCAGCCGGCCTCAAGGGCGACCTGGGCGATGCCGGCGCCCATGACGCCCGCCCCGACGATCCCGACGATCGTCACACCGACTTCAGCGCCTCGAACGGCTGGCGGCAGCCGCGACAGTAGAAGAGCGACCGACACTGGGTTGGGCCAAAGGCGCTGTCCATCACGACGTCGCCCGACGAACAGTGCGGGCAGCGGACGTCCGCGGGCGCGGCTGGTGGTGCGATCCCGGCACGTCGAAGGGCCTCGCGACCGCTGGTCGAGATCCGGTCGGACGTCCAGGGCACCTCGAATGAAGTCTCGACGCGGACGGGCCGCCCGAACCGCGAACCGAGCTGGTCGGCGATCGAGGTGCGGATGATGTCGAGCGCCGGGCACCCGACGAAGGTCGGCAGGATCGTGACGTCGATGCCGTCGGCGCCGACCTCGACGCGATGGACGATGCCGAGGTCGACGACGGATAGCACCGGGATCTCTGGATCAGGCACTTCTGTCAGCGCGACGCGGACGTCCGCCTCGCTCGGGTTCGCGGTGATCACCATGTCGCGCCCGGGTCGGCGCTGCGGACCGCCGTGAACTCGCCCCACAACCAGCGGAACGCGTCGCCATGGTGCGTGCGACCACGCCGGGGGTCGGCGGTCGGCGGTGGCAGCGGCAGGTCGAGGCGGCGGAACACCTGCTCGATGCCGGCTCGCCATAGGCCCTCGAGCTCGGCCATCGGCCGAGCGAGGACGCCACGGTCGACCAGGGTCGACTCCGCGTCGAGCGGCGTGAACACGGTCCCGGCGTCGGGACCGAGCGTGCCGAGCGCGGCGATCAGCCGCTCGCGTGGCTCACCCCTGGCACTCGCCAGACGTTCCAGCCAGGACGTGATGTGCATCGCGTGGTAGCGCTCCTCGCGGCGGATCTTCGCAACGAGATCGGCGAGTGGCGACCACGAACCGCCTGCCAGCGCCTCGAGTCGGACCGCATCCGCGGTCTCGTAGAGATAGCGCCGGGCGATCGTCATCGCCCAGTCGCCCCGACCGTGATCGAGCAGGCGCGCGTGCCGGTAGTCCGCCGGGTCGCGGTCGTAGGCGATCGAATCGGCGTCGGTCCCTGTGACCTCCGCGAGCAGCCCATACAGCGCCGCTGCGTGCCCGAGCTCGTCCTGCGAGAGGGAGCTCATTGCGACGTCCTCTTCGAGCATCGGCGCGATGCCTGTCCACTCGGAGTCGGAGAAGCCGATGACGAACTCGTCGTCGGCCATCGTCAGCAGCAGCTCGTCGAGACCGGCGACGGCCGGAGCGGCGAGGTCCGTCACGGCCCGATTCGGCCGCGATGTGCTTGCCAGACTGCAGATCGAGCCTGAAGGCAAGCGAGGACCCCCGGCAATGGCGATTCGGTTCGTGTCCGTGCCTCGGAAGCACGGATCGGGCCACTAGACCGGAGTTCGGGCCGTGACCGCGCGTTTCGGCCTCGTTCTGCGGTCTGAGAAACACGCCCGGTGGCGAGTTGGATCGATCTCACTTCGACCGCGCCTTCGGCTTCTCCTGTCCGGCCGCCTCGCGTGCAGCGGCGAGCTTGTCGCGCATGACGTAGCCGCCGGGCTTCTTGAACGACCGATCCAGCGGAGGCTGGAGGAGGTCAGGGTCCTCGAGGTCGACGATGTCGGCCCGCCGGACGATCCATAACCGCACGCTCTCCTGGCGTCGGCCATACATCTCGCGGGCGTAGTGCGTTGCGAGCTCGATATCGGGCGCCATCACGCTACCGCCGTGGCGCATCGGGTCGCCTTCCTTTTCCTGCCGAAAGACCTCCCAGACTTCGAGACGGCCGCTGGTCCGCGTCATCGCGGCGTTGCTGCCTGCGGCCGAGCGGCCGTCGAGCGAACGGCGTCGTCGTTCACGCCGCGGCGGGCACGCCCAGGATCGCCTCGCGCACCCACCTCGTCTCGTCGCGCGCCAGGCGCCGGAATTCCAGGCGTGCCTCGGACATCGGCCCGTGGTTGGTGACGACGGTGCGCAGCTCGTTCCAGTCGGGCTCGGTGTAACGCCATTCGCCCGTGTCCTCGTCGAACCGCAGCTCCGGGTCGGGGATGACGAGTCCGAGCTCGCGAATCCGCGGCACGTAGATCGTCAGGAACTCCTGGCGCAGCTCCTCCGAGGTCTTAGCCTTGATCCGCCAGCGCAGGTCCAGGTCCTTCTCGCGCGGTGTCCGTGGGCCGTGCATCTGCATGAGCGGGCCCCACCAGCGATCGAGCGCGTCCTGGATGGCGGCTCGCTGCGCCTTCGTGCCCGTCACCATCGTCACCACGACATCCCGCCCGTGCATGATGTGGACGGATTCCTCCCAGCAGATCTTGCGCATCGTTCGCGCATACGGCGCGTAACTCGAGTCGCGGAGGGCCTGCTGGGCGACGATCGCCGCCGCATCGACGAGCCAGGCGATCATCCCGACATCGGCCCAGCCGACGGTCGGGTAGTGGAAGACGTTGTGGAACTTCGTCTTGCCCGCGAGGAGATCGTCGAACATCGCCTCGCGTGGCTTGCCGAGATCCTCCGCGACGCGGTACAGCAGCTGAGCATGTCCGACCTCGTCCTGGACCTTGGCAGTCAGCGCCAACTTGCGACGCAGGGTCGGCGCGCGCATCAACCACTCGCGTTCGGGCAGCACGCCCATCAGCTCGGAGTTGGCGTGCATCTCCACGAACCGCAGCACGGCGGTGCGGTACTCGTCGGGCATCGCGTCGACGGCTTCGTCCTTGCCGCCGTTCATGACGTGTGCCTCGAACCGCTGGAACCAGGCGTCGTACGCCTCATCGTGACCGCGGACCGGCGCGCCACCGCCTGCCCGTTCGGACGGCGACAGGACCGGATCGAGCGCGAGCGGGTCGGTCATGGCGTCAGCCTACGCCTCCAGGGCGGCGCCGTCAGGCGCATCGCTGGAGCCACGCACGAGCGGCGGCGGGTCAACGACCCGGTATGCAGCCGCGCGGCCATGCATGCCCATGGCCTCGACCAGACCGACCTTTCGAAGGCAGTAGGCCATCTGCTGCGCCACACGACGCGGCCGCCCAAGCCGCATCGCAAGGTCGACAGTCGTGAACGGAGCCGGTAGGCCGTCCGGCAGGAGGGAGGCAAGGTCTTCGGTGCGCCCAAGAACTTTCCGATCCACGACGTCCACGAGCCGGCGCTCGACGACGGTCCAGCCCTTACGGCGCCAACAGCGTCCGGGCTCGTGGCGTCGGTGCTCATCTTCGCGCGTCAGGAGCACCTCGATCTCGAAGCGGGGGTGCGCCAGGAGGTCGGGGAAGCTCACCAACTCGCCGACGATGTCGGACACGCTGCCGTGCCGTGGCGAGCGACGGCGGGAGAGGACGGCGCCGTCGATGTCGACGTTCACGATCCACCGATCGATGGCGATCGGATGGATGATGCGAACACGGTGGCCGCGCGCGAGCAGGGCGACGATCTTCGGCCGAATCGCTGAGAAGCCGCGGGTCTGGACCTCGATGAGCAGCTCATCTCGCACCAGGTCGATGACGTATCCGTCGACGGCAACCTCGGCCCGGTCACCCGCCCGTGCGTACCAGCGCTTCAGCGAGGCGTGGAGCGGCTTCTCCCTCAGGATCCCGATCCGGGTCGCGACGTCCGGCACGTGGCGATCGTAGCGCGACGGTGAGCCCGCGCCGACCTACCGGCCAGTGAAACGCGGTGGGCGCTTCTCTCGAAAGGCGGCGAGGCCCTCGGCGTGGTCGGCCGAGGCGCCGGCGATGCCCTGCAGCTTCGCTTCACCCTCGAGCGCTTCGTCGAGATCGATCGTCAAGGCGCGCTCGAGGGCGCCTTTCGTGAGCGCCATCGCCAGCGGTGCGCCGTCGGCGAGTCGGTCGGCGATCGTCCGTGCCTCCGTGATGAGCTGGTCGCCCGGCACGACTCGCGAAACGAGCCCTAAGCGCAGGGCCTCCGAAGCGTCGACCGGATCCCCGACGAGGGCCAACTCGGCAGCTTTGGCCGGCCCGACCAGCCGTGGCAGGAACCACGTCGCGCCACTGTCCGGCACCAGCCCGATCCGACCGAAGGCCAGCATGAACCGCGCCTCTGCGGCGGCGATCCGGATGTCACACGCGAACGCGAGCGAAGCGCCCGCTCCCGCCGCGACCCCGTTGACCGCGGCGATGGCCGGCTGGCCCATCGACCGCAGCGCGCGGATGATCGGGTTGTAGCGTTCGCGGACCTCGACATCGAGCGGCGCCGCGTCGGGCTCTTCGCGCTCGGCCAGGTCCTGCCCGGCGCAGAACGCCCGCCCGGCTCCGGTGAGGATGACCGCCCGGACTGCCCGGTCCTCGGCCATCGATTCAAGCGCCTCGCGAAGTGCGACCTTCACCGGGACGGTGAGAGCGTTCAGCGAGTCCGGCCGGTCCAGTGTCAGCGTCGCGACCGGCCCGTCGACGTCGACGCGCAGGCCGTCGGTCATGCGATCGTCTCGACCACCATCTACGAGAACTCGACCAGCCGACCGTCCACGAGCTCGAACAACCGGCGGTCGACGGGCTCGTCCGCGCCGCCCGACTGCTCGATCACGAACTCGCTGAACATCGCCGCAAAGCCGGCGTCCTCGGGACGGAGGGTCGCGGCGACCAGCAGGTGACGTTCCGGGATCCCGATCAGCACGCGGCCCTCGCCCCCGAGCTCGCGCTGCAGGTAGTCGACCGCGTCCGGCAACAGGATGCGCACGGCGTCGAGGCCATCCCCGGTGTCGGAGCTGATCAGCCGACGCTCGCCGTCGACCTCGTCGGTCCACGGTGCGTTGGCTGCCCAGGTCGCCAGATTGGCCATCGCGGCATCCTGGAGTTCTGCCGGCTCGATGCCCCACGACAAGAGGTGGTCGGCATTGATGAGGATGTCGAACCCGCCCGCCGCGAGGGCGTAGACGACGGGCAGCCCGGCGGGTCCGATGTCGAGCAGCGGCTGAGGGTGGCTCTGCATGGCGTGCTGCGAGAGCGATTCCCGATCGACGGTCTCGATCGGCAGCCCGCTCGTACCTACGGGTCGGAAGGCGGGCCGCACGAGCTCGCGCGCCATCCCCCAGTCGTGCTCCGGGGAGTCGAACGCCGACGTGCTGGGCTCGGGCGGCGGAGTGTGGCCGCTGACCGGGGCCGAGTCGTCGATCGGCGACAGGATGTCCGGGGGTGCGTCGCGGATCGCCGGTGGTGGCTCGTCCGACAGGTCGCGAGCGATGTCACGCCCGACGTCCCGGCCGCCCTCGTACGGGTCACGCTCCATCGTGCTCCTCCCTCGAGTTCCGTATCCGTAGATGGTTCATCGACCGCTCCAGGTCGGCGGCCGCTTCTCCTGGAATGCGCGCATGCCCTCGCGCTGGTCCTCTGTGCCGAACAGGTCGAAGAATGCCTCTCGCTCGGCGCGCAGGCCGGCGCTCAGCGGCAGCTCGGCCGCCGCCAGCACGGCCCGTTTGGCGGCACGGACGGCGAGCGGCGGCATCGCCGCGATCCGGTCCGCCAGCGCCAGCGCCGCCTGGACGACCTCGGCAGCCGGCACGACTCTGGTCACGAGACCGGCGGCATGTGCTTCCGTCGCGGGCATCGTCCGTCCGGTCAGGACGAGCTCCATCGCGCGGGCGACCCCGATCGCGCGCGTAAGCCGCTGGGTCCCGCCCGCACCCGGCATGACCCCGATCTGGATCTCCGGTTGGCCGAACTGCGCGTCGTCACCGGCCACGATGAGATCGCAGGTCATCGCGAGCTCGCAGCCACCGCCGAGCGCGTAGCCGCGGACCGCGGCGATCAGCGGGATGCCGATGGCCCATAGCCGATCCCACGTGTCGAAATGCCGCTCCGACCGGAGGCGCTCCGGCGTCTGATCGGCGAGCTCCACGATGTCCGCCCCGGCCGCGAACGCGCGATCGCCGGCGCCGGTCACGATCGCCACGCGGGTACGACCATCGCGGTCGAGCTCCCCGAGCGCTTCAGCGAGCTCGTCGAGGAGCGCGAAGCTCAGGGCGTTGCGCGCCTCGGGCCGATCGATCGTGACGAGGGCGACGCCAGCATGTCCGTCGACCTGGGCATCGACGCGGATGTAGCGGGTCGTCGGCATGGCGTCGGTCACGCAGGCTCCTCGCGGCTCGTCCCGGCAAGTATCCATGACCCGGGAAGGGCCGGCCGGCTCAGCCGGTGAGGTCGTCCGCGTCCTCGAGCACGAGCAACGTCGAGAGGCCCGGGGCGATCTCGCGCAGGTTGCGACCCGCCGCCCGCATCGCGTCCGAGGCGAGCCCCGCATCGAGCGACGCGCGGTCGTCGAAATGCATCGCCGTGATCATGACGAGGTCGGTCTCCCCGCCGAGCGCGCTGGTCACGCGTCGGACGTCCGTCGAACGGAGACCCGGCGTGTCCGCGACCAGCGGAAGGTGTTCCGCGGCATATCGCCGTTCGAACTCGGCGAGGGCAGGTTCGCCTCCTTCGGGGCGGCGGTACAGGGCCAGCAGAGTCGTCATGTCGGGACCTCCGTGGTCGGAGCCTCGCGTGCGCGGTCGCGCGCGATGGCCTCGGTCGATCGATAGAAGTCGGTGAGCGCGGCCGCGAGCAAGGACGGGTGGTCCACCAGCGAGTCATGGCCGACGTCGGGTAGCACGAGGAGCCGGCCATCCTGGACCTGGCGTGCCAGCGCCGCCGCCTGCGCGATCGGTACGAACGGGTCGCGATCACCGGCGACCACGAGGGTGGGCGCGTCGATCGAACGCAGCTCCCTCGGCGTGAGGAGTGGCTGGGCCGCGATGTCCGCGACGATCGCGTCGAGCAGCCGCCGCCAGCCGCCCGACCCGTGCGTCGGGTCGTGGCGGGCGGCCAGCCGAGCCGCCCAGCCCGGGTCCTCGCGGTCGATGCGGTCGGGATCCATCAGCGCGCGACCCACCGCGAGACGCGGTTCGC
>DATAFZ010000072.1:0-4642 GCA_036257225.1 Candidatus Limnocylindrales bacterium | reverse complement strand
CCAGCACGAACGCGCCAGCCAGCGCCAGCAGGATGAAGATCGCGGTCTGGCTCTGCGGCCACAGGCCGGTGACGCCGACGATGGTCGTGGCGGCGAGGAGGAACACCCACGACGCGATCCGCACGACCCGGTCGTAGGCGCGTGCCGGGACACCGTCCTCCATGCGCTCGTCGTCCGCGTGCCCGACGACCGCCGCCGCCGCCATCGCGCGCTCCGAGCGAGGGTCGTGCTCCTCAGTCGATCCCCTCGTCCGACCCAGTCCGATGGCCGGGGAGGCGACCAGCGCCGCCATGACCGCCAGGTTCGCGAGGACGGCGACGACGATCAGCGCAAGGATCGGCTCGAACGACACATAGCCATCTTAGCCCCCGGTCATGGCCGAAACGGCCGGTGCGCCCGAGCGCCGGGCAACCGGCGGTGCATCCGTGCGCCAGCCCCTAGCGGGTGCCCCACTGGTAGGTCTGCTTGACCATGCGCAGATAGACGAAGGTCTCGGTCTCGCGCACGCCGTCGATGGCGCGCAGCTTCTCCGTCAGGAAGCGGAGGAGTGCCTCGTTGTCCTCGCACACTGTTTCGATCAGCAGGTCGTACGTGCCGGCCGTGATCACCACGTAGTCGACCTCGGGCATGTCGGCGACCTGTTCCGCCACCCAGACCAGCTTGTCGCTCTCGCACCGGATACCGATCATCGCCATCTGGTGGAAGCCCAGCTTCAACGGATCGGTCACGCCGACGACCTGGAGGATCCCACGCTCGATGAGCCGGTTGGTGCGGGCTCGCACCGCGGCCTCGCTGACGCCGAGCTCCGCGGCGATCTGGGTGAACGGCCGCCTGCCGTCCGCCTGGAGGTGCTCGATGATCCGCTTGTCGAGGTCCGAGACCTCCTCGCCGGAGCGGTTGGCCGCCGGGCGGGGTCGCGGCCGGGCGACATCGGTCATGCCGACAGGGTACGGCCTCCACGATCCGGTGTGACCACGCGTTTTCGCGTGGGCGTCACTGGGGCGCTGCGGACGCCTCGGGGCTGGGCGCGGTGGCGACCTGGCCGGAGATCGCCACGGGGACGCTCGTCCGTGCCCGGAGGGGCGACAGCAGCGGGTCGAGCGCCGCGACGAGCTCGCGAAGCCCGTCCGACTGGCGACCGTCCGGCTTGCCCGGCTTCGCGCCGGACACGGCCGGGCCCCATTTGATCAGGATGTTCATGCCGGCCAGCGCGATCGGCGGCTCACCCCGGCCGGGCGCTTCGCCCGCCGGCCATTCGGTGACCTTGGTCAACGCGGTCGTCGATCGGTATTGCGTCACGTCGAGCGGCCAGCCGAGGTAGGTCGCGTAGATCGTGGTGACGACGTCACTGCCCTCGGCCCCGAGCGACGCGGTGTTGGCGGTGATACGCAGGCCGGCCTTGCCCAACCCGGTGAAGACCTGCTGGGCAGTGGCCGGGCTTGGCAAGTGTGGGTTCGGGGTGACGAGCGGCGTCGGTGCGGCGAGGGGCGCGGCGCTCGGTTGTGCGCCCCCGCACGCGGCGAGGAGCACAGCCGCGACGACCAGCGCAGCCGCCGACCGCGCTCCCCTCGTTAGCGATCTAGCCATGGCCGGCAGATGGTACGGAGCGCGAGACTCGAGCGTCGACCCTACGTTAGTACCGCGGCTGGACTGCCCGTCGGCGGGGTCAGCCGTCCAGGTGGGCGAGCGCCGGGGCGAACGCCTCGATCGATCCGCGGGTGATGGGGTCGATCACGAGCTGGACATGGCCGATGCCCTCGCGCGAATAGGCGCGGAGCGCCTCCGCCAGCTGATCCGACGATCCTTCGAGCGGCGTGGGCTCGGCTGCTGCGTAACTGCCCTGGATGCGGCCTGTCCCGCCCGGGAACCGGACCAGCACGGCCACGGTGCGCTCGATCTCGGCGGGCTCGCGGCCCACGTCCCGACATGCCGCGTCGACGACGTCCCGTAGTGCGGCGATCCCGGTCGGCGCGTTGCCGCTGGCGGCGAACCAGCTGTTCCAGGCCTGGACGTGTGGGGCGGCGATCCGCAGCATGCGTGGCCCGTTGGAGCCGATCATAAGTGGCGGGCCGTTCGGGCGCGGACCGCGGGGCAGGAGCTCGCAGTCGCGAGCCTGGTAGAAGCGTCCGTCGAAGTCGATGGCGCCGTCCTGGAGCAACGTCCGGATGATCGTGAACGCCTCCTCGAACCGATCGACCCGGTGATCGAACGGGATGCCGAAGGCCCGGAACTCAGTCTCGTTCCAGCCGGCACCAAGGCCCAGGATGAGCCGCCCGCCGCTGATCTCGTCGATCGCGCTCGCCTGCTTGGCCAGCACGGCCGGATTGTGGAAGGCGGTACACGCCACCAGCGGCCCGAACTCGATCCGGCTCGTCGCGGCGGCGATCGCCGACAGCATCGACCACGCCTCCCACGGTCCCCGCGGCGGACGGTCGGGCCAGCGATAGAGCAGATGCTCGCCGAGCCAGACCGAGTCGTACCCGAGGTCTTCGATCGCCCGGATCATGTCGAGCAGCTCCGGCCAGCGTGCCTCGCGCTCGACCTCGGGCAGCTGGACACCGACCTTGAGCGGCCGCTGGCCCACGGGCAGCCGGCTAGCGGGCGGCGGCGGCGAGCGCGTCGTGCATCGCGCGCAGGTGATCGGGCGAACTGCCGCAGCACGCGCCCACGATCCGCGCGCCGGCCTCGTGCATCTGCAGGCCGTAGTCGGCCATCGTCGGCGGGTCGGCGCGGTAGACGGCGCGCATGTCGACGAGCTCGGGCATGCCGGCATTCGATTTGGCGACCAGGATCGCGTCCGGGTTCGCGGCGTGCATCCGCTCGATGACGGGGAGCAGCTCGTCCGGGCCGTTCCCGCAGTTGCCACCGACCGCGTCGGCGCCCCAGGCGACGAGCGCCTCGATCGCCTGCTCGGGTGACACGCCCATCATCGTGTGGCCTCGAGTATCGAAGGTCATGGTCGCCATGAGCGCGATGCCGGGCGACACGCGCCGCACGCCCTCGATAGCGGCCTTGATCTCGTTGAGGTCGGACATCGTCTCGATCCAGATCAGGTCGACCCCGCCTGCGATGAGGGACGCGGCCTGCTCGCGGAAGACGTCGACCGCGATCTCGTAATCGAGCGTGCCGAGCGGCTGGATGATCTCGCCACTCGGTCCGATGTCACCGGCGACCAGCGCGGTCCCACCCGCGGCATTCACCTCGGCGCGGGCGATGATCGCGGCCGTCCGGTTCAACTCGTCGACTCGCTCGCTCAGACCGTGCAGGGCGAGGCGGAGACGGTTGCCGCCGAACGTGTTGGTCAGGATGATCCTCGAGCCCGCCTCGAGGTAGCCGCGCTGGATGCGCCTGATCACGTCGGGATGGGTCAGGTTCCAGACCTCGGGCGGGTCGCCGAACTGCAGGCCGTTGGCGAAGAGCATCGTGCCCATCGCCCCGTCGGCAAGGATCGGGCCGCCTTCGGCCAGCAGGTCGCGGAAGCGCTGGCTGGCCTTGCCGCCATCGATGCCCCGACGCGTGGCGAGGTCCGGGAAGCGATCGTGGTCGACTGGCTCGGAAAGGGTCGCCGAGGCGGCGGCGGCAGCATCGCTTGGTCGGGAGCCGCGCCCCCGGAGGCCACGGCGTGGGCTATCCATGGGCTGATGATAGCGGGCGGGTGGATCTGCGCCGCCGGGCTGGCTCGCCTTGACCGGCCGGATATCGTGCCAAATCCCCGCGGCATGACGCTACGCCATGTCGTCTCCCCATTCCGGCCCGACCGAAGCGTCGATGACCTCTATGCCACGCACGATTCGCGGCCTCGGACGGGCTGGGGCCGCCGAACCTCGACCGATAGCGCGCCCAAGCGTCACCTCCTGCCGATTTGGCAGGAAATCGAAGGAAGGAGCGACCGTCGTGCCCTGTGTGCACGGTGTGCACCGAAGGCCGAGGTCTTGATCGCCCGACATCCCTGTACGAGGCTGCGCGCGTGCGTCCCATGCACGACCGGGTGGGTCATAGGCGTTCTATTTGCGATTCGTATGCCAGTGACCAGGCGCAAGGTGCGCCTCATGCACTTGGAGCCTGCACGAGCCGCCGTTGACACCGACCGGCGCATCCACCACCCTGCCCGCGATGCATCACTTCGTCGCCTGCATCGCCGCCCTGTCGCAGCAGCGGCCCGCGAGGGCCCGCTCGAGCTGATGCGCTGCGCCCGCGAGGGCGCTAACCACGGATCTGAGAGGAACGCCCTCGGCACGAACGCCGAGGGTGTCTTCATGTTGCAAGGGAAATATCGCGATGGAACCGACACTCTTCCTCCGAGGGCTCGTCCTCGGCTTCACGATCGCGGCCGCGGTCGGGCCGATCAGCCTGCTGTGCATCCGGCGCACGCTCGCCGAAGGCCGCGTCATCGGGTTGGTCTCGGGCATGGGCGTGGCGACCGCCGACGCGACGTACGGAGCGATCGCCGCCTTCGGGCTGACTGCCATCAGCGACCTGCTCGTCGACTGGCGTCGGGCGCTGGGGATCGTCGGCGGTGCGTTCCTGCTGTGGCTCGCCTGGCGGACGCTCCGGTCGGTCCCGGGGGAGGCGGCCGGGACCGAGGATGGAGCCAGGCGCGGCCTGCCAGGCGCTTACCTCAGCACGCTCGCGCTGACACTCA
>DATAFZ010000157.1:0-24829 GCA_036257225.1 Candidatus Limnocylindrales bacterium | reverse complement strand
CATCGAATCGGCAAAGGCGAGGATCGCCGACCCGGCACCCGACAGGCATGCCCCGAGTGCGCCCGCCCCGCGCGCGGCGGCGACCATCCGCGGAAGCTCCGGGTAGACCTGCGCGCGATAGGGCTCGTGGAGTCGGTCGACCGTGAGCCGCGCCAGCATGTCGGTCCGGCCGGCGGCCAGGCCCGCGATACCGAGCGCCACGGCACCCAGGTTCGCGACCGCGTCGTCGAGCGGGATCGTCGACGGCAGCACCTTTCGCATCGCATCGGTCGGCAGGCGCCGTTCGGGGATGAAGAGCACGGCGCGCAGATCGCGGATCGCGTCGATACGCACGGCCTCGACGCCGTCCGGCGTCACGGCGCAGGCGACGAACCCGCCGAGTAGAGCCGCGGCCGCGTTGTCGGGGTGGCCCTCGATCCCCGCTGCGATACGGAGCTGCGTCGCCGTATCGAGTGGGCCACCAAGCAGCGCGTTCGCGGCGACGATGCCGGCCACGGTCGCGGCGGCAGATGAGCCGAGACCGCGCGCGATCGGGATGTCGTTGCGCATCGCGATCCGCCAGCCGACCCCCTCGGGCAGTTCGCCACGAGCCGCGCCCATCGCGGCCTCGAGCCCCCGGACGAAGCGGTTGTCCCGGTCCTCGGTCAGCTCCTGGCGGCCCTCGCCCTCGACCGTTAGCTCGATCTGTCCACGGCTCCAGCCGCGGACCTCGACGTCGATCTGGTTGGTCAGTGCCAGCGCCACCCCGAGGCAGTCGTAGCCTGCGCCGAGGTTGGCGGACGACCCCGGCACCTCCACGGTGACCCGTCGGCCATCGAGCTCGGCCAGCCAGTGCGCCACCATCGGCTCAGCCCCAACCCAGGGCGACGGCGACCGCCCCGAGCGTGGGGGCGGCCTCGATCACGCCCGGGACCTGGCGCTCGGCCGTCTGCGGGTCCTTCAAGCCGTGCCCGGTCAACACCGCGACGACCAGCGCGTCCGGATCGAGCGCGCCCACGGCCGCGACCTTGCGCAGGCCGGCGATGCCCGCGGCCGACGCCGGCTCGCAGAAGATTCCCTCCAGGCGGGCCACATCGCGGTATGCCGCGAGGATCTCGTCGTCCGTCACGGCCTCGATGCGGCCGCTGCTCTCGTCGCGGGCAGCGATGGCCTTGTCCCAGGAGGCCGGCGCGCCGATACGGATGGCCGTGGCGACCGTCTCGGGCCGATCGACCGGCCGGCCCTGCACGAGCGGTGCCGCCCCTGCGGCCTGGAAGCCCCACATCGATGGTCGCGAACGCGTCACGCCGGCTGCTGCGTACTCCTGGAACCCGGCCCAGTAGGCGCTGATATTGCCCGCGTTGCCGACCGGGATGGCCAGGATGTCCGGCGCTCGTCCGAGCGTGTCGCAGACCTCGAAGGCGCCGGTCTTCTGCCCCTCGAGGCGGAACGGGTTGACCGAGTTGACCAGGGTGACGGGATGCTCGTCCTGCTCCGCCAGCGCCCGCACGATCCGCAACGCATCGTCGAAGTTGCCGTCCACCGAGACGACGCGGGCCCCGGCGGCCAGCGCCTGGAGGAGCTTGCCGAGCGCCGTCTGGCCCCGCGGCAGCACGACGATGACCTCGAGGCCGGCGGCCGCCCCGTAGGCCGCCGCGGATGCCGACGTGTTGCCGGTCGATGCACAGACGATCGCGTGCGCACCGCCCTCCACGGCCTTGGCGACCGCGACGACCATCCCACGATCCTTGAACGACCCGGTCGGGTTCTGGCCCTCGACCTTGAGGTACAGGCTGGGAGCCCCGATCGCCTTCCCGAGCCGCTCGGCACGGATCAGCGGCGTCGCGCCCTCGCCGAGGCTGAACATCGGCGTGGCGTCGGTGACCGGTAGGAACCGCCGGTAGCGTTCCATCAGGAGCGGCGGGAAGCCCGCGACGGCTGCCATCGTCGCGTCAGTCATCGACCGGATAGAGCGTGACGTCCGCGTCGTCCGGAAGGATCGACCCGAATGCGGCGCGGACATCGGCCAGCGTCGCGACACCGGTCCGGATCGCGGTGCCGTCGTCGAACTCGACCGAGGCGGCGCGCGCGATCGCCGGCGGCAGCTCGTGGTCGGCGGTTCGGACCGTCGGGAGAAAGGCGAACCAGCGGCGTGGCCGGTCGAGCGGATCGACGGCCGCGATCGCCGGGCCGGTGGCCGGTGGCAGGCCGGCCCACGTCGACCCGAGCCCACGGGCGACCGCCACGAGGTCGCCCAGGACCGCGCTGCTCGTCGCGGCGCCGCCGGCACCCGGGCCTGCCAGACCGACCGTGCCGAGCGGCTCGGCCTCGACCTCGATCCGGTTGGTGACGCCGTCGGTCCAGCCGAACGGGCTGTCGGCCGGGACCGCGGTCGGGATCACGGCGGCCTCGATCGCGGCGTCCCGGCTCGCCGCGGTCGCGAGCAATTTGATGGTCAACCCGAGGGCGGCGGCGCCTTCGAGCTCCTGGTCGGTCACCCCGGTGATGCCCGGTCGACCGGTCCCACGGGCCGTCGGCGGTCGGCGCCCGACGGTCGCCGGGTCGAGCCAGCGGCCGAATGCCAGGCGGGCCAGGATGACGAGCTTGTTCACGGCGTCATCGCCCTCGACGTCACCGGCGGGGTCGGCCTCGGCGTAGCCCTGTTCCTGCGCGTCGACGAGCACGTCGTCGTAGGGCCGGCCGTCCTGGGCCATGGCGGTGAGGATGTAGTTCGTGGTGCCGTTGACGATGCCCCGTACCCGGGTGATCTCGTTACCGGCCAGGTCGCTCGCAAGTGGCGCGAGCACCGGGATCCCACCGGCGACCGCCGCCTCGAACCGGAGCGCGGCACCCGTTCGGCGAGCCTCCGCCTCCAGCTCGGGGCCGTGCTGGGCGATGACCGACTTGTTCGCGGTCACGACCGGTTTGCCCGCACCGAGTGCGGCGGCGATGAGGGTCCGGGCAGGCTCGATGCCGCCCATCAGCTCGACGATGACGTCGGTGTCCGGGTCGGCGACCAGGTGCGCCGGCGCGTCGGTGAACAGCTCTGGCGGGAGGCCATCGCCGCGCACCTTAGCCAGGTCGCGCACAGCGACGGCGGTCAGCGCGATCGGCTGCCCGTCCGCGGTCGCCAGCCGTTCGAGGTGATGTACCAGGCGCTCGAGAACGGCGCCACCGACGGTCCCGGCGCCGAGCACGGCGACGCGGAGCGGCGGACGGCTCACGGCCGGAGAACGTGACGGGGGACGCGCATCGCCACGCATGGTAGCCCGCCGTGCTGCCGCCGCGACGGCCCGCACCGGGCCGAAGCGGACCGAGAGTTTGACAGCGTGGTACGCCCGCCGGACACTGCCGCCACCGTTGCATCGGGACACCGCGCCCAGACCGCCGCAGGACCAGCAGACGCACGGCGTCCGCTGACCGCCCGAGAGGTCAGCCTGGCACACGAGAGGCAGGAGGAGGCCATGCTCGGTCATCGTCGTAGCCACCCGTCCGTGGCCCTGCCGACGTCGGTCACGATCCGACTCACAGCGGTCGCCGTCGTGGCCCTGCTCGTCGGCGCATGCGGGACCACCGCCACCCCGAGCGCATCGGCGCCCCCGGCCAGCGCCTCCGCCGAGGCCCCGAGCGCGGCTGCCAGCCCATCGGCTGCCGGCGCGCTGTCGGTCTTCGGCGCCTTCGCCACCGAGATCGAGGAACCGTGGGACGGCGTCATCCACTCTGCGCTCGAAGACGAAGAGACCGCCGGGCGCATCACCTACGAGTTCACCGATGCGATCGGCTATTCGGGCGATATGGAGCGCGTCCTGCGCGAGGTGGCGGAGCGCGATCAGCCCGCGATCATCTTCGGCGACGCCTTCGGGAACGAGGAAGCCGCGCGGCGCGTAGCTGCTGAATACCCGGATATCGCCTTCGTATTCGGATCCGGCGGCGGTCCAGCCGAACCGAACTTCTCGGTCTTCGACAACTGGATCCACGAGCCGGCGTACCTGGCCGGCATGCTGGCCGGCGGGCTGACCAAGTCGAACACCCTCGGTGTCGTCGGTGGCTATCCCGTTCCCGAGGTCAACCGGATCGTCAACGCCTTCATCGGCGGTGCCAAGGAGATCAACCCGAACGTCGAGGTCAAGGTCACGTTCCTCAACAGCTGGTTCGACCCGGCGGCCGCCAAGGAGGCGGCGCTGGCCCAGGTCGGTGCCGGGGCCGACGTTCTGTTCGCAGAGCGCTTCGGCGTCATCGAGGCAGCCTCGGAGAACGACTTGGTCGCCATCGGCAACATGAGCGACCAGAAGGAGCTCGCGCCGGAGCACGTCGTGAGCAGCGTGACCTGGAACATGAAACCGACTGTCGGCTATGTCATCGACCAGGTCATGGCCGGCTCGTATACGGCCCAGGACCTCAAGGACTTCAGCATGGTGGCCAAGGGCGGCGCCGCGCTGGCCCCTGTCAACGAGTCGATCAGCGGAGGCATCCCAGCCGACCTCTTGACCAAGGTCCAGGACAAGGAGGCCGCCATCAAGTCCGGGACCTTCCGAGTCGACATCAACGAGGCGACCCCACCGGGTGCGACCGTTCCGGGCTGATCCCTCCGGCGGTCGCTGACCTCGGCGTGCTCCCGATCGATCCGGAGCCGCTGGTCGAGCTCCGCGGGATCACCAAGCGCTTCGGCCACCTCGTCGCGAACGACGGCGTCGATCTCACGATCCGACGCGGCGAGGTGCACGCCCTGCTCGGCGAGAACGGGGCGGGCAAGACGACCCTGATGCGGATCCTCTACGGGCTCACGACGCCCGACGCCGGGGACATCGTGGTAGACGGCCGGCCGATCGTCATCCGTTCGCCACGAGATGCCATCGCCGCGGGGATCGGCATGGTCACCCAGCACTTCTCGCTCGTCAGGCCGATGACGGTCGCCGAGAACCTTGCGCTCGGACGTTCATCGTTCCGGTACGACGAAGCGGCCGCTCGTGCACGAGCGAGGGATGCCTCCGTGCGCTACGGGATCTCGGTCGATCCAGGTCGGCGTGTCGGCGACCTCTCCGTCGGCGAGCAGCAGCGGGTCGAGATCCTGAAGGCGCTGGCCCGGGATTGTCGTGTGCTCGTTCTCGATGAACCGACCGCGGTGCTGGTCCCACAGGAGGTCACGGCGCTGTTCGCGACGCTGGAGCGACTCGTCGCGGATGGGCTGGGCGTGGTCTTCATCAGCCACAAGCTCGGCGAGGTGCGGGCCATCAGCGACCGGGTCAGCGTGCTCCGGAAGGGCGCGCTGGTCGGGACGGCGGCCGGCGCGACCGACGAGCGCGAGCTGGCACGGATGATGGTCGGACGCCCGATGACTGACCTGGCGCGACGCGGCGACGCACCGATCGACGTCGACCGGCCGCTGCTTCGCGTCCGCGACCTGCGAGTGACCGGAGCCGGGGTCGATGCCCTGCGATCCGTCTCCTTCGATATCGCGCCGGGTGAGATCCTCGGTGTCGCCGGGGTCTCCGGCAATGGCCAGACCGAGCTCGTCGACGTGCTCGCCGGGATGCGCCGCCCGGAAGCGGGTTCGATCCGGGTCGGCGACACCGAGCTCGCAGGCGCGCGGCCCAGCCAGATCATCGCCGCCGGGGTGGGACGTATCCCGGAGGATCGCCATGCCTCGCTGGTGCCTGACCTGTCCGTCGCCGTGAACCTGGTCCTCGAGCGGATCGATGACTTCGGCGGATGGGCGCGGCTCGACGAGCGCCGGATCCGCGCGCACGCCGCGGGACTCATCGAGCGCTACGCGATCCGCGCCCGGCCCGACGATCGGCTGGCGACGCTGTCCGGCGGCAACGTCCAAAAGGTCCTCCTTGCCAGGGTGCTGTCTCGGGACCCCCGTGTCGTCGTCGTCTCCCAGCCCACACGCGGTCTCGATGTCGGCGCGACCGAATACGTCCGATCCGAGCTTCTCGCGCGGCGCCAGGCAGGGAGCGCCGTCCTGCTCGTGTCCGAGGACCTCGACGAGCTCCTCGCCCTATCCGATCGCGTGATCGTCCTGTACGAGGGGCAGATCGTCGGTGAGATGCGCGCGGAGGAGGCTGACCCCGAGCGACTGGGGATGCTCATGGCCGGACGGGCCGCCGATCACGACGGGCGTGCCGCGTGACACTCGGCATCCGCAGCGTACGGGCGCCACGTTGGCGGACACTCGCCTTGTCGACCCCCGGGCTCGTGCTCACGGCCCTGCTGATCACCTTCCTGCTGACGGCCGGCCCGATCGCGATCGCCGGGGGGAACCCCTTGAGCGCCTATGCGGAGTTCCTCGTGGTACCGCTCACGTCGCGGTTCTCCATCCTCGAAGTGCTGGTCACCGCGACCCCGCTGCTCCTGACCGGGACCGCGGTCGCACTCGCCTTCCGGGGTGGCTACTGGAACATCGGCGCAGAGGGCCAGCTGCTCGTCGGAGCGATCATGGCGGCGGCCATCGGCCAGGTCGCGGGACTGCCCCAGATCCTCGCCATCCCGCTCATGATCCTCGGCGGAGCCATCGGGGGCGCGTTGTGGGCGCTCGGTCCCGCCCTCCTGCGCGTCCGCTTCGGCATCGACGAGGTGGTCACGACCCTCCTCCTCAACCCGGTCGCGCTGTTGCTCGTCAACGCCCTGCTGCACGGTCCGTGGCGCGATCCGGTATCCGGCTTCCCGGAGTCGCCGCGCATCGTCGAGTCCGCCGAGTTCCCGCAACTGCTCGAGCGGTCGCGGCTCCATCTCGGGTTCGGCGTGGCGATCCTCATCGTCGCCGCTGTCGGCTATGTGGTCGGACGAACGCCGGCCGGGCTTCGGCTGCGGGCGGTCGGCCTCAGCCCCCATGGCGCCAAGTTCGCGGGTATCGATGTCGGACGGACACTGCTGTTCACCGCACTCGTCAGCGGCGCGATCGCCGGGATCGCCGGCGTCGGTGAGGTCGCGGGTATCCAGTACCGGCTGACCTCGGGGCTATCACCAGGCTTTGGCTATACCGGGATCGTCGTGGCGACGCTCGGGGCGCTGTCGATGCCAGGCGTGACCCTGGCGGCCCTATTGCTCGGGGATCTGGCGGTCGGTGCGAGCTCGGCGGGCCGCGCGCTTGGGATCCCCTCGCAGCTCGGCGCGGTCGTCCAGGCCACCCTGCTCCTGGTGACGATCGCGCTGCTCGCGATACGGCGGAACCGACTGGTCGGCTCGGCGATCGCGCCGGACGCGGCCGGTGTAGCTGCGGACGCAGTCGCCGCGGACATGGCGGTGAGCCCGGTCGAGGCGGATGAGGCATCCCGGTGACCTTCCTCGTCGACCTCCTGGCAGCCACGCTGCGGAACGCTACCCCGCTCGTATACGGGGGCGTCGGCGAGACGTTCGCGGAGCGCTCGGGCGTCCTCAACCTCGGCATCGAGGGCACGATGTATGCCGGTGCGTTCTCGGGTCTCGCCGTGGCGTTCGCGACCGGCTCGTTGCTGCTCGGGCTGGCCGCAGCGATCGTCGTAGGGGTCCTCGCCGGCGCCTTGATGGCGCTGCTCACGGTGACACTCGGTGCCAACCAGCACGTCTCGGGCATCGGCCTGACGATCGGGCTGATCGGGCTGTGCGAGTTCGCCAATCGACTCATATTCGGCGGCACCGAGCTGGTGCGGATCGATCCGTTCCCGGCGCTCGACGCTCCGGCGGCTCTCGGTCCGTTGGCGCCGATCTTCAGTC
This sequence comes from Candidatus Limnocylindrales bacterium, assembly GCA_036257225.1. GTDB lineage: Bacteria > Chloroflexota > Limnocylindria > Limnocylindrales > CSP1-4 > SPCO01. Next base: position 17,155 of record DATAFZ010000157.1, on the reverse strand, counting down.
AGTACGGGCTGACCTGGCTCGCCTTCCTGATCGTGGTGCCCGCATCGTGGTGGCTGTTGAACAGGTCGTCGTTCGGGCTCGACGTCCGGGCCGTCGGCGAGAATCCCGAGGCCGCCGATGCGGCCGGCATCCGCGTCGGGCGGACACGATACCTGGCGCTGATGCTGGGCGGTGCGCTGATGGCAATCGGCGGGGCCTTCATCACGCTCGCGCTGCTCGGGAGCTTCACGCTCGACATCATCGCGGGCCGTGGCTGGGTCGCGGTCGCCCTGGTGATCTTCGGTCGGTGGCGGATCATGCGGGTCGTCGCGGGTGCGCTGTTGTTCGCGGCGGTCTATTCGCTCCAGCTCCGCCTACGGATCCTCCCTGGCTTCGGCGAGATCCCGTTCGAACTGCTCCTCGCGCTTCCGTATCTTGTCGTCATCGCGGCGCTCGCGGTCTCGGGCCGCAACGTCGCTTACCCCGGCGCCTACCTGAAGCCATACCGCCGAAGCTGAGGAGGCCATGACCGACCAGGGATTCCTCGCAGTCGCCATCGAGCAGGCACGCATCGGTCGCGGCGAGGGCGGCGTGCCGATCGGCGCCGCTCTTGTCGTCGATGGGCAGGTCCTCGGTGCCGGCCATAACCGCCGCGTCCAGCAGGGGAGCGCGATCCGCCATGGTGAGACCGACGCCCTCGAGGAAGCCGGTCGCCAGCCCGCGGCCGTCTACCGTCGCGCCACGATGTACACGACGCTCTCTCCCTGCGATATGTGCACTGGCGCGATCCTGCTCTATGGGATCCCGCGCGTGGTCATCGGCGAGAACCGGACGTTCATGGGCGGTGAGGACCTGCTCCGCTCGCGTGGCGTCGAGGTCGTCAACCTGGATTCGCCCGAGTGCAAGGCACTGATGGACGAGTTCATCGCGGCCCATCCGGACATCTGGTACGAGGACATCGGGGAGTCGAGGCAGGCCTGATGACGCACAAGGTCAATGACAGGGAATACGAGTCGGTACGTCACCTCCCGGTCGAGGGACGATACGAGCATCTCATCAAACGAGCGGCCGACTGGTCTGAGCTCTGGAGCCTTCAGTCTGCGGAGGGATGGGTCGTTGGGGCTGACGAGTCCGGACGAGAATTCATCCCCGTTTGGCCCCATCCGCGCTACGCCGAAGCCAGCGCCACGGGCGCGTGGAAAGGAGCGACGCCGGCGCCGATCGAGATCCACGAGTGGCTAGAGACGTGGACGCCCGAGCTCGTTACGTCGGCGCGACTCATCGGAGTCTTCCCCGTTGATGACGGACCGAGTGCTGTGATCGACCCACAGGCCTTTGCGGCCGACCTCGAAGGCGAGTTATCGCTGGTGGAGTAGGCCAACGAAAACAGGGGGGCAGGCTGGGCGTGGCGGCCGCGCCGCGAGCGCTTGCCTGCCGAAGCACCATAGCGACAGAAGCGTGTGGAGCCAGGGCGCCGATCTGGCAGAAGTTGCATGGCCAGACCGTTATGCCAGCGGCGGGGCCGTCCAGGAGGCATTTCGGCGGCTAATGCATCACTGGGTGATATTCCTGCCGGGAATCGTGTCGCCGGGTGACATAACGGTCCCCGGGCGAAACTTCTGCCGGATTCGCGCTCCGGGGAGGCTCGCGAGCGCCGACCGCCCATCCCGGACGTAGATCGGCGGCCAAGGACGGTCCATTACACTCGGCACTCGATGACGACCGAGATCCTCCCTGCGCCATCGCCCGTGGAGGCGCCTGCCCCGCGCCCGAGGATCTTCTCGGGGATCCAGCCCTCCGGCGTGCCCCACATCGGCAACGACCTCGGCGCCATCCGCAACTACGTGAAGCTCCAGTGGGAGTACGAGGCGATCTACTGCATCGTCGACTACCACGCGCTCACGAGCCTGCACGACCCCGACCTGGTCCGCCGCCAGACCCGCGAGATGGCGGCCGGGTTGCTGGCCCTCGGGCTCGACCCCGAGCGCTGCACGCTCTTCGTCCAGAGCCATCGACCCGAGCACACCGAGCTCGCCTGGCTGCTCATGACGGTCACCCCGGTGAGCTGGCTCGAACGCACCCCGACCTACAAGGAGAAGCGCCAGTTCCAGCCCGATGACATCAACCACGGGCTGCTGACCTATCCGGTGTTGCAGGCCGCCGACATCGTCATCTACAAGGCATCGCTGGTGCCGGTCGGCAAGGATCAGGTGGCGCATCTCGAGCTGTCCCGCGAGATCGTCCGCGCCTTCAACCGAACCTACGGGGACACGTTCCCGGAGCCGGAGGCCGTCCTGACCGACGCACCGATCGTCCTCGGCACTGACGGCGTCAGGAAGATGAGCAAGTCGCTCGGCAACACCATCGACATCTTCGCCCCGGAGGAGGTCATCCGGAAGCAGATCATGTCGATGGTGACCGACACCAAGCGCATCCTGCGAACGGATCCGGGTCGCCCCGAGGTGTGCAACGTCTGCCAGCTCCACAAGTCGTTCGGCGACGACTACGACGTGATCTGGGAAGGCGAGCGGACCGCCCGCACCGGTTGCGTCGACACCAAGAAGCTGCTCGCCGAGCGCGTCCTGGCGCACTACGCCGACGCGCGCGAACGGTATCGCGAGCTGATGGCCGATCCCGCCCGGATCGACACGATCCTGGCGGATGGCGCCGAGCGGGTCCGCCCGATCGCGCAGGCGACGATGGACGAGGTCCGTCACAAGATGGGACTGCGGTAGGCCCCGATGCTCGACGCGATCGCGCCCGGAGGCCGCGACCGGCGGCTCGTCAGCGCGATCCTCGTGCTCGGCACGGTCGTCCTGTTCTTCGTGGCGGTCAACCTCGCGGCGTCGGCGATCGGGTTCTTCGGCGATGTCCTGCTGGCCTTCTTCCTGGCCTGGCTGCTGGCGTTCATCATCAGCCCGGTCGTCACGCGGATCGTCGACCTGATCCCGCGCCTGCCGCGGGTGCTGGCGACCGTGCTCGTCTACACGCTGATCGTCGTCGTCCTGGTCTTCCTGATCCTCGTCATCGCGCAGGCGCTGTCGAACTCGATCACACAGTTCGCCGCGTCGCTCCCGAACATCCGCGCCAACATCGGCTCGATCGTGGCGCCGATGCAGGGCTGGCTCGATTCGATCGGACTCGAGCAGGTCGATCTCGCGACCCAGGCGCTCGCGATCCTCGACAATCTCGACGAGTTCGCGGCCCAGCTGATCGTGCCGCTGCAGTCGATCGCCGTCGCCAGCGTCGGGGCCATCGGCACCATGCTCATCGTGTTCATCCTGTCGATCTACATGGTCATCGACCGTGACCAGATCATGGCGTTCCTCTTCCGGCTCGTGCCGCCGTCCTACGCAGAAGAGGCACGACTCCTCCAGACGTCGGTCGCCAGGTCGTTCGGCGGCTTCCTGCGTGGCCAGGCCCTCATGGGCATCGTGTACTTCACGATCGCCCTGGCGACCCACCTGGGACTCGGGCTCGAGTTCACCGCGCTCTCGTCGGTCAGCGCCGGCGTGCTCATGGCCATCCCGTTCTTCGGTCCGTTCCTGGCGTGGGCGCCACCGGTGCTCGTCGCGCTCGTCACCAAGCCGGAGGTGCTGCTGCCGACGGTCGTGATCATGGGCGCCGGCTGGATGGTCGTGATGAACGCCCTCCAGCCGCGGATCATGCAGGGCGCCGTCGGCATCCACCCCATCGTGGTCCTCGGGTCCGTGCTCATCGGGTCGAAGATCGCCGGCATCCCCGGCGCGATCTTCGGCATCCCGGTCGCAGCGGTGGTGTCGTCCTTCTTCTTCCACTTCCTCCATCGCACGGCGGGCGACCGGACCGTGGCGGGCCGAGCGGCCAAGCGCCTGAGCGAGCGCGAGGGACGACCTGTCACCGTGCCCCGCGAGCCTGCGCCGGGGCAGGCCGCGGACGTGCCAGAGACGTGACCGACGACGCGTCTCGGCCCGACGGGCCGCCCGAGGACCCCACACCACCCGACGACGGCTCGCCACCCGACGACGTGTCCACGCCGCGCGAAGCAACGGCGGCCCGCGAGCAGGTGCCGGACATGACCCGCGAGCGAGCCCGCACCGAGCGGCGCGATCTCGACAAGGAGCGCGGTGAGCCCCTCGCCGGCGGTGCCGCGCGCGGCGGCCCGCGCGCGTTGCGGACGCCACGCCGCCCCGTCCCGGAATGGACCAGCAAGCCGCGGATCCTCGTCACCAACGACGACGGCGTCGAATCCCGTGGGCTCCTGGCGCTGAAGCAGGCCCTCGAGCCGATGGGCGAGGTCACGGTCGTCGCGCCCGACACGAACCAGAGCGCGGTCGGTCACCAGAAGACCCTGATGCGTCCGCTGCGTGTCCGCGAGCGCACCCTCGACGACGGCTCGTTGGCCTACTCGGTGGACGGCTCACCGACCGACGCGGTCAGCCTGGCCTTCCTCGGCTACTTCGGGCACGGCTTCGACCTCGTGGCCGCCGGGATCAACTACGGGGCGAACCTCGGCGACGACATCACGTATTCGGGCACCGTGAGTGCCGCGATGGAGGCGGTCATCAACAGCTGCCCCGCGTTCGCGATCTCGCAGGAGTACTACGAACACCCCGATTTTTCGCTCGCCGGGTACGCGGCGACGGTCGTGGCTCGTAACATCCTGCGCGAGGGGCTGTCGCGTGGTGAGCTCATCAATGTCAACGTGCCGGCCGTGTCGCTCGAGGAATGTGACGGCATCGAGGTCACCCGGCTCGGCCGCCGGGTGTATTCGGACCAGCTCGTCGAGCGGCTCGATCCGCGCGGCATCCCCTACTTCTGGATCGGCGGTCCGCCGCCGTCCGGGCTCGCGGTACCGGGCACCGACTTCCACGCCGTGATCAACCGGCGCATCGCCGTCACCCCGATCCACCTCGACCTGACTGGTCGGCGGCTGCTGAAGCGCCTCAAGACCTGGCGCTGGGACTTGCCGAAGCAGGAGAAGTCGTCGAAGGGTCGCCGGCAGCGGCGCTGAGGCCCTCCGGGTACCATCGGGCGGGCCCCCAGCCAGCCGACCTTCACGGAGGCGCGTCATGGACGATCTCTCCAACCTGAGCCGCGGGCTCGGTCCCGCGGGCGGGGCCGAGGTGGGCGCCACGATGGGTGACCTGGCCGGCGCGATCGAGGAGACCGGCGGGCTCGACGGCCTCGTCGAACGACTCCGCCAGGGCGGACTCGACGATGAGGTCGATTCGTGGGTGTCGACGGGGGAGAACCGAGCCGTGGACCCACAGCGTCTCGGCGATGCGCTGGGACCCGAGACCGTCCAGCGCCTGTCGAACGGCACGGGCCTCGAGATCCAGGCGCTGCTCCCGTTGCTGGCGGCGTTCCTGCCGCAGCTGATCAACATGCTGACGCCGAACGGCCGTGTGCCCGACGGCGGGCTGAACGAGTCGCTCGGCAGTGGCGGCCTCGGCGACCTTGGCGGCCTCCTCGGCGGGTTGATGGGCGGCACCGGTGGGGCCGGGACGGGCAGCCTGGACGACCTTCTCAGCGGCCTTGGCGGGGCGCCCGGGGACGACAAGGGTCGCTGACCGCGACCGTCAGATGTCCATGCCGGTCCCTGACCGGCGTCCGCGGTCGTGCGAGCGGGCCTGCTCGATGCTGGCGCCATGGACAGCACGACGCTCGCCGCCCATCGGGTCCGGATGTTCCTCGAGCGGGAACCCGTGATCTGGCTGTCGACGAGCCGACCGGACGGGGCGCCGCATCTCGTCCCGACCTGGTTCGCCTGGGACGGCCAAACGATCGTGATCCGCTCCAAGCCCGAGGCCCGCAAGGTGCGCAACCTGCGCCACGACCCGCGCGCGATGCTGGCGCTCGGCGACGCCGAGGACGATTTCGACGTCGGGCTGCTCGAGGCGCGAGCCGATATCGACGATGGTCGCGGCGATGTGCTGCCCGACGCCTTCGTGGAGAAGTACGGGGAGCGGATCGCTCGGCTCGGGCTGACCCTGGCCGAGTTCGCGGCGACGTACTCGGCGACGATCCGACTCACGCCCGCACGAGCCCTGGGCTGGCACGGTCGGTCCAAGCCGCGGTCGCTGCTCGAGGCTGCACGGGACATCGCGTTCGGCGGGCGACCATCGGTCGCGTTCGGCGCGGCGTAGCCTGACTGCGAGTGCCCTGCCCTAGCCCGACCCGTTCAACAGCCGACCGTCGCGCAGCTCCACGACCCGATCCGCGAGGTCGATGATCAGCGGATCGTGGGTCGCGATGATGGCGGTCACGCCCTCACTCCGGACCACCGCGCGCAGCAAGCCCATGATCGAGCGCCCGGTCGCCGAGTCCAGCTGACCGGTCGGCTCGTCTGCGAGCAGCACGTCCGGCCGGTTGGCCAGCGCGCGGGCGATCGCCACCCGCTGCTGCTCGCCGCCTGACAGCTCGTGCGGCCGATGGCGGCCGCGGTCGCCCAGGCCCACCAGCTCGAGCAGCACGCCGACGCGCTCGTCGCGAGCAGCCGGTGCGGCGCGCACCAGGCGAAGGGGCACCTCGACGTTCTCCGCGGCCGTCAGGATCGACAGCAGACCAAACGCCTGGAAGATGAACCCCACTTGCCGCCGGCGCAGCTCGACGAGTGCAGCCGCGTCCATCTTCCCCAGGGATCGCCCGTCGATGACCACGTCGCCGCTCGTGGGACGGTCCAGACCACCCAGCAAGGACAGCAGGGTCGTCTTTCCCGAGCCGGATCGGCCCCGCACGGCGACCAGCTCGCCACGGTCGATCCGCAGGTCCACGTCACGGAGCGCATGGACCACGCTCGCGCGTGTGACGAAATCGCGGCCGAGACCGGTCGTGACGACCATGGGCGGACTTGGCTCATTCATCGCGGCTCGTCCGGCCAGATCGTGATGTGGTCGTCCTCGAGCTCGAGCCGGACACGCTTCTCCAGCCCGAGCGCCTCGACGTAGTCACGCGGCAGCTGGAGGCGTCCGACCCGATCGAGCACCGCATACTCGGTCTCGATGTGGTGCTCCTCGGCCTCGCTCGCGCGATGGCGGAGGACCTCGCTGCTCACCCGGCCGTCCCGGATCGCCACCGTGCGACTGACCTGGCCGCTCACCAGCGGATCGTGCGTCGCGACGACGATCGTCACGCCCGTCTCGCGGTTCAGGCGCCGGAGGAGCTCGAAGATGTCCGCTGCCGTCGCCGAGTCGAGCTCGCCGGTCGGCTCGTCCGCCAGGAGGACCTCGGGCTCGTTGGCGAGTGCCACCGCGATCGCCACGCGCTGCTGCTCACCGCCGGAGAGGCGGTCGGGTCGATGGTCGGCGCGATCGGCGAGACCGACCTTGTCGAGGAGCTCGAGCGCGCGGCGCCGGCGAACATCCTCCGCCACGCCGTCGAACGCCATCGGCAACGCCACGTTCTCGAGCGCGGTCAGGTATGGCAACAGGTTACGCCCGGTCTGCTGCCAGATGAAGCCGATGACCTGGCGGAGGTAGCGGGTCTGCTCGCGAGGCCCCAGTTCGGCCAATTGGTAGCCGGCCACCACCGCACGGCCGGCCGACGGGATGTCGAGGCCGCCGAGGACGTTGAGGAGCGTGCTCTTGCCGGAGCCCGACGCACCGACCAGCGCGATGAACTCACCCGATTCGACGACGAGGTCGAGCCCCTGCAGGGCGACGACCTCGAGATCCGCGACCTTGTAGATCTTGACGAGGTTGTCGCAGACGATCAGCGCCCGCTCGCCGTACCGCGGCCGTGGCTGGCGAGCCCGCTCCTCCGCGCTGGGCAGGTCGATGATCTCGGGCAGCTCGACGATCTCGGGGGCGGGGTCGTTCACGCGCGGGTCTCCACCGGACGAGGCGTCCATCGCTCAGACATCGCCGATCCGCAGGGCCCTGCTGGGCTCCAGTCGGCGGGCCAGCCACGAGCTGGCACCGACCATCACGGCGATGGCGGCGACGACGATCGCGGCGATCGCGGCGATCGCCGGCCAATCCACCTGGAGGCGAACGGGAGCCGCGGGCCCGATGAATGCGCCGAGACCGAGCCCGGGCTCGAGCAACCATGCCACGCCCAGGCCGAGGACGACGCCGACGGCCAGTGCCAGCACGGTCGGTGGCGCGTGTTCGACGAACGTGAGCGACACCGTCTGGCTGCTCGTGAGCCCGAGCGTTCGCAGGTACGCGAGCTCGCGGGCACGACGCTGTCCTTCGAGGAAGACGACCGCGACGATGGCCAGGGCTGCGTACATCGCGGCCGCCGTGACCGCGATCCCGAACCCACGCCCGATCGCGCCAACGAGCGGCGCGCCACGAAGCGCGGCGAGCGACTCGTGGCGTGACGTCACCTCGCCCGAGCCGCCGATCGCAGCCCGAAGGTCGCCGGCGAGCGCGTCCGGACCCCGCACGAAGAGCACCGTCGAGCGCAGTGGCAGCCCGTCCCAGCCGCTGGCGACGGACGGGAGTGGGGCCAGGATGAAGGGCACGCCACGGGGCAGGCCAGGCAGGTCGTCGGCCACGCCGGCTACCGTCAAGCTGAACGCCTGACCTCGAACGCCCACCTCGAATGTCTCGCCCAGCGCGAGTGGCGGCCAGCCAGGGGGCAGTCGTCGCGAGATGACGACCGGGATCGGTCGGTCAGGCGTCCCGGCGTCGGGCGCGGTCGGCGCCGTGGTGAACGCCGGCGGGTTCGGCAGTGGGATCGGAGCGCCGGCGAGGACCTTCGCATACGCCGCCGGCTCGACGGCGACGAACGTCGTCGCCGCGTTGCGGTCGGTGTCCCCGATGATGCGGGGCGTGGGCGTGACGAGCGCGCCGGCGACGGCTTCCACACCTGGCACGGTCGCGGGGTCGATCCCGGCGGTGAACCCACGGTCGCTCGTGGCGTCCAGCCGGTAGTCGGCGCCGGTCTGCTGCCACGACGCGGCGACCTGGCCCCGGTCGATGGTCAGGGCCAGCACTGACGCGAACACCGCGATCGCGACGGTCAGCGTGATCACCAGCAACGGCATCGTCGCCGCGGCCGGGTCGCGGCCGATGCTACGCAGGCCCAATGCGGGAACGAGATCCCGACGGCGCGCGCCGAGCCAGGCCAACGCCGCGACCGGCAGGGGGTAGAGGCGGATCGTGAGGAGGGCGATCGCCACGCCGATGAGCACCGGCGCGGCTGCGAGGAACGGGTCGAAGCCTGACGCGGGCCCCGCCCGCAGGCCACGTTCGCGAAGCAGCCAGACGGCGGCCAGCGCCACCCCGATGAAGGTCGCCTCGAAGACGATCCGGCGTGGCCCCAGCCGGCGCGCTGGGAGGTCCTCGCGTTCGACGTCCTGCCGGGCGCGCCTCGCCCTGGGCCACGTGACGAGCAGGAGCAGCGCGGTCACGGCCAGCGCCACCAGGACCGCGCCCGTCGCGGAGACGGGATCGGAACGTGCCGGGACAGCGAGGCGGGCGACGATCAGCCCGGCGGCGGCGGCGGGCACCGTGAGGAGCAGACCCTCCCAGAGCTGGGCGGCGAGCAACTGCCCGGCAGATGCACCGCGACCCCGGGCGAGCGCCAAGGCCGCGCGCCGACGGCGGATGACGATCGCCGCGACCAGCCCGAGCGCGCCGACCGCGACGGCCAGCGGCCCGATAGCCGCCACCGACAGCACGGCCTCGCTCGCCGCGCGTCGGTCCAGGTATCGGTCGATGAGGTCGAGCAATCCTGACCGGTAGAGGACGCCACCGGCGGTCGACCGGTTGGTGCCGAACGTCGAATCCAGCCGGCGCAGATCGGGGATCAGCGTCTCGAGCCGGCCGGCATCGAGCCGCCCCGCGTCGACGTGGAACCGCCACTGATAGCGCCCGGGCAGCCCGAGGGCGACGACGTCCCCGTAGGCCTCCGGCGTGAACAACGCCGTCGCGAAGGCGATGGGCACCTCGTCCGTGCCGCCGATGGCCGCGCGCGCGTAGGCTACGTCGTCGAACCAGGCGGGGTCAGCCGGTTCGTCCACCGTGAACAGCCCGACCACGTGCAGGTCGACCCGGGCCGTGGGACGCGGGAACAGCAGTCGGAGCATCGGGTCGCTGGGGTCGGGCGTCGTCGACAGGACGTCGTCGACCTCCACGAGCAACTCCTCCGCGGTCTCGATCGACATCGCGATCTCGAACCTCGCCGGGTCGTCCTCGCTCCCCGGTTCGAGGTCGGCGGGAGCGCGGCCCTCGCGGATCGTCAGCCGGTCGGTCACCATCTCCTGGTACCGGAGCGTCACGAAGGACCGATAGTTCGGGGGGTCGGTCAGCCCGAGCCGCGGTGTCTCGACCACGAAGTCGCGGGTATCGATCACGTCCCGGACGGATGCCGGCAACCGATCGAACCTGGTGTCACCGCGCGAGCGGATGGCCTCCATCGGGTCCGTCTCGCCCGCCCGGACGTGATCGACCGATGTGAACTGCAGGTTCCGCTGCACGGCGGTGCCGCGGTCCACCTCGTAGCGGAGCCCCTCGTCGGCGACGCGCTCGAACAGGCGTGGGCTGATCGCGACGACGAAGCTCGTGACCGCGACGAGCACCACGAGCGCGACGGCGATGCCACGCTCCATCCGCAGCCGCCGCAGTAGCACTGCGACCGCGCTCATGAGGCGCACGTCAGTCCTGGCCCATCCGCAGCGTGGACGCCATGGCGATCCGTCTCAGCGACCAGGTCAGACCGATGATCGCCACCGTCAGGGCGACGATCCCCGCCACCTCGAGCGCCGCGATCGTGGTCCACGGCACATCGACCTCGACGGGCGGGAAGGCGGCCCGTGCGCGGCTCGTCACCGTCACGAAGGGCAGGGCCACCCAGGCCACGACGAGTCCCAGCGCGCTCCCCGCGACGAGGCTGATCACGGCGAGCGTCGCGTTCTCGAGCGACAGCCAGCCCGACAACTGTCGCGACGACAGTCCGAGAGCGCGGAGTAGCGCGAACTCCGTGACGCGCTCCCGTGCCGAGACCGCGGCGCTGACGACGAACCCCACCACGGCGAACGCGGCCGCGGCTGCGATACCGATGCCGAGGGCGCCGATGATACCGAGCGCCACTGGGTCGGTCGCGAGCGAGTGGGAGCGCTCCTCGAGGTCCACGACGACAGCACTCCCGAAGGCGGGGTCGCGCAGCCGCGCCAGGACCGCGCTGCGCTGGTCCGGATCCACGGCGAGCCACCATGCGTCCGGCGACTCCACCGCACCGCTGCCCTCGAAGCGCAACGTCGTCAGGGTCGCGAAGTCGACGAGCAGCACGGGCGTCGCCGGGTCCACGCTCGGGAATGCGCGCACCGCGTCGACGATCCTGAGCTCGCGGTCGACGCCGCCGACGTCGACCGGGACGACGTCGCCGACCGTGCGAGCCGTCGCGTCGAGATAGCGGTCCGTGGCGATGGCCGGCAGCGGCTCGCGCGCGACGAGGTCGAGGTCCGCCGAGGCGAAGGTCAGCACGGTCCCGCGGCCGAACTGGTCCTGGCCGCGGATCGAGGGGAAGCCGTCCGCCGGGACCTCGAGGTCGAGAGTCGCTCCGGTGATCTTGGTGCCGACCGTCTGGTGCGGCAGCCCATAGACGGATGCGGTCGAGCGCCAGCCATGGTCGAGCGTGAGGTCGACAAGCTGCCAGCCGCCGGCCGTCCCGGCCTCGATCGCATCCGTCGCCTCGACACGCTCGATCTCGATCGTGCCCTGGGTCACCGCGAGCGTCGGCGGCGGCTCGAATGCGAGCTCGATCGCGAGCAGCTCCAGCGGATAGGCGAACGCGGCGTCGGGCCGGTCGGCCGCACTGAGCGGGATCTCCAGGCGACGCGGTCCCGATCCGAACGTCGTGCCCTCCCCGCCGAAGCGGTACAGGTGACCGGCCGCGTCGCGGACGACGGCCCTCGCCGCAACACCCGGCTCGCCCTCCAGGATCGCCGGGTCGACCGCTCCGGTCGCGAGCTCGCCGGTCTCAGGGTCCTGGACGGGCCCATCGAGACCCGTGATGTCGAGCCGCACGTCCAGCCGCAACCAGCCGGGCTCACCGGGCAACCTCGTCGCATGGACTTCAGGCCGCGCTGCCGCCATGGGCTCGACGAGGGCAGCGACGGACCCGTCGAGCAGGTCGGGGCGCATCCGCACGACCGATCCCGCAGCGGCCGCGTCCAGTCCGACCAGCGCGCCCGAGGCGTCGATGCGCGGGACGCGGATCGCGGCCTGCGTCAACGCCATCCGGGCCGTCACGCCCGGAAGGTCGGCGTATGCCCGATCAAGTGCCCAGGCGGGCAGGTCGACGATCCGCCGCCCAGGCTCCACGCGCATGTCGGAGCCCACCTGGAAGGTCGCCTGGTCCCGCTGCGAGTCGCTCCAGGTGCGCGTGTATGTGATGGCGAAGACGCCCATCGACATCGCCAGCATCAGCAGCAGTGCGGCCCGGGTATAGCGAAGCGGCCGGCGTGAGAGCTGGCGAGCGCCGAGGGCCGGGACGAGGCTGCGGCGGCGGGCGGTCGCCCGCTCGATGACCGATGCGATCAGCGGCACGACGCGCAACGCGACCACCGCGCCCGCGAGGAAGCCGATCGCGGGTGTAGCCACGAGGAGCGGGTCGATCCCGAGCGTTCCCTGCACCGTCCGCGTGAGCGGGGCGCCGTACTCGCGGAGCTGCCACAGGCCGATACCGGCGACCGCCAGCAGCGCGACATCGATCCCGAAGCGCTGGCCGACGGTCCGTGTCTCGGCCCGACCCACACTGCCGTGGATCGCGGCGAACGAACTGATGCGGGGCAACGCCGGGACCAGGAGCGCGAGCAGGCATGCGCCGGCCGCGACGGCTGCCGCCAGGAACGCCTCCGGCGCGATGACCGGCTCGATGCGCAGGCCGATGTCGGCCAGCGGCCCGACGACATTCAGCCCCCGCAGCGCGACCGCGGCCAGCCATGGCCCCAGCACCGCCGCAGGGATCGTGAGCAGGAGACCCTCCACCAGGGCCAGCGCCCCGATCCGGGCCGGGCCGGCACCGCGCGACCGGAGCATCGCCGTGTCCATCCGCCGATGCTCCACGAGGAGCGCGGCGCTCAGCAGGACGGCGTAGGCCGCGAGGACGACGAACTGCGCGGTGATCAGCAGCACACCGGCCCGACTGACCAGCAGGGATCGTTCGGACTCCGCGAGGATGTCGGGGAGAAGCGTCTCGACCGTGACCGACGGGCCCGCCAGCCTCGCCTCCAGTCGATCGTCGAGGGCGGCGATCCGGGCTCGGAGCCCGGCGATGTCGGCCAGGCTGATCGCCTCGATCGTCGGGTATGTCCGCCAGCCGAACTCGGCCTGGCCTGCGTTCGCCCGCGCCAGGAAGGCAGACCGGCTGGTGAACAACGGTCCGTGGGTGGCGAAGCGCTCGCTGGTCGCAAGGCCACCGAGCACCTGCGGCTCGTCCCACCAGAATCGGTCGTTCGGCTCCGCGATCCGGAAGATCGCATCGATCCGGACCGGCACTGAAAAGCCGGCCGTCGCGCGGCTCTGGAGCACCAACTCCTGCCCGACATGCAGGTCCAGTCGCGCCGCCACGCTGTCGGCGATCGCCAACGGCAGCGGTCCCGATCCGCCATCACCCTCCGGCCAGACCCCTTCGACCAGCTCCGCGTGATCGACGAGACCATCGACGAAGCCGAGCTCGGCGAGGTCGACCAATGGCCCGCTGGGCGGGCCCGGCAACTCGAGACTGTCGGACCGCCCGTAACCGACGAGTGTGCCACCCGCCGGACCGATCGCTCGGCCCAGTTCTTCGGTCATCAGGGCGTCGATCGCTTCCCAGTCGGCTGGCCTCGCGCGCAGCGTGACGCCGACGTTCGCCTCCGCGACCGAAGCGTCGGCCAGCACCCGATGGAGCCCTGCCGCCGACACGGCACTGGCGTACATGGGGCCGGCGGCCATGAGGGTCGTCGCGAGTACGCAGATCAGTCCTGCCGAGCCGACGATCGGCCAGCTGGCACGCGATCGGCGGAGGCTCACCTGCAGCATGGCGGCAAGCGACGAGATCAAGCGACTGGTCTCCTGGGGATCGCGCCGGCGCGGGCCAGCGGAAGGCCCCGAGTATAGGTCGAGGCGTGGCAGCGGGCGCCAGGTCGCGTCTGGCGCCGCGCCGCGTCGGATCAGGCCGGGCTGGTGTCCCGCTGCGGGGACATGCGGCGGCGGCTGAAGCCGCCGAAGGGCGCACGGAAGTTGAGAGGCGGCAGCGTCGCCGCATCGTCGCCGGTGCCGGCTGAACCGGCATCCCGCATGCCGAGCAGCCCGTCGAACGCGCCGGCGGCGATCTCGCTGCCCGGCGTCGGCGTCGCGAAGTGGTAGCCCTGCCCGTATGCGCAGCCGAGGGCACGCATCCGGTCGGCCTGTTCCGCGGTCTCGATGCCTTCGGCCACGGTCCGGATCTCTAGTGATCGACCCATCGCCACGATCGCGCCGGCGAGCGCCTCGGTCTTGGCGTCGCTGTCCGGCACCTGCACGAACTCGCTGGCGATCTTGAGGATGTCGACCGGGAACTGGCGCAGGTGGCTCAGCGAGAAGTAGCCGGTCCCAAAGTCGTCGATAGCGATCCGGACGCCCATCTGGCGAAGCGCTTCGAGGGTCTCGATGGTCTTCGGCGTGGCCCGCAGGAGTGCCGTCTCCGTGATCTCCAGGCTCAGGCGCGAGGCCGCCATCCCGGCTTCCGACAGCGCCTCGCGTACCGCGTCGACGAAACCCGGCTGCTGGATCTCGCGGGCCGAGACGTTGACGCACAGGAAGACGGATGGTTCGAGCGTCGACCACGACATAGCCTCGCGGCATGCCTCGCGGAGGATCCACCGCCCGATGGGGAGGATGGCGCCGTTTTCCTCGGCGATCTCGATGAACTCCCCGGGCGAAACGAGGCCGCGCTCGGGATGCTGCCAGCGTACGAGCGCCTCGATCCCGACGAGCCCGCCGTCCTCGAGGTCGACGATCGGCTGGTACGACAGGCGCAGCTGCCCCAGCTCGACGGCGCGCTGCAGTTGCGCCCCCAGCTCGTGTCGCTCGCGGATGGCGGCGTGCATGCCGGGGTCGAACACCGCGAACCCGGCCTTGCCGTTGGCCTTGGCCATGTACATCGCAACGTCGGCATTGCGGACCACGTCTGCGGCACTTTCGGTCGTGTCGCGGGCACTGGCGATGCCGATGCTCGCGCTGATCGTCACGGGATGTTCACCGATGAGGTACGGCGTTCGCAGTTCGCGGGTCAGGCGCTCGGCCATGGCCAACGACCGCTTGAGGTCCGGCGCATCGGAGGTCAGGATGGCGAACTCGTCGCCGCCGAGCCGCGCCACGAGGTCGCCGTCGCGTACCGATTCAGTCAGCCGCTCCGTGACGGCCTGGAGCAACCCGTCGCCTGCCGCGTGACCCAGCGTGTCGTTGACGACTTTGAAGTCATCGAGGTCGATGAACAACACAGCGGTGATCGTGTCGCGATCGCGCAGCTGTGGTCCGTCGAGGACACGCTCGAGGTGGAGCTGGAATGTTCGCCGGTTGGCCGCGCCCGTGAGGGCGTCACGCTCTGCAAGGTCCTGGACGTGACGGAGGAGCACCGCGTTTCGCAGGTTCAACGCGGCCATCGCGCACATCTGCTCGAGCACGGTGGTGACGCGTCGATCGACCCGGCGGAGGGCACGTGATGGGTGCTCGACCACGATCGCGCCGACGGCGCGACCATCGGCCACCATCGGGGCGACGAGCAGGTTGCGCGCATCGGGCATGACCGCGCTGAGGAACGGATCGAGCGCGGGGTCCAGATCGCGGACGGCGATGGTCGCGCGTCCCGACAGGGCGCGCGAGACGATCGCGTCAGGGAGCGCAGTGGCAGTCGGCGGCAGCGGGATACCACTGGATGCGAGGACGACGATCCGATCGTCGACCGAGCCGAGGACGACGCCCCGGGTGAACCCGAAGCGATCGACGAGCCCGCCGAGCACCAGCTGCGATTGGCGCACCGGGTCGGTCACCTCGTCGAGCCGCGCACCCACATCGACCAGCGCCTGGAGGTCGGCTCTGCGCTGACGAAGCTCCCGCTCGTTCATGGCCGAGAACACCGATGTGGCGAGCGCGAACAGCCAGAACGCGATCAGGTTCAGGATCGGCATCTGCTCGAATTCGACAGCCTGCCCGGGCATCACATCGACGGCGGGCATCAGCTGGGCAGCCTGCGCATAGAGCACGACCAGCAGGAGCAGCGAGTCCCACAGGGCGAGCTTGAGACCGGTGCGGTACGAGGCGAGTAGCGAGACGGCCACGAGGTGGAGATAGATCAGGAACCGGATGGGGCTGCCCATGCCACCGGTCAGGTACATCGACCCGATGAGATAGACACCGTCGGCGAGCAGGAGCCCGGTGATGACCGACAGGCCGCGGCGCCCGGAGCGTCGCCGAGTGCCCTCGAGCACGACGCTCGCGGCGACGTAACCGATGCTGAGCGCCAGCAGCGCGTCGATCGGCACGGCGCTCACGTCAGGCCGCACCCATGCCCAGATGAGGACGAATGCGGCCATGACCACGCGAAGTCCGAGCAGCGCATTCATACGGTCGGTCAACGGCGTGTAGTCGTGATGCACCGGCGCCTGCATCAGGATCGGGGCTCCTCGAACTGGATCGTGGTGTCGGCCTTGGTAAGGGGCGCCATGCGGAACTTGGGGTCGTCCATCCGCCATTGGGCGACGAGGAAGACCAGGACCGCGACCATCAGCACGAGCGGGAAGGTGAACGCCTCGGCGACGGCGGCGACTGCTTCCGCCCGGACTGTTGCGGCCACGCGCTCGCGGACGCCATCGAAGATCCCCTGGACGACGAGTCCGGGCTCGGGTAGGACGATGCCGGACGGGCTGGTGGCTGGCGGCGCGCTCGGCTCGGGAGCCGGCGGCGGCTGCGTCCCGCCGCCGGCCGTGGTCGGCTGGCCGCCCGTGGGACCTGGATCGGTCGGGCCGGCGGGCCCCGCCGTGGACGATGGGATCGGACCGGTCGGCGCCGGTGCGGGCTCGGTGGTCGGTGTCGGCTCGGGCGTCGGGGTCGGTTCGGGCGTCGTGATCGGTTCGGGTGTCGTGATCGGTTCAGGGGTGGGGGTCGGCGTGAGCGTGGGATCCGGTTTCGGCGTGGGGGTCGGCGTCGGGCTTGGCGTCGGCGTGGGGGTCGGCGTCGGCGTCGGGCTCGGCGTCGGCGTGGGGGCCGGCGTCGGCGTCGGG
>DATAFZ010000128.1:0-9470 GCA_036257225.1 Candidatus Limnocylindrales bacterium | reverse complement strand
AGGAGGCCGGTGTCGGACAGCAGCCGGAGCCCCACCGACGGTCGTGGCGCGCCAAGCAGCTTGCGCATCTCGGCGGCGATCCGCTCGCCAGAGAGGTGGCGCACGAGCTCGGCTCGGTCCTGGATCGCGGCCAGCGTCGCCGGCTCGATCGTGAAGTCCAGGGTCGCGGCCAGGCGAACGGCGCGGACCATCCGCAGCGCGTCCTCGCCGAAGCGCGTCGATGGGTCGCCGACCGCCCGGAGCGAGCGAGCGGCAAGGTCGTCGCGCCCGCCATACGGATCGACGAGGCGCGGCTCTGTGCCGGGCTCGGCGCCCCAGGCGATCGCGTTGACCGTGAAGTCGCGCCGCGCGAGGTCGAGCTCGATCGAATCGCCGAACTCGACGCGATGCGGCCGACGGTGGTCGGCGTACTCGTGATCCGAGCGCATCGTCGTGATCTCGACCTCGCCGACCGCGCGATCCCGCGTCCGGACCGCGACCGTGCCGAACTGGTTCTCGTAGACGGAGCCCGGGAAGAGCGCGGTCGTCGCTTCGGGTGGCGCCGACGTCGCAAGATCCCAGTCGCTGGCCGGCCTACCCAGCAGGGTGTCGCGCAACGAACCGCCGACCACGTACGCGGCGTGGCCGGCGGACCAGAGCGTCCTGAGGAGATCGTGGACGGCGGCGGGGGTCGCCGACGCAGGGTCGACCGGGGGTGGACCCGCGTCGACCGTCAGTTCCGCCCCAGGAACAGGTAGTTGCGCCACGCGTCGTTGCGCTCGTCCACGAGATAGGGCGTGAAGAGCGAATAAATGTCGCTGCGCGGCTCGAACGGTTCCTTGTGCAGCCGCAGCCGGGCCTCCTCGATGGTCTTGCCGCCCTTCCGGTGGTTGCACGTCTTGCAGGCTGTGACCAGGTTCTCCCATGAGTGCCCGCCACCGCGGTGGCGAGGGACCACATGGTCGAGCGTCAGGTCATGGGTCTGGCGGCCACAGTACTGGCACGTGTGGCGGTCGCGGGTGAACACCTCGCGACGCGACAGCTTGACCCGCGGGCGCGGACGCTTGATCAGGTGTTGCAGGCGGATGACCGAGGGCGCGCGGAACTCGGTCCGCGGCGTCCGGATCATCTGGTGGTCGTACTCGATCACCTCGGCCTTCTCGCCGAACAGGAGACGGAAGGCCCTCGGAAGATTGCAGACGTTCAGCGGCTCGTAGTTCTGGTTCAGCACAAGAACGACGCCGTCCATGGTGGCCGGAGGATACCAAGTTCACCGCAGCGTGCTCGAACGGCAGGCTCGAGCACCCGGTCCTACGGTTCGAGGCCGGTGGCGCGGCCCGTGCGATCGTCCCAGCCGCCGGCCTGGCCGACCTTCGTCGACAGCGGCTTGCCGAGCGCATCGGCGATGTACCGAGCGGCCACCAGGACCTTGTCGAGCGACACGCCGTGCTCGTAGCCGGACGTGTCGAGCAGGTAGACGAGATCTTCCGTCGCGAGGTTGCCGGCCGCCCCGGGCGCGTACGGGCAGCCGCCGGTCCCCCCGGTCGACGAGTCGAACGTCCGGATCCCCGCGGCGAGTGCCATCGCGACGTTGGCCAACGCCGTGCCGCGCGTGTCGTGGAAGTGATACGCCTGCTTGTCGAGCGGGATGCCGGCCCCCTCGGCCACCGCGACGACCTCGGCGACCTGGTCCGGAACGCCGACGCCGATCGTATCGCCGAAGCAGATCTCGTCCACACCGAGCCCGACGAGTCGGACGGCGACGTCCACGGCGGCGACCGGATCCACCCGTCCCGTGTACGGACAGCCGAAGGCCGTCGAAACGTAGGCGCGCCGCCACCAACCCAGGTCGCCGGCCCGGGCCAGAATCATCGCGAATGCCGCGAGCGACTCCCTGACGGTCATGCCGATGTTGTGCTGGGTGAACGCGTCGGTCGCGGCGGTGAAGACCGCGATGGCGTCGACGCCCGCGGCCTCGGCCCGCGCCATGCCCCGCTCGTTCGGGACGAGCACCGGGAAGCGGACTCCCGCCGGCCGTGTCAGGCGTGCCACCAGCGTATCGGCGTCGGCGAGCTGCGGGATAGCGCGCGGCGATACGAACGACGTGGCCTCGACCTCGCCCAGCCCGGCGTCGACGAGGAGCTCGATGAAGCGGAGCTTCACGTCGGTCGGGATCGCGACAGCTTCGTTCTGGAGCCCGTCGCGCGGGCCGACCTCGTAGATCCGGACGCGGCGATCGCCCGGTCCAGCTGTCATCCGGTGCCGATCAGACGAGGGGCGGATCCATCGCGCGCTCGATGCGCGCGATCTCGATCTCGATGCGACCAAGCAGGTCGACGGCCTCGACATGCTCCGGACTGCTGTGAGCCGCAGCGTTCCGACGGGCGCGCGTCTCGCGATGGAGGGCCAGGAGCTCGGCTCGAGTCTCGGGAAGGCTCGTCTTCGCCGACTTCTTCGACTCGTGCGCGCCGCGTTTGTCCTTGTTTTCGCGCTTGCCCGTGCCGTCGCGCTTGTCGCCCATGGTCGAAGCGTACCGCGTCGGGATCTCAGGTGGGCTCCACGAGGGCGAGTCGCTGACCTCGCGTCACCTGATCGCCGACCTGCACGAAGACGTCGGCGACCGTGCCGGCTCGCGTCGCCGCGACGGCGTGCTCCATCTTCATCGCCTCGAGCGTCAAGACAGGCTGACCGGCCTCGACGGCGGCACCCACGGGCGCGCCGATCGACAGGACCTGGCCGGGCATCGGGGCGACGAGCTCCGTCGGGCCGGTGCCATGCGCGGCGGCCGCGGCGCTGGCCGCTCGATCGACGTCGGGCGGCGGCGCGAGGCGAAACGGGATGCTGCGCCCGGCGAGGTCCAGGTGGACGGTATCGCCGTCGCGAACGGATGCGGCCCGTGTCATGGCGCTGCCGGGCGCGAGCCGGACGGTCCGCACCTCGTCCTCTGTGGCCAGACGGAGACTCGGCGCGGCGTTGAGTCGGAAGCCGTCGTCGGCGTGGCCGGAACCGAGCTCGCGCGCCGCTGCGGCCCAGGCCGGATCAGGGATCCGCGCGCGACGATCCCAGTCGTCCGGCGGCCAGATGCGCTCCAGCGTGTCGGTGCGGGCCGCACCATCACGGATGGCCGGCTCGCGGACCAGCCACCGCAGGAACCGCAGGTTCGTCGTGAGGCCGAGGATCACGGTCCGGTCGAGGGCGCCTGTCAGCCGGTCGAGCGCCTCCGCCCGGTCCCGGCCGTGGGCGATGAGTTTGGCCAGCATGGGATCGAATCGGCCGCCGACCACGTCGCCTTGCTGCACGCCGGCATCGACTCGGATCCCGTCACCCGGGGGCCAGCGCAGCAGGAGGATCCTGCCGGTCGCCGGCAAGAATTCGTGCTCGGCGTCCTCCGCATAGAGGCGGACCTCCACGGCGTGACCGTCCCAGCGCACATCAGACTGCCCGAAGCCCAAAGGCTCACCGGCCGCGATGCGGATCTGGTCGTCAACGAGGTCGCGACCAGTCACCAGTTCCGTGACCGGATGCTCGACCTGGAGCCGCGTGTTCATCTCGAGGAAGGTGAAGTCGCCGCGATCGTCGAGCAGGAATTCGCACGTGCCGGCGCTCTCGTAGCCGATCGCCCGCGAGAGCTCGAGGGCGGCATCACCCATCCGACTGCGAAGGCGAGCGTCGACCGCGGGCGAGCCGGCCTCCTCCAGCACCTTCTGATGACGACGCTGGAGCGAACAGTCGCGCTCACCGAGGTGGACTCCGTTCCCGTGGCGATCGAACAGCACCTGGATCTCGACATGCCGCGCTCCCTCGATGCGTCGCTCGAGGATCAGGCGCTCGTCGCCGAAGGCCGCCGCCGCTTCCCGGCGAGCTGCCGCCAGCTCCGTCGATAGCCGATCGAGCTGGCGCACCGTCCGCATGCCCTTGCCGCCGCCACCGGCCGTGGGCTTGATCAGCACCGGGACGCCGATGCGGGTCGCGGCCTCGATCAGCGCGTCGTCGGACTGGTCGTCCCCGTCATAGCCCGCCGGGATCGGGATCCCGAGGTCCGCCGCGATGCGGCGCGCCGCCGACTTGTCGCCCATCGCACGGATCGCGGCCGGCGGCGGGCCGATCCAGCGGATGCCGCCATCGATGACCTGCTGCGCGAACTTGGCGTTCTCGGCGAGGAAACCGAAGCCCGGATGGAGCGCATCGGCGCCACTGGCTTGCGCTGCCTGGACGACGGCCGCCGGGTCCAGGAGATCGAGCGCATCAGCTCCGGTGGTCGGCGGGACCACGGTCTCGATCCCGAGCCGGCCACAGGTACGGGCGATCCGAGCGGCGATCTCACCGCGGTTCGCGATGAACACCGTTCCGATGGGGGCTGGGCGACCGGGCGTATCAGCCTGATTATCTGCGACAAACGCGTCAAACGCGACACGCCATCGCCCACCGACACGCCGTGCAGGTAACTTCCCGCGCGCGATCCAGCGCTGGACGGAGCGTGTGGAGGTGCCGAGCCGCCGGGCGACCTCACTCGGGCTGAGTTCCTCGGCCATTTCGTCGCGAGTGTCGCATATGGGTGGACGCTCGAACAGTCGTGTCTAGTCGTCACCCGTGCCGGGTGCCCAGGACGGCCGTCGCTTCTGGTCGAAGGCAGCGAACCCCTCCCGAGCCTCTTCGGTCACGCGCTGCCTCGCGATGACCCGAGCCGTGTGCCATTTCGCCGATCCGTGGCCCAATCCACGAGCCTCCCGGATGATCGCCTTCGCCGCACGAACGGCGGTCGGACCCGACGCCAGCACGTCGTCGACCGCGGCGTCGACGGCGGTGTCGAGCGCCGCATCACCCTCGACGACCTCGTGGACTAGGCCGATCCGCTGGGCGCGCAGGGCATCGAAACGGCGCCCGCCGGGGAACAGAGCCCGAGCGTGCGACTCGCCGATCTTGGCCACGACGAACGGGGAGATGACGGCGGGCAGGATCCCGAGCCGAGTTTCGGTGAAGCCGAACCGGGCGCCGCTCTCGGCGATGACGAGGTCCGCGACGGCGCACAATCCCATCCCGCCGCCGAGTGCGGCTCCCTGGACGCGGGCAATGATCGGGACGGGGCACGTATCGAGGGCGTCGAACATGTCGGCCATCGCCATCGCGTCCTGCTCATTGCCTTCGACGTCGAGCGCCATGGCGGCGCGCATCCAGGCGATGTCGGCGCCGGCACAGAACGTCGGGCCGTCACCGGCCAGCACCACGACCCGCAGTCGCGTGGGTTCCTCGCGGGCGAGGCCGCTGAACGTCGACCGTAGCTCGCCGATCAGCGATGCATCGAACGCGTTGTGGACCTCAGGGCGGGCCAGCGTCACTCGCGCGACGACGCCATCGGGACCTGAGCGTTCGAGACGCAAAGCCGGGCTCACCGTCGCATGGTACCGACGCGCGGATCGCACGAACACGAATCGAGCGGTGCCGGGAGACACCGACCCACTGCACCAGACAGGTACATTTCACCCATGGGTCCTGCAAACCCCTGGTCACCGAACTGGCGGCCGGATCCGACCGGACGCCGCCTTGCGTCCATCCGCACGGCGCGCCGAGGTGCGATCCTGGCTGCGATCCTCCTCGGGACGGTTACCGCGATCGCGGGGCTGCTCGCGCCCGAGCGGGCTGATCGTCCCGCCAGCGTCGCTTTCGCGATCGCGGCGATGGCGGTGCCTGCGTTTGCGCTGCTCGGAGCAGGACTCGCACCGGCGGCCATCGGATCACGGGTGGATGCCGTCGTGGTCGGACTGGCGATGGCCATCGGCGCGCCCGTCGCGGCGGCGCTGTCGACTGCCATCGCGGTCGTCAGCCTCGTTGCGATCAGTGGCATGTCGGACTTGACCGGCGACGCGTTCGGGAGCGTCATCCGCATGGGAGTCGTAGCCGGTGTCCGGGTCGCACCGCTCGTCGTGGTCGCGGTGACCATTTGGGTCATGGCGGTTCGCCGACTCGAAGTCCGCACCCCCGCCTAGTCGAGCAGCGTCACCTCGTCGCCCACCCTGATTCGCCCGGGTTGGGCCACATCGGCCAGCACCCCGAAATCGGCGTGCTTGCCCTCGCGCAGCCCGCGGTACGAGATGATCGTCCGGAGCGTGTCCAGGTCGCGCCTCCCGTGATCCGGGTCCTGGGTGGTGATGGCGCAGCGGGCGTCCGGCTTGGTGACGCGGAGGATCGCGTCGCCCATGGCGATCCGCTTCCCGATCCAGCCATCCTCCTCGTGAGGCCGTGCGCCCTCGAGGTCGATCAGCATCCGGAACCGCCGTCCGTCCACGGCGTCGACGCCGGCGTGCTTCGCGAGCTCGCGCAGCGACCCGTCCGAGATGATGCTGGTCGGATTGCCGCGTCGCGTGCCGCCGGGTCGATCGCAGCGGACCACCCGGATCGGCCGCCCGGCGAACGAAGCCACGGCGTCCGCCCACGGGCCGATGACAACGCGACCGACCCCGGTCCGGCCATGGATCGGCGTCTCGATGGGGTCGCCGAGCTGGACCTCGTCCTCGATGACCGACCCGTCCGGGAAGCGCATCCGGAGCATGGTCGCCCCGGGGTCCGTGTGGGTCTCGATCTGCACCAGCGGTCCGACGATCAAGCGGTCGACCAGGCGGTTCTTGTCGTCCGTCAGGAAGAATCGACGATCCTCGACCACGCCGACCTCGGTGACGTCGATCTCGGTCGGATGCTCCAGACCCATGCTGCGGACAGGGGAGATCGAGAAACGCGCGACGGTCGGCATCCTCGGGATGCTAGCGGACGACCACGTTTTGGATCGTCAGGTCGGCTCCCGGCTGGAACCACAACACATCGAACAGCAGCACGGCCTCGAATCGCTCCACACCCGGTCGCCAGCCATGCATGTAGTAGTTGTCGAACGGCTTGCCGTCCGGCTCGAGCGAACGGACTTCGAGGAATGCCGTCCCGTCGCGGAGGGCCACGTCATCGGGCCAGGCATCCGCGAACGCGAACGACGCATCCCCGAGGATCCCGTTCGGCAGCGATCCGCGTCCAACGGGCACCTCGTACCGGCCTGCACGGTCGATCGGGATGCTCAGGTCGTCGACGACGAGCGGCGATGACTCCGCGACCACCTCTGCTTCGGGCGAAGGAAACGGCGTCGGACAGTCCGCGGGAGCGTCGGCCGGCTCGGCTCCGCACGGCACGTCCGTGTAGCCGCCCATGACGGAACGAGGACTGAGATGGGGATCCGCCGAGCACGCGGGGTCGAGCGACAAGCCGCCGCACATTCGGACGTCGTGGGTCGTGCCGTCCCTGAACGCGGCGCGAACGTGGATCGGCCACGCCCCGCCGAGGGTCGCCCCATCTGGGGGTGCGTCGGGGACGATGACGATGCCCACGACGTCGCCTCGGTTCTTTGACACCTCTGCGGCCGCGACATCGGTGATCGCCACGCACTGGTTCGCGGAGTACACGTCGATACAGGCCTGCGGAAGCTGAGCGACATCAGGAATCATCGAGCAGGCGCTGACCAAGACTGCAATGCTCGCCAGCGCCGCGAGTCGTCTCACCGCAAACCGACGCTCGCGAGCTCGGCCTTTGCCAGCCGGGCGTAGTGGCCCGCCGCAAAGTCGCCGAACGGGTCGGACGTGTATTCGAGCAGCTCGGGGTAGCTGAGTCGATTGATCGCCCGGGTGGCGAGCGCGCGTTGCATCGTGGCCGACGACACGTCGACCGGTGCCCGCCGGATCGCGCGATGCGCGGCGCGGACCGTCTCCAGCCGTGCAGCGCGCCAGGGTAGATAACGCGCCAGCCAGGGCACGAGCATCACGGCGACCACGAGCAGTGCGAGCAGGCGCGCGATGAACAGCAGCAGCGCCTCGAGCTCCTGCCCGGTCTGGATGAACGGCTGACCCGCGGTCTGGAAGGCACCGGTCGCCAGCGTATCGATGCCCTCGCCGATGAGGGGCACCCCGTTGAGCGCGTCACCCAGCTGGGCGCCGGCGCCCTGGATGTTCCGGCCGCCGCCCTGGAGGACCCGGCCCGCCTCGGCGAATGCCGAGATCGCATCGTGGATGCGGAGGCCGATCACGGTCCACAGCGCGACCCATGCCCAGGTCGCGACGTCGGCGACCAGTTCCCGCGTCCGCGCGGTCCCGACCTCGCTGTAGAACTTCAGCATCCCGCTCCTCCCGTTGGGTCACATCCGGAAGACGCCGAACTTGGTCTCCGGGATCGGTGCGTGTAGCGCCGCTTCGAGGCCGAGCGTCAGGATGCGCCTCGTGTCCAGCGGGTCGATCACTCCGTCGTCCCACAGACGGGCCGTCGCGAAGTACGGCGAGCCCTCGCGCTCGTACGTCTCGAGGATGGGTGCCTCGAATTCGTCGCGTGCTTCCTCGTCGGCGAAGTCGCCACGGACCGTCGAGAGGACGCGGGCCGCCTGCTGGCCACCCATCACCGAGATGCGGGCATTCGGCCACGACCACAGGAAGCGCGGCTGGTAGGCGCGGCCCGCCATCGCGTAATTACCGGCGCCGAACGATCCACCGATGAGGATCGTGAACTTCGGCACCTCCGCAGAGGCGACCGCCGTCACGAGCTTCGCGCCGTCCTTGGCGATGCCCGCCTCCTCGTACTCGCGACCGACCATGAACCCGGTGATGTTCTGCAGGAACACCAGCGGGATCCGCCGCTGGCAGGCGAGCTCGATGAAGTGGGCGCCCTTGAGGGACGACTGGCTGAACAGGATCCCGTCATTGGCGATGATCCCGACCGGGACGCCGTCGATGTACGCGAAGCCAGTGACCAACGTTTCGCCATAGAGCGGCTTGAACTCGTGGAACCGAGAACCGTCGACGAGCCTGGCGATGACCTCCCGCACTGGAACGGGTCGGCGAGGGTCCGCGGACACCGCGCCGTAGATCCCCGACGGCTCGACAGCCGGTGGCTCGGCGGGCCGGCGATCCCACGGCGGGGGTGGCGGTCGACGGTTGAGGTTGGCGACGATCGATCGGCCCAGCGCGAGGGCATGCTCGTCGTCGAGCGCCTCGTGATCGGCGACCCCGGAACGACGCGTGTGGACGTCGGCGCCGCCGAGCTCCTCGGCCGTGACGTCCTCGCCGGTCGCCGCCTTCACGAGCGGCGGACCACCCAGGAAGATCGTGCCGGTTCCCTTGACGATGACGGTCTCGTCGCTCATCGCCGGCACGTACGCCCCGCCGGCCGTGCAGGAGCCCATGACGAGGGCCACCTGCGGGATGCCCTCGCCGGACATCCGGGCCTGGTTGTAGAAGATCCGTCCGAAGTGCTCGCGGTCGGGGAAGACCTCGGCCTGCAGCGGCAGGAACGCCCCGCCGCTGTCGACCAGGTAGATGCACGGCAGCCGGTTCTCGAGGGCGATCTCCTGTGCGCGCAGATGCTTCTTCACGGTCATCGGGTAGTACGTGCCGCCTTTGACGGTCGCGTCGTTTGCGACGAGGACGCAGGTCGTCGACTCGACCGTGCCGATGCCAGTGACGATCCCGGCG
>DATAFZ010000114.1:0-5330 GCA_036257225.1 Candidatus Limnocylindrales bacterium | reverse complement strand
GGTGCGCAGGAATCGGACATGACCGACGGTAGCGGCCCGAGCCGCAGCCCATCGTCGCCGCGTTCACCGAGCCTACTCGACGCGCTCGTGCCGGTCATCACGTTGATCCTGCTGATCGGGTCGACGATCGCGCTATTTGGGATCGACGCCACAGCGGGACCGCTCCAGGTCGCGCTCCTGATGAGCGCGACCGTCGCGGGCCTCGTCGCGTTCAAGAACGGGTACAGCTCGGCGTACATCCGCGACGCGGCGATCGGCGGTGTGGCCTCTGGGATGGCCGCGCTGTTCATCCTGCTCGCCGTCGGCGCGCTCATCGGTACCTGGAACATGGCCGGCACGATTCCGACGATCGTCTATTACGGGATCGGCCTCCTCAACGCTACGTGGTTCTACGCCGCAACCGCGATCGTCTGCGCGCTCGTGGGCATGGCGATCGGGAGCTCGTGGACGACCGCGGCGACGGTCGGGGTCGCGTTGGTCGGGATGGCGCCGCTCCTCGGTGCCTCGCCGGTCATCGCGGCCGGGGCGGTCATCTCGGGTGCCTACTTCGGCGACAAGATGACCCCGCTCTCCGAGACGACGATCCTCGTGCCCTCGCTCGTCGGCGGGGTCACTACCAATCAGCACATCGCGGCGATGATCTGGACGGCGGGCGTGGCGATCGTCATCGCGATCGGCCTGTTCGCGATCCTCGGCCTCGCCGTTCCTCCGGCTGCGGTCCCGATGGACCCGGCAGATGCCCAGGCTGCCGTCGCGAGCCAGTTCTCGATCACGCCACTGAACCTGTTGCCGCTCGCGGTGCTCGTCGTGCTGTCGATCCGGCAGGTCCCGCCGTTCCTGGCGATCCTCAGCTGCGCGCTGCTCGGTGGCCTCCTCGCGCTCGTCACGCAGCCGGCGACCGTGGCGGCCTTCGTCGACAGGCCCGATGCCGGGCCGCTGGCGACCGGGCTCAGCGCGATCTTCGCGGCGATGGCGACCGGGTTCGTGTCGTCCACAGGCAGCGTGCAGATCGACGCCCTGTTCTCCGGGGGCGGCATGGATTCGATGCTCAGCACCGTCTGGCTGGTGCTCGCCGCGCTGTCATTCGGCGCGATCATGGAGCAGGCGGGCTTCCTCGAGCGACTCATCCGTCCTGTGATCGCCCGGGCGCGCACGACGGGTAGCCTGATCGCCGCCGTCATCTTCACCTCGATCGGCCTCAACGTCGTCGCCGGCGACCAGTACGTCGCCGACGTCCTGCCGAGCCGCGTCTACCGGGATGAGTTCGCCCAACGCGGCCTCGCGCCCCGGATGCTGTCGCGAGCTGTCGAGGACGCGGGGACCGTGACGTCCCCGCTCGTCCCGTGGAACACGTGCGGGGCGTACATGAGCGGGGTCCTCGGCATCGCAACCGGGGAGTACTTCATCTACTGCTTCTTCAACCTCCTGAGTCCCGTGATCTCGCTGATCTACGGATTCACGGGATTCCGAATCGAGCACATCCGCCCATCGGCCGGCACGCCGGGTGCAGCGCCCGGACCGGCTCAGCGACCCATCGCCACGGAAGGAGGTCCCGTATGACCGCAGCGGCGAGCGCGGCGCAGCAGCCCGCAGAGCGACCCGCAGTGGGGCGCCACTTCGGTCTGCCCTCGGCGTACACGATCCTGTTCATCCTGATCGTCCTCGCCGCCGTTGCCACGTGGGTGATCCCCGCCGGAGCCTACGAGCTCGACGAGAACGGGCAACCGATCCCCGGGACCTACGCCCGGGTGGACCCGAACCCGCAGCGGATCGTCGTCGATTCGTTGATGGCGCCGATCAACGGGATGTATGGCATCAGCGCCGAGGACGGCAGCGTGAGCATCTGGAACGCCGGCGAGCTGTTCGGCGCCATCGACGTCGCCCTGTTCATCCTCGTCATCGGCGGGTTCCTCGGGGTGACGATGAAGACCGGCGCGATCCAGACCGGGATCGCGCGCGTCGTGAGGCGCCTCAAGGGCCGCGAGTCCTGGATGATCCCGATCCTCATGGCCGTCTTCGCCCTCGGCGGCACGACCTACGGGATGGCTGAAGAGAGCCTAGCGTTCTACGCCCTGATCATCACCGTGATGCTCGCGGCAGGTTACGACCGGCTGGTCGGTGCGTCGATCCTCCTGCTCGGCTGTGGCGTCGGGGTCCTCGCGTCCACGATCAACCCGTTTGCGACGGGGATCGCCTCGGGATTCGCCGGGACCTCGATCAGCGAGGGCCTCGTCGGTCGAATGGTCCTCCTCGTCGTGGGCACGGCGATGGCGATCGTATTCGTCATGCGTTACGCGCGGCGGGTGAAGGCCGACCCGAGCCGGTCGCTGGTCGCCGCCACGGCTACCGATGACGCGGCCGCGCCCGAGCCTGGCATCGAGATCCAGGACGCGCCGCTCAGCGGACCGCAGAAAGCGGTGCTGGTGCTGTTCTTCCTGGCCTTCGCGACGATGATCTATGGCGTCATCCCGTGGGAGGACCTGGGCGTCGCGGTACCGACCCTGTGGTGGTGGTTCCCGGAGATGACGGCCTCGTTCCTGCTGTTCGCGATCCTCATCGGCATCGTCGGTCACATGGGCGAGGGCGGCTTGACATCGACCTTCGTCGATGGCGCGCGGGACTTGCTCGGTGTCGCGCTCATCATCGGGATCGCCCGGGGTATCACCGTGATCATGAACAACGGCCTGATCACGGACACGGTCCTCAACTGGGCGGAAACGGCAGTCAGCACGCTGGGCGGCGCCGCGTTCGTGAACCTGATGTACGTCATGTTCCTGCCGCTGTCGTTCCTCATCCCCTCGTCATCGGGGCTGGCCACGGTGGCGATGCCGATCATGGCCCCGCTCGCGACCTTCGCCAACGTCCCGCCTGAGCTGGTCGTGACCGCCTATCAGTCGGCCAACGGGCTCGTGAACCTCGTCACGCCGACGTCTGCGGTCGTCATGGGTGGCCTCGCCATCGCCCGAGTCGGCTACGGCACGTGGCTTCGCTTCGTCTGGCCGCTACTCATCCTGCTGGCGCTCCTGACGATCGTCGTCCTGACCGCCGGATTCCTCCTGTGAACGCACCGATCACGAGGTGAACACCATGGCGACCACGACCGCTCCAGGCACGCTATCCACCGCCCCGGACCAGAAGCCCGCCGGACCGGCGTGGCACACGCTCAAGATCGACGAGGCGATCGCTGCCGAGGGGGTCGTCGTCAGCAGTGGCCTGTCGGCGGCCGAGGTGGAGCGACGCCGGCAGCAATTCGGACGCAACGAGTTCACCCGCGCCGAGAAGGAGCCCGGCTGGCGCTCGTTCCTCCGCCAGTACAGCGACCTCATGCAGATCGTCCTGGTGGGTGCCGCGCTGGTCAGCTTCTTCATCGTCCGCGAAGGCGGGACGGCGCTGCTGCTGCTGGGGCTCACCGTGCTCAACGCCGCCCTGGGACTCAACCAGGAGGGCAAGGCAGAGGCGAGTGTCGCGGCGCTCCAGAAGATGATGATCGTCCAGTCGCGGGTCAGACGAGACGGCAAGCTCGAGGTGGTCCCGGCCGAGGACCTGGTCCCGGGCGATATCGTCGAGGTCGAGGCGGGCGACCGGGTCCCCGCCGACGGCCGCATCCTGCACGCGGCCACCCTCGAGATCGACGAATCGGCGCTGACCGGCGAGAGCGCCCCGGTCCCCAAGCAGTCCGAGCCCGTCAAGCAACCGGACACGCCACTCGGCGATCGGGTCGACATGGCGTTCATGAACACGAGCGTGACGCGCGGCTCCGGTGAGATCCTCGTGACCGCCACCGGGATGGCGACCGAGGTCGGTCACATCTCCGGCCTCCTCCAGCAGACCGGGATCGAGGACACCCCGCTGACGCGGCAGCTCGATCGGCTGACGCGGCAGATCATCGTCATCGCCGGGCTTGCCCTTGCCGCGTCGATCGCGATCGGCTACTGGCGCGGACAGCCAGTGGATCTCCTGTTCGTCACCGCCGTGTCCTTCGCGGTCGCCGCCATCCCGACCGGCTTGCCGGCGGTGGTCACGTCGCTCCTCGCGATCGGGACGACGCAGCTCGCCAAGGCGGGCGCGATCGTCAAACGCCTGCGTTCGGTCGAGACGCTCGGGTCGACCTCGGCGATCAACTCGGACAAGACCGGCACATTGACCCTCAATCAGATGACCGCCATCGAGCTGACGATCCCGGGTCGCCATTACACCGTCGCCGGTGAGGGCTACTCGCCGGTCGGGGCGATCACCCGCGTCGACGGTGCGCCCGAAACGGACCTGACGCCGTACCTGCTGCCGATGGCGCTGTGCGCCGACGCCGAGATTCGCGACGGCGGTCTGGTCGGCGATCCGACCGAGGGCGCGCTGGTCGTCCTCGCCGCGAAGGGTGGGCTCGATCCCACTGTCACGCGCCAGACGTATCCACGGGTCGCCGAGTTGCCGTTCGACGCCGCCTACAAGCTCATGGCTACCTTCCATCGGATGACCGACGAGGACGGGCGGGACGTCATCCGCGCGTTTGTCAAGGGCGCCCCGGACCAGCTCCTGGGACGCGCGGCCACCGCCCTCGACGCCCAGGGCGGGACCGTACCCGCCTCGACGGTCGAGGAGCGGTTCCTCGCCGAGAACAGCCGGATGGCGGGCAGGGGCCTCCGCGTCATGGCAGTCGCCCGGCGGGACTTCGATCCGGCGACATTCGATGCAAGCGGAGACCTGCTGCCGCTGATGGCCGACCTGACGCTGCTCGCCCTGGTGGGGATCGTCGACCCGCCGCGTCCCGAGGCGCGTGCGGCGATCGCGAAGGCGCTCCAGGCCGGGATCCAGATCCGGATGATCACAGGCGACCACGCCGTCACCGCCGGCGCGATCGCCAAGGACCTCGGGATCACCGGCGAAGCGATCACGGGGGCACAGTTCGCCGCACTCAGCGACGACGAGGCGAGCGCCCGTCTCGATCAGATCGGCGTCATCGCGCGGGTCGCACCCGAGGACAAGGTTCGGCTCGTCGACCTGCTCAAGCGGCAAGGGCGGATCGTCGCGATGACGGGTGACGGCGTGAACGACGCACCTGCTCTCAAGAAGGCCGACATCGGCGTCGCGATGGGGATCACGGGCACCGAGGTCTCGAAGGAAGCCGCGGTGATGATCCTCACTGACGACAACTTCGCAACGATCATCGGCGCCGTCGAGCGCGGCCGTGCGCTCTACGACAACCTCGTCAAGTACGTGCGTTACCAGATGGGCTGCCTGTTCGGCTTCATCTGGACGTTCCTCGGCGCGGCCGTGTTCAACATCCTCGGCGGGGTCCCGTTCGTGCCGCAGCAGACGCTCTGGGTCAATTTCAC
>DATAFZ010000104.1:0-5364 GCA_036257225.1 Candidatus Limnocylindrales bacterium | reverse complement strand
CCAGCCGCTGGCACTGGGCGCCTTATGGATGGGCGCGCGTGGGCTGCGCGGCTCCGCGCGATCGTTCGTGGCGGCCGGACTCCTGGCCGGCCTCGCGACCCTGTCGCGCAACGACGGTCTGCTGCTGCTCGTCGCCCTGGGCTTGGCCTTCGCCTGGGACCGCTGGCGCCGCCGCAGCATCCCGTGGACAGCAGCGATCGTCTGCGTCGGGCTGTTCGTTGCGGTCCTGGCACCCTGGTGGCTGCGGCAGCTCGCGGTCTTCGGCTCGCTGTCCCCCTCGACGGCGTCGGGCAAGGTCTTCTTCATCCGCGACATCGCCGAGTGGAACAGCATCTCGACCCCGGCGACCCTCGAGCACCTCCTCGGCATGGGTATCGGGCCGTTCATCGCGACCCGGCTGGACGGCCTGGTGGCGGCGGTGATGATCTACGTGACATTGGTCGCCGGCTTCGTGTTGGCCCCGTTCATGGTCATCGGTGGCTGGGCCCGACGGCGATCCCTGGACTTCGGTCCGTTCTTCCTCTATGCCGGGTTGCTGTTCGCGTTCTCGACGCTCGTCAGCGCCGTCCATGTCCCGGGCGGCACATTCATCCACTCGGCAGTCGCACTCGCGCCGCATTCGTACGTCCTTGCGTTCGAGGGGATCGCGCTCGCCGTCGCCTGGGTTGCGGTCCGGCGGCGAAGCTGGGACGCAAGGGCGGCCGCGGCGGCGTTCACCGGCGCTGCGGTCGTGTTCGCGCTCGGAGCGGCCGTCGTGGGCTCGGCGTTCGTTCACGGGGTGTGGGACCAGAGCCGCGCGAAATTCGTCAGGGTCGCGGCGGCGCTCGACAGCGCTCGGGCGGCGACCACGGATCGGGTGATGTCGATCGATGCAGCCGGGACGAAGTACTGGTCGGGTCGCGGCGGCGTCGTCCTCGTCAACGATCCGCAAGACGTGGTCCGCGACGTGGCTCGCGCGTACGACATCCGCTGGCTCGTCCTCGACCGAGAGGACAGCGTGGAGTCGATGGCGCCGGTGCTCGACGGCGTGGCGCACCCGACGTGGCTCGGTCCGCCCGTCCTGATGGAAGGCTCACCGCTGCGCCTGGCGGTCTATCCGGTGGAGCCCGGTCGATGACGCGCGAAACGTGGCTGACGGTCGCTGCCTTGTTCGTCATCGGCCTCATCGTCCGCGCGGCCTTCGCCGCCCAGGTGGTGTTCCCAAAACCGGAGGACACCGCGTACTACGTCGGCGTCGCGCGCAATCTCCTCGAGGGCCGCGGGCTCGTGTCGGACGCGCTGTGGAGCTATGCGACGCCGCCGCTCGAGTTCCCCCGCCCGGCGTTCGAGGTCTGGCTGCCGCTGCCGACCTTCCTTGCCGTGATCCCGATGCTCGCGTTGGGCCCGACCTTCGCGGCGGCCCAGGTCTCTAGCGTCCTGATCGGTGCACTGGTTCCCGTGCTCGCATGGCGGCTCGCCGCCGATGTCGCAGCGGAGCGCGGCCTATCGCCGATCCGCGGTCGGGTCCTCGCCCTGGGGACCGGCCTCACGGCAGCGGTCTATCTGCCGCTGGTCCTCCACTCCGGGTTACCGGATTCGACGATGCCGTTCACGGCGCTGGCCCTCGGCGCCTGTCTGCTCATGACGCGAGTGCTGCGCGACCCGCGCGACGGGCGTCTCATGGATCCTCGACTGCTTGGTATCGGCGTGCTCCTCGGCCTAATCGCGCTCACCCGCAACGAGGCCGCCTGGCTGGCACTGACGTGGGTCCTGCTGGTCTGGGCAGCCCGCCACATCCCGACCCCGTCCAAGATCCGGATGGCAGCTGTCGTCGCCGTCATCGCCTTGCTCGTTTTCGCGCCGTGGGCGGTCCGCAACTGGGACACGTTCGGCAGTCCGTTGCCAGGGCAGGCCGTCACGAACGCGTTCTCGGTGACCGGGTTCGACATCTTCGCCTGGAACGATCCCCCGACCCTCTCGCGCTATCTCGCGGTCGGTCCGGCCCGGCTGATCGAGATGCGGATCGAGGGCCTCGGTCATAACCTCGGCAACGTCCTGCTGCTTCCGGGCTTCCCGCTCTCCGCGGTCGGCTTGCTGGCGCTGCCGTGGACAGCTCGTCCTCTGGCGGTCCGACCCATCGTCTTGGTCGCCGCGATCACGTTCCTTATCACGAGCCTGGTCTTCCCGGTCGCTACCACCTGGGGGACGTTCCTCCATGCCGCGGGCCCGATCCACGTGCTCATCGTCCTGTCGGCCCTCAGCGCCATCGACACTGGGCTCGCCGCACTGGGTCGCCGGCTCGGCTGGACGAAGGAGGTCGGCTGGCTGGCTGGCACGATGGGATTCGCCGCGAGCTTGTTGTTCTCGGTCGTGCTCCTAGCGGGTTTCGCGAGCGGCTCGCGGGAGACCGCCAGGCTGTACGACGAGCTGGCCGCTCGGACGGACGCGGTGGATCGTGCCCTCGACGCGCCCGGGACCCGGTTGATGAGCAACTTCCCGATCTGGGTAGCGGAGACGCAGCGGACGTCGACGCTGGCACTCCCCGACGAACCGCCGGCTGACGTGCTCGACCTGGCCGCCGCCTTCGAGGGCACCCGGTACCTCGTCCTCACCAGCCCCGAGGGGCGCCACTGGCCGGGCGACCTCGTCGCAGCCCGACCAGGGGCGGAGTGCTTCGTCCCGGTGGACCTCGGTCCGTATACCGGCGACGGCACCGATCCGCTTGCGAAGACGACCGTCTACGAGATCGGCTGCCCCGGGAGCACGCCATGACCGAGCCCTATACTCCGAAGCCGATGGACGCCGCCACCATGGTCCTCGAGGCGCTCGACGCCGAGCGAGCCAGGATCGGGCGGGAGATCCATGACGGACCGGCCCAGGCTCTGACAAACGCGATCTTCGAGGTCGACGACATCGAGCGCATGGTCGAGCGCGACCCGGCCGGCGCGATGGACGGCCTTCGCCAGCTCCGGGCGCTGTTGCGGCGAGAGCTGGCCAATGTCCGCGAGTTCATCTCCGAGCTGCGTCCCCCGACGGTCGACGCCGCCGGCCTGGACGTGGCCATCATCGACGCGGTCGACGGGCTGCGGTCGGCGACGCGCATCGGTGTGACCACCGATCTGCGCGCGCCGAGCGACTTGCTTGACGATCGCCAACGGACGGTCGTCCTGCGCGTCGCGCAGGAGGCCCTACAGAATGTTCGCAAGCACGCCAGTGCCTCGACCGTCATGGTCAGCACCGACGCGAGCGGCGACGAATGGACCATGGAGGTCCGCGACGATGGTCGCGGCTTCGACATGGGCACGGTGGCCGCCCGCGGCCCCCGCAACTTCGGCATGCAGGTCATGCAGGAGCGAGCTGAGCTGATCGGAGCCCGCTTCGACGTACGATCTCGACCGGACGGCGGTACCGTGGTCCGGCTCGCGATCCCGACGGGGGCCCTGACGGGAGCAAAGGAGAACGGATGAGCGACATCGAATACGGCGGGCCGGAACGGCGGCGGGGCGGTCCCGATCGGCGAGCCGGCAGTGAAGTGACCCGGATCCTGGTCGTCGACGATCACGCGCTGTTCCGGGTCGGGATCGCAAACATCCTCTCCCGAGAGCCGGATCTCGAAGTCGTCGGCGAGGCCGAGGACTCGCGAAGCGCGGTCGATCGCGCCTTGGAGACCTCGCCGGACATCGTCCTGATGGACCTGTCCCTGCCGTCGCCCGGTGGGATCGAGACGACGCAGCGCATCAAGCGCGAGCTGCCGGCCACCGGGATCATCGTGCTGGCAGTCAACGAGGACGAGGACTCGCTGTTCGACGCGATCAAGGCCGGCGCAGCGGCGTTCATCCTCAAGGATGTGGGACCCGATGACCTCGTGACGATCATCCGCCGCGTCGCCGATGGCGAGTTCCTCATCAACGACAAGGTGTTCTCGAAGCCGGCAGTCGCCACGCGGGTCCTCAAGGAGTTCCGCGAACTCGCCGTCTACGGCCAGGAGGCCGCGCCGATCTTCGCGCCGCTATCACCGCGTGAGGTCGAGATCCTCGACAACATCGCGCAAGGCATGACCAACAAGCAGGTCGCCTACGCTTTGACGATCAGCGAGCAGACGGTCAAGAACCACATGAGCTCGATCCTGCGCAAGCTGTCGGTCAACGACCGGACGCAGGCGGTCGTCTACGCGATGCGCCAGGGCTGGATCCGGATGCCCGAGGATTGATGGCGAACGACACCGCGACCAAGCCGGCCTCGGGGCTCGACGCGCTCGCGAGCCGGCTCGCCGACGACCTGCTCACGCTCGACAAGGAGCTGAGCGAGGTCGACCTCCTGATCTCTCAGGCCACGGCCGAGGCCGCTCGCCATGAGGCACGTCGATCGTCCGTCGCGGACAAGCTGGGCGGCTTGACGAGCTCCGCTGATATCAACGACCGGCTCGAGCAGACCACGGCGTTGGTGGGGCTGACCAAACGGTCCGCCCTGATGGAGACGCAGGTCGAGGTCCTCGACGGGAAACGTCGTGCCCTCGCACGGTATCGGGACGCGGTCGCCGACTATCTCGAGAAGCTGCGGGCGGCAGGCGAGCCCGCGGGCGGTGTCGGCGGGGCGGGGGACGAGCCGATGGCGCCGGCCGTGGCACGCCTCCTGATGGGTGCGCAGGAGGACCTGCGGCGTGAGATCGCACGGGCGATGCACGACGGCCCGGCCCAGAGCCTCACGAACATCGTGCTCCAGGCGCAGATCGTCGAGCGGCTGGTCGGGAAGGACCCGGAAGCCGCGGCAGGCGAGGTCCAACAGCTCGTCTCGATGGTCCAGCAGACCCTGGATGCCACCAAGACCTTCATCTTCGACGTCCGACCCATGGTCCTCGATGACCTGGGGCTCGTCCCGACGCTGCGACGTGCGACGCGGGAGCGCGGCCGCCGAGCCGGCATCACGGTCGAATTCGAGTCGATGGGCCAGGACCAGCGCCTGCCGATGGACCTCGAGAGCGGCATGTTCCGCATGCTGGACGAGGCCCTGGCGGGCTACCTGGGGGAAGGGCCGGACCACGTCACGATGAAGCTCGACTGGAGCGATCGGCTGACCGCCAATGTGGTCGCCACGCGGGCGGTCGCCGAGCCGACCTCCGGACCGGACGTCGCCATCCCGACGGAGGAAGCCGGCAAGAACCTGCCGCCGGCACTCGCCGCGCTCGTCGAGGATCGACGCAGCGCCGAACGTGAGGCCGCGGCCGCGGCCGTCCGGGCGTCGATCGTCGTCCTGCCGACCTCGACATGGCGGGAGATCCAGGATCGCGCAGCCTCCGTGGGCGTCGACGCCGAGCTCCGCGCCGACGGAGGGCATCTGCATCTCGCTGCCGACCTGCCGGCGCTCGAAGCCGCGGGCGAAACGGCC
>DATAFZ010000041.1:0-18175 GCA_036257225.1 Candidatus Limnocylindrales bacterium | reverse complement strand
CGAAGCGGCGCCGTACCTCCTCCCGGCGCCGCTTCGGCGCGTCTGGGCCCTTGGTACCATCCGCCGATGCGCCCGGTCATCACGTTCCTCACCGACTTCGGACCGGCCGCGCCGGCCGTGTGCCGCGGTGTGATGTTCGGGATCTGTCCGGACGCGAACATCATCGATATCAACCACCAAGTGCCGCGCTATTCGATCCGGGATGGGGCGGGTTCGCTGGTGTTCGCGCTTCCGCACATGCCGGTCGGGATCCACCTGGCCGTCGTCGATCCCGGGGTGGGCACGGAACGGCTACAGATCGCGCTGCGGGTCACCCGTGGCGATGTACTGGTCGGCCCCGACAACGGTCTGCTGATCGGGGCCGCGGAGGCGCTCGGCGGCATCATCGAGGCGCGGACGCTCGAGAACCGCGACCTGATGCTGCCCGTCATCTCGTCCAGCTTCCACGGCCGCGACGTCTTCGCCCCGGTAGTCGGCCACCTCGCCTGTGGCACGCCGTTCGAGTCGGTCGGTCCGACCGTAGACCCGGCGACGCTGGTCCGCCTGCCCGAGGTCCGGCCGACCGTCGGCGACGGCGTCCTCGACACGTCGATCGTCCACATCCTTATCTTCGGGAACGTGACGTTCGCCGGCACCCCTGCCGACCTGGAGGCGGCGATCGGGCCGCTGGAGCGCGGGCGACCGCTGCTGATCGAATTCGTAGAGCACGACGGCGCGCCGGCCCGCAGGGAGTCGACGATCTGGGAGCGGACGTTCGGACTCGTGCCCGTCGGCTCGTCGTTGTTGATGGCCGATTCGGAGGGCCATCTGTCGCTCGCCGACAACCAGGGCGACGCGGCCGGACGGCTCGGTGTCGTGGTCGACCAGCCGGCGCGCATCCGCGCCCCGGTCTGACCTAGCCGCCACCCGAGGTACGCGATGGCGGGGCCGTTGATCTCGTTCCTGACGGACTTCGGCCCCGAGTCGGCGCCGGCCGTCTGTCGTGGCGTGATGTGGAGGATCGCGCCGGAAGCGCGCATCCTCGACCTGACCCATGCGGTGCGCAAGTTCGCGGTCCGCGACGGCGCGTTCCTGCTGTCGCGCATGGTCGGCTACCTGCCGATCGGTGTCCACGTGGCGGTCGTCGACCCGGGCGTCGGTACCGCACGGCGGCCCATCGCGATCCAGGCTGCACGGGGCGACATCCTGGTCGGTCCTGACAACGGCCTGCTGCTGCCTGCCGCGCACGTTCTCGGCGGTTTGGTGGCCGCGCACCAGCTCACCGCCACCGAACTGTTCCTGCCGCGGGTGTCATCCACGTTCCATGGACGAGACATCTTCTCGCCGGTCGCGGCGCACCTGGCCAACGGCCTGCCGCTAGAGCGAGTCGGACCGGCGATCGACCCAGGGGAGCTGGTCGGCCTCACGTTGCCTGAGCCGCTCGTCCGCGTTGGTTCGCTCGACACCGCGGTCATGTTCATCGACTCGTTCGGGAACGCCCGACTGGCGGGCCAGCCAGACGACCTCGCCCGGGCTGCGGGGGGCGAGCTCCGGTCTGGACAGCCATTCCGGGTCAGCGGTGGATCGATGCCCGCAGACGGCGTGCCGGTCGCATGGCATGCCACGTTCGGGGAGGTGCCGCCCGGCGAACCGTTGCTCTACGAGGACGCGGACTACGGTGGCCTCGGGATCGCGGTCGACCAGGGCTCGGCCGCAGCTCGCTATGGACTCGAGATCGATACGCCTGTCCGCATCGACGTGGTCGCGGCGTGACCCAGCCCGCGCCTGGGCCGCTCGTCGAGGTCGACGGGCTCACCTTCCGCTACCGCCGTGCATCAGACCCCGCGATCCGCGACATCTCGCTCACGATCGCGCCGGGCGAGGTCGTGCTCGTCGCGGGACCATCCGGGTGCGGCAAGAGCACGCTGATCCGCGCGATCAACGGGTTGATCCCGCACGCCTACCCAGGGGAGATGAGCGGTGTCGTCAGGGTCGAGGGTCGGCCGACCGTCGATCTGAAGCTGCGCGACATCGCGCTGACGGTGGGGACCGTGCTCCAGGATCCGGCCAAGCAGATCGTCGGTGCGACCGTCGAGTCGGAGCTGGCGTTCGGTCCGGAGAACCTCGCCACCCCGCGAGAGGACATCCGGACCCGACTGCGCGAGGTCGCGGCTCAGGCCGGCATCGAGCCGTTACTCGGCCGCGAGACGAGCGCCTTGTCAGGTGGCGAGCGACAGCTCGTCGCGGTCGCCGGCATCCTCATGATGCGACCGCGTCTCTACGTCGTCGACGAGCCCCTCGCGAACCTCGATCCTGCCACGGCGGCGCGACTGCTGACGATCCTGCGCACGCTGGCGGATGCAGGCGACGCCGTGCTCATCGTGGAACACCGCGTCGAGGAGGCGCTGCATCTCCGGCCGGACAAGGTGCTCTACCTGGAGGAAGGGAGGACACGCTACCTCGGACCTGTGGAGGGGTTCCTGCGCATCGCCGATCCACGGACCGTCAAGCTGCCGTTTGACGTGGTCCTCGCGCGGGCACGCACGGGCGGCTTGGCTCCCCCGGTCGAAGGCAGGGCGCGGCCCGAACCCACGGCCACACCGCTGCCGGACGCGGATGCGCCCGCGCGCCTCGAATTCCGCGACGTCCACGCATCGATCGGCGACCATCCAGTGCTCCACGGCGTCGACGCGCGGCTCGGCCGCGCGGAGATCGTGGCGATGCTCGGACCCAACGGCTCCGGCAAGACGACGGCGTTCCGGACCGCCATGCGGTTGCTGCCGCTGACCTCCGGCTCGATCCATGTGGACGGTCGAGATGCCTCGACGCGCTCCACCGCCCAGCTGGCGACGACGTTCGGCTACGTCTTTCAGAGCCCAAGCCAGATGTTGTTCGCACCGACCGTCCGTGACGAGCTCCTCTTCGGGCCGAAGAATCTGGGTCACGATCCGGGCACGTTCGATGCGCTGATCGAGGACCTGCTCACCCGGACGGCACTGATCGGCCTCGAGGACATCCACGAACGGCCACCCCTGGCCCTCTCGTTCGGCCAGCAGAAACGCCTGGCCCTGGCGATCGCCCTGTCCCTGCGCCCTTCGACGCTGATCCTGGACGAGCCTTCCGCCGGCCAGGATCATCGGACCGCCGAGGCGTTCCTGAGCGAGGTCCTGGCCATCCCAGGGCTCGAAAGCATCTACCTCGTCACGCATGACGTGGACCTTGCATTGACGCACGCGGACCGTATCCTGCTGTTCAGGGACGGTCGGATCGTCGCCGATGGACTGCCCCAGGAGGT
The DNA here is from genome assembly GCA_036257225.1 of Candidatus Limnocylindrales bacterium. Lineage (GTDB taxonomy): Bacteria > Chloroflexota > Limnocylindria > Limnocylindrales > CSP1-4 > SPCO01. The sequence goes on along the minus strand of DATAFZ010000041.1, from coordinate 14,901 downwards.
CATCACCGACACGGATCGCTGGACGGCTTGCAACCTGCGGACGACATCGCTCATGGCGGCGAACGCCCGGTGGGGGGACCGAGAGCAAGGCTTCCTCGATGCCGAGACACTCGCACGTCGTGCTGTAGCCCGCGACCGCGGCGTGCAAGGTGGGGTGGAAGGAGGAACTGGGTCGAGGTTCCGAGACGTATCGACTGAGGGAAGGTAGAGGGTAGGTAGTAGGAGGGTTTCTCTATGTCGACCGCGACCATGTCGCGAAACTCGCTCTGGGAAGTCTCTTCCCGGGTGATCGTCTATTCCGCGATCGGGGCGGCCCTGTACGGCATCCTGCTCGTGGCCCAGGTGCCGATCCCCGGCACGACTGTTTCCGTCCGGCCGGCGTTTGCGCTCGTGCCGTTCTTCGGCTACGCGTTCGGCCCGATCGTCGGCTTCTTCACAGGGCTCGTCGGTAACGGGATCGGCGATCAGCTCTCTGGTTGGGGCGCGCTCACATCCTGGAACTGGAGCATCGCCAATGGCCTCGTCGGCCTGATCGCCGGCCTGGCACCGATGTACCTGTCACGATGGACCAACGGATCGCTGCGCGATCGCGCGATCGGCGGCGCCATCGCCGGTGTGATCGCGGTGATCATCGGCTTCCTGTTCACATTCACCGACCTGATCATCCAGGCCGGCCAGGTTACCGTGGGCGGCGTGACGTCCTTCTACATCACGGTGGTCGTCGCCGACATCATCGCGACGGCCATCCTCGTGCCGATCCTCGTGTACGCCTGGGAGCCCGTGAAGGACCGGCTGGGCCGCTAGCTCCCCTCCGCGGGGCCATCCATGAACATCGCCCCGCGGTACCTGGGACGGGGGTCGTGGCTCGCACGCCGCGACCCCCGTGTCCTCATCCTCATCGTCGCGCTCTTCATCTTCACGGTCCTCCAGGTCTGGGACATCCGGTTCCTGCTCGTCCTCGTGGTCGTGTCCGTCATCTACTACCGCTCGGCCGGGATCCCATGGCGATATATCCGCCGCAACTGGACGGTCGTCTTCGTCTTCATCGGCACGCTCGTGGTGGTGAACGCGATCTTCGCCGGCGGCGCGACTGCGGAGATCCCGCTCGAGGATGCCCACGTCATCTTCACGATGCCGATCCTCGGCACGCCGATGTCCGCCGAGTCGATCAGTCTTGCCGTGACCTTGTTCCTCCGTTATCTGGCTATGGCGACGATCGGCTTCCCCGTGGCGTTCGCGGTCGCGCCGGCCGACTTCGGAGTCGCCTTCCGGCGGCTGGGCGTGCCTGAGAAGTTCGCATTCGGTATCGACCTGACCTTCCGCTTCCTGCCGTCGCTTGCCGCCGACTTCCAAACCACCGTCGACGCGCAGCGCATCCGGGGATTCGACTGGTCGGCGGGCGCTTCAGGGTTCCTGACGCGCCTACGGCGCTCGACACCGGTCATCGTCCCGACCGTCGTGAACGCCATCGCCGGCGCCGAGGACACGATCGACGCGATGGATCTCCGCGCCTTCGGGACTGGCCCTCGGACCTGGCTGCGTGAGTTGCGGTTCGACCGCACCGACCGCCTGACCTTGCTGGCGTTCGCCGTGTTGCTGGCGGTGTTCACGGTCCTCGGCTTCGCCGGAATCACGTCGGAGCTGTATGTGTTCCCGTTCCTGCTCGACCTGGCGAACCGCTGACCGTTAGGAGGGCGAGGGTTCTGGCAGGTCCTCGGGGTCTAGCTCCACATCCGGGACCAGCATCAGGTTCCAGCCAGCCTTGATGGAGTCGGGCGCGTACTGCGGCGAATCCGGGTCGAGTGACGGATATGCCGCCCGGTTCCAGAACGCGATGCTGCGGGCGGTCGTGCGGAACATCCGGGCGATCGACGTGAGCGTGTCACCCGGGCGGACCGTGTAGACGAGGAACGTCGGCAGCGGCGTCGGGGTAGGGCGAACGAACGACGGTTGCGACGAGGGGCCACTCGGCGAGGGCGAGGCGGTGACGATCGCCCCGGGGCTGGCGGGCGCGTCGGTCGCCCCGCCGGATCGACCGGTCGCAGGGATGCATGCGCCGACGACCACGGCGATCGCCACGGCGGCCCTCACGGTGATGAATCGGCGGTGCACGGCCGTATGGTGGCTGGCCCCCGGGCTCCATGCCAGCGCGCCGGCACCATCCACCCCTGCCAATGCGCCGAAATCGTCGCATCCAACGTCGAGCGCGGCTCGTTCGTGCGGGGCGATCGCCACGGTGGCCCAGCATCTGCTCGGATCGAACACGAATCGCCGATCCCCAAACCCAAGATGCGCCGAAATCGGCGGATCGATCGGGGGATATGGCGTCGGCGGGCCGGTCTAGGGCCGCCACCTAGCTGGCTGCCTCGACCTCCGAGTCGACCGGGGTCGGTGCCTGCGGCCGGAATTCTGCCGCCAGCGCCAGGCCCTCGGCTGCCGTCGCGACCCGATCGCGTCCGCCGCGCTTCGCGACGAAGCACGCTCGGTCGGCCGCGAGCAGCACCTCGGCCGCGGTCGCGCCATCGGCTGGGAAGGTCGCCACGCCAACGGACGCGGTGACGGGTCCGCCAAGGCCGCGCACCGCCGCCGCAGCACGCTCGGCGACCTGACGGGCGCCGGCTGCATCGGTGCCAGGCAGCAGGAACGCGAACTCGTCGCCACCGTAGCGGAACACCAGGTCCGAGTCGCGACCGGATCGGGTGAGTACCTTGGCGATGCGGCGCAGCTCCTCGTCGCCGGCCAGGTGGCCCATCCGATTGTTGACGTGCCGGAAGTCGTCGAGGTCGAGCATGATCAAGCCGAACGGGCTGCCGTCCCGAACGGCTCGGCCCAGCAGGTCCTCGAAGGTCGCGTGGTTGAGCAGGCCGGTCAGACCATCGGTCTGCGCGCGAATCTCGATCGCTCGGTACACCTCCGCGTTCTGGAGGGCGATCGACACATGGGCCGCGAACAGCTTGACCAGGTCGAACTCGTCTTCGGCGAAGGTATTGCCGACTCCGAGGCGCTCCATGGTGAGCACGCCGATGGCGCCTGACCGGCCGCGCAGGGGCACGACGATGAGGCTGCCATCCATCGAGGTGTCGTCGCCTTCGGGCGTCCTGAAATGGTTGACGCGCGGGTCGGTCCGCTCGTTCTCGATGTAGACCGGCTCGTTGTGATCGACGACCCAGGTCGCCACGCCAGTCTCGCCCGGCTCCCATGGTTCCAGGTACGACGCCGCGTGGATGCCTCGAGCCGTCAGCGGTGTGAGCAGCCCGGTCGCCGGATCGATGACCTCGATCGCGATGTTGTCGTAGGTTATGAGCCCGCCCAGGCGCTCGGTGATGCCCTCGAGCACATCTCGTCCGTCGAGCGTCGTCAGGATCGATTCGGTGACCTGGAGCAGGGCCCGTTGGCTGGCAAGCTGCTGCTCCAGTGCCGTCGACTGCTCGCGGAGCCGCTCCGTGGCGTCGGCGTTGGCCATGGCCTGGGCGGCGAAGCTCGCATAGATCACGAGGAGCCGAAGGTCGTCGTCGCTGAACTGGTGCAGGCCGAGCTTCGAGAGCACGAGCACGCCCAGCACGTCGTCCTCGAACAGCATCGGCGCGAGGAGCATCGACTCGTCGAGGTCGTCCTCAGTCCCGGGGATCGTGTTGGCCCGTGGGTCGGAGCTGGCATCGGGCAGGTACTGGGCGATGCGGTGCTCAGCTACCCAGCCGGTGATGCCCTCGCCGACGGCCACCTTGAGCTGGTCGGGCGTCTCGTCGAAGTACTCCCCGATCTGCCCGCGAAAGGCGACGGGAACCAGCTCGTCACCCACTCGCCGGTAGACCCGGACGTTGTGATAGTCGATGAGCTGGCGGAGTTCAGTACCGATCGCCAGGCCGATGTCCCGCACGCTCGAGAGGTGGTTGAGGCGGGCGCCGAGCTGTTGGATCGACTGGAGTTGCGCCGTCCATGTCGACATCTGCTCGAAGTTCTGGGCGGTCTTGATCGCCATGCTCGCCTGCGTCGCCAGCGCGGCGATGGTCTCCAGCTCGTCGGCGGTCCAGGAACGCGGCCGGTCGTGATAGACGTTGAGCAGACCCAGGACCTGATCGCCGTCCAGCAGGGGGGCCGTGCAGATGGTGTCGTAGCCCTCCTGGACAACAGCCGCCCGAACGTCGGCGCCCCGCGGATCGTCGCGGTAGTGACTCGCGAAGAGCGGACGCCGTTCGGCGATGGCGGCTGCCGGAAGGGAACGCTCCGGGACATCGCGGACGGCGTTCACATAGCCGGCCGACAGGCCGCGGCTTACCTCCGCGACCGTCCGCCCATCGGGTCGGTGGACGTAAACCGCGGCGCGGTCACCCTCGAACAGGACCATCGTGTGGTCGACCAGCCCGGCCAGGATCCGATCGAGATCGAGACCGCTGCCGATGTCGCCAGCCACCCGCCGCAGGGCCTCGGCGCGGTGGAGCAGGTGCGCGACCTCCTCCTCGCGCCGGACGACGCCCACGATCGCGCCGATGGCGTCGGCGAGGACCGTGACCATGTCCCGATCGGCGGGGCCGAACTGGTCTCCTGGCGCGGCCACGATCAGCAGGGCGCCCCACGGGCCGTCACGACCGGGGATCGCCGCCGCGAGCTCCTCGCGATGGCCTGGGAGCAAGGCGGCCGTGACCCGGTCGTGGTCGCCGGCTTCGACTGCCAGCACGCCCGGCGCGTCGTCGGCTGCTCGTCCGCCGCCCTTCGCGGCGACGTCGAGCGCACGGCCCAGCACGCCGAAGGATCGCGGGACATCCAACAGCCGCGGCGGCGTGACCGCCGGTGGAACGGCGACGGCGCCTGGGACCAGCCGGTCACCGTGTCGCTCCCAGATCACGACGAGGGCACGGTCACCGGCGTCACGGACCAGATCGGCCACCTTGTCGAGGTCCTCGTCCAGTGTGGTCTGACCGAAGGGTTCGCGGGCGATGGCATCGAGCAGCGCGAGATCGCGGCGGTGCCGCTCCGTGTCGGTGGTGTCGAGGAGCGGGGCCAGATCGGTCCGGTTCGTGCCCTGGCGGGTGGCGTCGGGCTGCCGACGAGGCACCGTCCCTCCGCGGCGCCCCGCATTCTGTGCTCCTTGCTCCGCCACGGCGAGGAAGCGCTGAAGGTCGCCCAGCCGATACCGCCGATCACCGCGCGGATTGATCCGGTAGAACCGGAGCCGGCCCGCGTCACTCCACGCACGCACCGTGTTCGGGTGGACGCCGAGCAGACGAGCGGCCTTGGTGACGGTCAAGGTCGCGTCGATCGGGCGAGGCGGCAGGTGCGGGCTCATGACCCGGATGGAGGAACTGTGAAGTACACGGGTGTCGAGGCTACCAATCTCACAGTTCTTGACAATAGTCCGAAGGTCCCGGCGCGTCTGGCGGGCCAGGAACCCGGCGATCAGGCGCGGCGACCGCCGCTGAAGCGCACGTAGAGCGCGGTCGCGACCGCGGCTCCGAGGCCGATCACGAGGACCAGCACGATCGCCGTGACCGGGTCCCCCACGAGGCCCGGCCCCTGTCCGCTGCTCCGCGGGTCGCCGCCGACCACTGCGCTCGGCGACGGCGTGGCGCCGGCGGCGGTCCCGGTGGTCGCCCCGATGACGGCCCACGCCAGCCCGATCGTGAGCGCGATCAACCCGATTGCGAGCGTCACCGCGGCGATCAACGGGCGGCGCGGCGCATCGGCGGTCAGGACGCGCATGGCCTCGTCGCGCTCCAGCGTCGTCACGATCAGTGGCCGCCCGAGGCCGGCAGTCATCCGGATATCGCCGCTCTCGGGGTCGATGGTCGGTACACCGGCAACGGTGGCGTGCTCGACCGACGAGAGCTGCTCGATGCGGAGTCGGAGCGGCGAGCTCGGGATCGTGTCGGGCGGTACTCGATCCGGGGCATCCGCCGCGGTCCCGACCGACTCGCGCGGGACGACGATCAGGCCGTCGTCGAGGACGGCGTGGTCGACGGTGATCGCGTCGAGCCCTTCGCGCACCTCGAACGGCACCGAATGACGCTGCTCGTCGACCGTCCTCCAGCCGCCCGCACCGCCGAGCTGGAAGCGGACTCGGCGGACCACGAGTGGTCGGTGGGCGTCGTCCTCGAACTCCTCCTCCGCGTCGATCCGTCCCCGGACGGCTACGTACCGCGCCGGGCCCGATGCCAGCGTGCGGGCATGGGCGACAGGTACGACCGGTGCCACCGCCAGCAGGCGCCCGACGCGGTAGTTGGTGCCAAAGGTCCGGAGGATCGCGACGCCGATCGCGAGCGCGACGAGTCCGACAGCGATCGGGATCAGGGGGGTCACGGCGGCGACTATAGCGGCTGGTCGGCGCCGGACATGGAAGGGCCCGAAGGAACCTCCACGACACGTGGGCGTTGATGCGATCGCCGCCGTTAGTATCGTTTGGCCCCTCCGGGCTGACAACTACGCTACGGGCACGGTCGCGGCACGGTCAACTGCCGTCATCCACGAATGTGGGCGCAGTCGGTCGGGTTATCCACCGTCCGTCCACAGGTGGCCATTCGGCGCTCAGGTGGCCGAGCGGCCCGTCGAGGGATCGAGCGCATTCACCTGGCCGTCGAAGCCGGTGAGCACGAGCCGACCGCCCACCAGCTCGGCCGCGGTGACGACGTCGGAATGGGCGACCCGCCAGCCGACGCTCCCATCGGCCTCGAGCGCGAACGTTTCGATCTCCGCCTGGACCAGCACGTGCCCGAGTCGGGGCGACGCGAGGAGCGCGATGATCGGCGTTGCCGAGCGGTGCTCCCAGCGGACCTCGCCACTGGCCGCGTCGAAGCCGTAGGTGTGAAAGCCATACGACACGACCAGCAGGCCGGCCGTGTCCCAGTACGTCGCCCGGGGCTCGTCGTAGATCGTGGAGGCGAAGCGGGCGCTCCATGCGCCGCGTGGCCCGTCGAGTCGGAGCTCGGCCCGGCACAGCGCATCGGGGTCCTCGCTGACCCGCGGCCCGAGATCGGTCAGCGCGCCGCCCGCCTCGCTCAGGGCGAACACGGCGGCAGCCTGCCCGCTGCCACCCCAGCGCCAACGGGCGCGGAGCCCACCGGGGTAGGTGACGGTCGCGTTGCGTGGCTCGGGCGCCACCGGCTTCGTTCCGGTCGCGGCCGTCACGCCCCCGTCGAGGCGAGTCGGCTGGACGCCTCGCCGTCGCCGTCGCCGCTGCGGCCGACGTCGCCCGAAACGGTTCCGGCTTGGACATCAGCCGCCCGGCGCTCCTCCGAGATCGGCGCCACCGTCGCGTTTGCCAGCGTCCGCAGCGTTGCGGGCGGCACCTCGAAGACGGCCGTCGGCAAGCCCGCCGCCGCCCAGACCGTCTCGTACCGGCCCAGGTCCGGATCCATGATCACCCGGACGGGCCGGTCGAATCCGATCGGCGGGATGCCGCCGATGACGAACCCGGTGAGCTCATTCGCCTCGCGCGCGGTGGCCCGCCGGAGGTCCGGCTCACCGGTGACCGCAGCGAGGCGCGCGACGTCGACCCGATTCTGGCCGGACACCAGGCAGACGATCGGTTCCGGTCCCGCGTCGGCCGGTGCAAGGAAGACCAGCGACTTCACGATCTGACCCAGTTCCCCGCCGACCGCCAGCGCCGCTTCCTGCGCGGTGTGGGTCGACTCATCGAAGACGACGATGTCGAGATCGATCCCCTTCCGCGAGGCTGCTGCGAGGACGCGTCGAATGGACGGATGATCGGTCGGGTCGGGCACGGCCGGAGTCTAGCATCGGGTCCGACGGGGCCCGCTAGCATCCGTGCCATGGAGTCGATCGCCCAGGCCGTGATCCTCGCCGATGGGGAGGTCGGCTCGCGCGCCGCGCTCGACCGCGCCTGGCCCGGCTGGCTTGCGCCCGATCCGCTCGTCATCGCGGCCGATGGTGGCGCCCGAAATGCCGAGATCGTCGGCCTGCGCATCGATCGCTGGGTGGGTGACGGCGACTCGCTGGGCGATGCCGGCGTGCGTGCCCTGCAGGCCGCGGGCGTCCCGGTCGAGCGGTCGCCGTTAGACAAGGACGAATCCGATACCGAGCTGGCGGTCCTGGCCGCCCTCGATCGGAAGCCGGCGGCGATCGTCATCCTCGGCGCACTCGGCGGGCCGCGGCTCGACCACGCGCTCGCCAACCTGGCGCTGCTTGCGATGCCCGAGCTGCTGGACGTCGACGTGCGTCTCCTGGCGACCGACGCGCGCGTTCGACTGCTGACCGCGCCGACCCGCGACGGGCAAGCCGCTGAGCTAACGATCAGCGGTCGTGCCGGTGACCTCGTGTCGCTGTTCCCGATCGGCGGCGATGCGACCGGCGTCACCACGGCCGGCCTCGCGTTTCCCCTGACCGGCGAGCCGCTCCTCGTCGGGAGATCGCGTGGGCTGTCCAACCTGCGCACGACCGAGACGGCGACGGTGATGCTACAGGCGGGCCGCCTCCTCGTCGTCGAGACCCCTGCTACGCTCTGACGATGAGCACGCCGAGCGTCGGCGATCAGGCACCGCCGATCGCGCTCCCCGACGAGACGGGCACGATCCATGACCTGGCCGACCAGCGCGGGCGCTGGACGATCCTGTACTTCTATCCCAAGGACGACACGCCCGGCTGCACCGTCGAGGCGTGCGAGTTCCGCGATGCCAACGCGACCATCGTCGAGCGCGGTGCCGACGTCTGGGGGATCAGCCCGCAGGGCGCGACGAGCAAGCGTCATTTCCGCGAGAAGTTCGAGCTGCCGTTCACGCTCCTTGCCGACGAGCAGCACGAGGTGGCCGAGGCGTACGGCTCGTGGGTGGAGAAGCAGAACTACGGCCGAACGTACATGGGCACGGCCAGGCGGACGTTCCTGGTCGATCCTGACGGCCAGATCGCCCGCGTGTGGCCGAAGGTGAAGCCCGAGGGCCATGCCGCGGAGGTGATGGCCGCTCTCGACGAGCTCCAGGCGGTCGCCAGGTGAGCGTCCGGTGACGGATCGTCACCGACACGAAAGAGAGACTTCGCTCGTGGGGGGAGACGAGCGAAGTCTCGGCCGAAAGCGTACGCGCACGTCATACGCCTCGCAAGGCGATTTCGGCGGACCCGGCGTCGGCGGCGACCGCCCCGCGAACCGCGGATGAACAACCCTCCGGAGCCGCCCCGCGACCACGATTGGCGGCCGGCCCGGTTCATGGTCATCGCCGGTCATCCCGATGACGCCGATTTCGGGCCGGCGGCCACGGCGGCCCGCTGGATCGACGCAGGTTCGGTCGGTTGGCTCGTCTGCTGTACGTCCGGCGACCAGGGCGGCGAGGACCCCGATCTCGACCCGCTCGAGCTCGCGGCGCTACGAGAGGCCGAGCAGCGAGCCGCCGCGGCGGTGATCGGCTACACCGGCGTGAGCTTCCTCCACCAGCCCGACGGTGCCCTGGACAACGGCCTGCCGCTGCGCGAGCTGCTCGTTCGCGAGATCCGGACGTTCCGGCCGGACGCGGTCCTCGCCACCGACCCGGAGACCCTCTTCTACCGCAGTGGCGGGGTCAATCACACCGACCATCGAGCCGCAGGGATGGCGGCCGTCGACGCGGTCTACCCGGCCGCGCGCAACCCGATGGCCTTTCCGGCCCTCGCGCGGAACGGGCTGGCCGCCCATGCGGTCAGGCGCCTGTACCTGTTCTGGTCGGAACGGCCCGATGCGTGGGTCGACGTGACCGGCACGCTCGACCGAAAGCTCGCCGCGCTCGCCGAGCACCGCAGCCAGATCCGGGACATGGACGCTCTGACCGAGCGGATCAGGCGATGGGCGTCGGAGGAGGGCCAGGCGATCGGCGTCGAGGCCGCGGAGGGCCTGCGCGTGGTCGTCATCGATGACGACGAGGACGAGGGCGAGTCGGCCTAGGCTCAGCGCTCGTCGAGCAGGACGGGCCGGATGCGGCCCCAGGCATTCCAGATCTCAGCCAGCGCATCGGCCCGCCTGCCGAGCATCGCCACGAGCTCGCCCAACGTCATGCCGCCGGCCGTGCCGGCGAGGTGCTCGGCCGCCGCGACCTCCACCTCCTCGAACAGCTTGGCCATCTCGGTCTCGCTCGGCCAATGCCGCATGCGCATCGGGTCGAGTCCGGCGTAGCCGAGGGCGAGCGACAGGTCGCGCTGCGAGGGGGCCCGGTCGTCGACCCAACCGCCCAGCCCGTCGAAGCGATAGCCGAGGGACGACAGGGCCGCTGTGATGTCACGGCCCTGCGAGCGGTTGAACGGCCCCCAGAACGGATGATCGGTGGGGAACTCCAGGGCGGATGCCGTGATCGCGTCGGCCAGGATGGCATCGACGAAGTCGGCCATCGCGAGCTGCCAGCGGCGGCGCTCGTCAGGGTCCTCCCCGGCGAGTGCATCGACGACCTCGTGCATGGCGGTCCGATCCCCCCGGAGCAACCGCACGATCCGCGGCGAAGCACCGGCACGGAGCGCGGCGACGAGCGTGTCCGGAGCGGTGTCGTCCCGCCCGCCCTCGTCGCTGCCGCCATCGCGGTCGCGGACGGGCGCCCGTTTCGGCGCGCCGCCGGCCGCCCGCTCTTCGCAGTCTGCGAGTCCCTGACGCGCGGCGACGCACGCAGCTTCCGCGGATTCGGCCGCCACGCGGGCGCCATCCGCTTCGAGGGCCGCCCGCTCCAGCCGGACCGCCATCTGCGGCGCCGCCGCTCGGGCTCGGGAAAGGGCGGCGCTCGCGTCGCCCGTCTCCGCGTTGATCCGGTTGATCTCGTGCAGCCATTCGCGCGCCGAAGCCTCGACGTCGTCCGCACTGCGAGCCGTCGCTCGGGCCGCGCGGAAACGGGCCTGGGCCTGGTCCTTTGCCTCTCGTACGCCTCGCGCGTCGGCGGCCGTGGCCGCCTCGACCATCGCTCGCTCGTGATCCTCATAGGCGCGTTGCACCGCGCGATGCGCCTCCTCGGCCTCGACCGCCTGCGCTCGGGCGCGGCTTGCGAGCTCGCAGCGCTCGTCGGCCAGCCGGCGCGCGTCCCCGCACGGGCCGCTGGGTGCCGGGCGGGCGGTCGAGTCGACCGCGGGCGCTTCGATGGAGGGTGCCGGGGCGGCCGCCGGCGCCGCGGTCTTGCTCCGACCCCGGGCAGGCCCGGCCGAGGCGGATGGTGGCTCGACCGATCCAACGCCGACGACGTCGGCCCCGACGTCGCCGGCCATGGCCGGCGGGTGCGCCCGGATCGCCGTCGCCACCGGGGCCGTGATGCCCTGCATCGCCGCCTCGGCACTGGCCGCCGCGCTGGCGCGCAACGCGGTCAGCATCGGATCGATCCCGCTCGACACGGGCAAGGCCTGGGCGGCGACCAGCGCTCCGGGCACCAGCGGGTCCCTGGACGCCGGCGACGGGCCGGTCAACCGGAAGGCGGGTTCGGCCACCGTCCCGGGGCCGGGTTGAAGAACAGGTGTTCGACCATCGGATGCCGACGCGCCGACGGTGGACAGGGCTCCCCGGTCGGCCGGTCCGCCGTGGGCAGGCTCCACCACGACCGGCGAATCGGTGAACGCGTCGTTCGCAAGGGTCGCCGCACGACGTCGCGGGACAGCATCCGGCGCGACCGTGAGGCGCACTTCACGAGCAGGGGGGCGGGCTCGGATGAACTCGATGAGTGCGGCGCCCGCGGCGACCCCGAGGATCAGGCCGAAGGCCAGGAAGACGAACTCGCTCCCGGTCACGCTGTCCGCAACTCCATCCGATCGCACTCCTCACCGAGCGCGGGCGGCTCCCCCCGATGAGCCAGCGTAGCTGCGAACCCTGCCCAGCGTCAACATCTGGCCCGACCGCCGGCGCTTTGCAGCGCTCACGAGGCCGATGGTAGATTCGACCCGTCGGCGAACGGCCGATCATCACGTTGCGCCCCGAGCCCGACCACCCCACGGAAAGGCACGCCCGCTTGGCCATCGACCCAGCCCAGGAATTCCTCGTCCAGCCTGTCGACGCCTCCTGGTTGCAGTGCAACATCGAATGCCAGGAAGCCTGTCCGGTCGGGACGAATTGCCGGGGATATCTGAACCTCGCCGCCGAGGGCCGCTTCGAAGAGGGCTACATCCTGTCCCGCGAGCCCAACCCGGTCGCGGCGATGTGCTCGTACGTGTGCTCGGCCCCGTGCGAGCGAGCCTGCCGCCGCGGCGATATCGATCGCCCGCTCGCCATCCGCGCCATGAAGCGCTTCCTCGTCGAGTGGCACGAGGCCTCGGGCATCCCCGACGTCATGCCCCAGATCACGCCGCGCCAGGAGCGCGTCGCCATCGTGGGCGCCGGCCCTGCCGGGATGTCGGTCGCGCGCGAGCTCGCGATGAAGGGCTACCAGTGCACCGTGTTCGACAGCCTGCCGTACGGCGGCGGGACGATGCTGATCGGCGTGCCGGCCTTCCGCCTGCCGCGCGAGGCCATCGAGATGGACGTCCGTCTCATCGAGCGGCTGGGCGTGGCGTTCATCTACGACACGACGATCGGCAAGGACATCACGTTCGAGCAGCTCCGGAGCGACTTCGACGCGGTCGCCATCACGGCCGGGGCCATGGACGCGGTGGCGCTCGACGTGCCGGGCGCGGACCTCGAAGGCGTCGATTACGGCGTCGACTTCATGAAGCGCGCCAACCTCGGTGAACCGCTCGAAGTCGGCAACGACGTCGTCGTGATCGGCGGTGGGTATACCGCGATGGACTGCTCGCGGACCAGCCTCCGACACGGCGCCGAGAACGTGACGATCGCCTACCGGCGGACCCGGTCCGAGCTCGTGGTCGACGAGGAGGAGCTCGGCGAGACCGAGCGCGAGGGCGTCCGGATGGAGTTCCTGGCCAGCCCGATCGAGGTGCTTGGCGAGGACGGCAAGGTCACCGGCGTCAAGTTCATCCGCAACCGCCTCGGGGAGCCGGACGCATCCGGTCGCCGTTCGCCCATCCCGATCGAGGGCTCGGAGTTCATCGTCCCGGCCCAGACGGTGATCCCGGCCGTGTCGCAAGCGGCGGACCTGACGTTCCTGCCGGTGGAGGCCAAGTTCGAGATCAACCGCGGGCGGGTCAAGGTCGACCCCGCCACCTACGCCACCAACGTCCGCGGCGTGTTCGCCTGCGGCGACTTCGTGACGGGACCGACGACCCTCATCGAGGCCGCCGGTCACGGCAAGAAGGCGGCGTACGCGATCGATCGCTACCTCGCCGGCCGGGCGGACGTTTCGGTCGCCGCGAACGTCAAGGTGACCAGCTCATGGCGCCATGACATGCCCGAGTTCTACGACGTGCTGCCCCGCCAGCACATCCCGATGGTGCCGCTCCAGGCACGCATGCCGTCGACCGACCCGATCGTAAACTTCAACACCCCGGTCGAGATGGGCTACGACGCCAATGGCGCGGTCGCCGAGTCGACCCGCTGCCTCATGTGCAACTACAACATCTGGTTCGACCCGTTCCGCTGCGTCCTGTGCGGCGCGTGCGCGGATGTCTGCCCCGAGGGCGTCATCCACATGGTCGACGTCAACACGCTCAAGTCCGAGGGGCTCCTGCCCGAGCTCGAGGAGGCCTACGGCTGGGAGGACGGCGGGGCGATGCTCCTCGATGAGGAGCGCTGCATCCGCTGCGCACTGTGCGTCAAGCGTTGCCCGTTCGACGCCATTACGATGGAGCGGTTCGAGTTGCAGGAGATCTCGACCGACGGACGGCTCTACAAGGAGTCGTACCGGGACGCGCAGCTGGCCGGCACCCCCGGCGTCGCAGGAGGAGCCCGGTGAGTTTCCTGGAGCGGGTCGACCAGACGATCCGGCGCAGCCCGGTCTGGCGATCCCTCTTCCGGCAGCCCTACCCGCGGGACGAACGATCGCGCGCGTACGCGGTCATGAACAACGTCTTCCTGCACATCCATCCGGTCCGCGTCCGCCAGCACGCGGTGAAGTTCGCCTACACGTTCTGCCTCGGCGGGCTGTCCTTCTTCCTGTTCCTCGTGCTGACCGTGACGGGCGTGTACCTGATGTTCTTCTACGTCCCGTCGGCCACGCTGGCGTACACGAACATCCTCGAGATCCAGAGCGAGGTCACGTTCGGGCTGCTGACGCGGAACGTCCACCGCTGGGGCGCCCACCTCATGGTGTTCTTCGTGTTCCTGCACATGATGCGGGTCTTCTACCACGGCGCCTACAAGCCACCGCGCGAGTTCAACTGGGTGGTCGGCGTCGTGCTGCTGTTCCTGACGATCATGTTGAGCTTCACCGGCTACCTGCTGCCCTGGGACCAGATCGCCTACTGGGCCATCACGATCGGTACGAACATGGGTGGCTACGCGCCGCTGGTGAACACGCCGGTGTCGCGCATCCTGCTGGGCGGCGTCGAGGTCGGCCAGAACACCTTGTTACGTTTCTATGTGGGCCATGTCGTGTTCCTCCCCCTGATCGCCGCAGTTTTCCTTACCGTGCATTTCTGGAGGATTCGTAAGGACGGGGGAATCAGCGGTCCGCTATGACGACCCATCGCTTCGTTATCGCCTCCGCCCCTCGCTCACGGACGTCTGAGTCCGCTCGCTCAGGTGCTCGGCTCTGCCTCCCGCTGGGCCGCCCTCGCGTCCCGCAAGACAGTTCGCGATGACCGACACGAAGGATCCGACCGAGACCCGGCGCGAGGTGCTGCCGGTCGACCCGGCGCGGCGCACGGAGATCGACAAGCAGCGCGTGCCGATGTCGGCGCGGCCGTACCGGCTGCTGGCACTCGTCAAGCAGGACGCCGTCGTTCGTGTCCAGAAGGAACCGGACGACACGGTCATGACGTGGCCGCACCTGCTGTCGATCGAGTTCCTGGCGGCGGGCGTGATGTCGATCTTCCTGCTGATCATGGGCCTGTTCATCAACGCCCCGCTCGAGGAGTTGGCGAACGGCAACGTGACGCCTGCCGTGGCCAAGGCGCCGTGGTACTTCCTCGGAC
>DATAFZ010000153.1:0-8795 GCA_036257225.1 Candidatus Limnocylindrales bacterium | reverse complement strand
CGGGCGCGGCGTCGGTCGTGGCGTCGCCGTCGGGCGCGGCGTCGGTCGTGGCGTCGCCGTCGGGCGCGGCGTCGGTCGTGGCGTCGCCGTCGGGCGCGGCGTCGGTCGTGGCGTCGCGGATGGGGATGGCGTCGGCCGAGCTGACATCGTCGGCGACGGCGTGGGGCGGATCGCCGATGGATTCGCGGCGGATGGAGTGGGAGGCGGCGTGCCTGGTGCGCACGCTGCGAGGACGATCGCGACGAGGGCCGCGGCGATGGCGGCCGATCGCGCCTCGCCGATGCCCATGTCGCTCTCTCGTACCCGCCGGACGCAGGCCTGACCGACTAACCGCCGGTCACCTCGAAGGCGATGCGCATACCCATCTGGTAATGCGCTTCCTTTTCCGTCTCGTCGTAGATGTTGCAGAGCAGGACGTACTTGCCGGCGTCGAGGGTGACCTTCAACTCCTCGGTCTGACCCACTGCGATGTCCTCGATCTCGTCGATCACTTCCATGCCGCTTCCACCCTCGGCGACCTTCCCCGCGTCATCGGTCGGCAGCGCGGTGGGATCAAGGTCGGTCTTGACGATCACCAGCTCGTGGACGTCTGCCGGCCCCGTATTGGTCACCTGGAATGTCACGTCGCCCGCTGGGGTCGACGCTGGTACCGGGAGCACGGCCCATTCCTGGAGCGTGACCTGTACCGTGCCAGCCGCTGCCGTCGGGCCGGCACTGGCCGGGACCGGGCTCGCCTGACCGGTCGTGCAGGCCGTGATCACGATCGCTGCGGCACATACCGTCGCAAGAGTCCGCCGGCTGATCTTCACAGCCATCATCTGCCTCCTCGCCTTTGGTTCACCCGTCCAGGGTCGTGGTCCGGCCGTACATGGACCGGTCATCCACGCATGGTGTCGGCGGAGGCGCGGTGTGGACGAGAGGCGAACGTCACGCGTCCGCGTGCCGTTCGGCACCCGGCATCATTCGAGGACTCCCGGTCCGACCGCGTCCGTTCACGCGCCACGCGGGATAGACCGCCGGGGCCTCCGGGGGATAGGCAGGCCACCACATCGCTCGGTCGACCGCGACCTCGATCTCATCGTCCGTGCATGCGCGGCCGGTGCCGACGTCACGGGCGTGTCGAGCGACGGCGACAGCGACGGCTCGAGCAGCGCTCCGAAGATGTGCGATGGGCGGATAGAGCGCCCCGGCCCGCAACCGGTCGGCCGAGACCTGACGAGCGAGTTCGCGCGCCGCGACGAGGAAGGCATCGTCACTGATGGCGGTCAGCTCCGCGACGATCGCGCCGAGCCCGACCCCCGGGAAGATGAACACGTTGTTGGCCTGGCCGATCACACGGTTGCCGGTCGAGCCGTCGAGCTCCGGGGTCGGGCTGCCAGTGGCGACCAGCGCTCGTCCCTCCGTCCACGCCATGATCTGCTCGGCGGTCGCCTCGGCACACGAACCGGGATTGGAGAGGGGCAGGACGATCGGCACCGTGTCGTGCCGGCTCACTTCGCGCACGAGCGGCTCGGAGAAGGCGCCAGGGGAGCCGGTCGCGCCGATAAGCACGGAGGCCTGCAGCGCGCGGGCGATGGCGACCGGATCAGTGAGATCGAGCGGCAGCCCGGCTCGCTCGAAGAGCGCCGCACCGTCGGTGGCGAATGGTCGCTGGTCGTCCGGCAGGTCCGAGCGGCGGGTATGGACGAGGCCGCGATGGTCGAGGACCACGATGCGCGTCCTGCCGACATCTCGGGCGACACCCTCGACCTCGAGCTCCTTCAGCAGCATCGCTGCGATGCCCGTGGCGGCGGCCCCGGCGCCGAGTAGCAGGAAGCGATCACCGGCGATGCCGCCGCGTTCCCGCCGAGCGGCAAGCAAGCCTGCCAAGACCACCGCGCCCGTGCCTTGGATGTCGTCGTTGAAACTCGGCAACCGATGCCTGTACCTGGCGAGGATCCGAACCGCGTTGTGCTGCTTGAAGTCCTCCCATTGGAGCAGCGCCCGCGGGAAGACCCGTATCACCGCCTCGACGAACGCCTCCAGGAAGGCGTCGTACTCGGGTCCCCGGAGGCGCTTGCATCGATAGCCGATGTAAAGCGGGTCGTCGAGGAGCTCCTGTCGGTCGGTACCGACGTCGAGTGACACGGGTAGCGTGAATGCCGGATAGATCCCAGCAGCGGCGGTGTAGAGAGCGAGCTTGCCAACGGGGATCGCGATCCCGCCGGCACCCTGGTCGCCGAGCCCGAGGATGCGCTCGTTATCCGTGACGACGATCAGCCGGATCTCGTCGCCGGCAGCCCCGAGGATCTCGTCGATCCTGTCGACATCGTCCGGGGTGATCCACACGCCCCGCGGGCGGCGGAAGATATGGCTGAACTGCTGGCACGCGAGGCCGACCGTCGGGGTGTAGACGATCGGCAGGAACTCTTCGAGGTTCTCGACCAGCAGTCGGTAGAAGAGCGTCTCGTTGCGGTCCTGCAGCGCCGCCAGCCCGATGTACCGCTCGAGGTCGTCGGACTTGCGCCGGACGTGTTCTAGCTCCAGGTCGACCTGCTCCTCGATGGACGCCACTCGGGCCGGGAGTAGACCGTGCAACCCGAACACCGCCCGCTCCCAGGGCGTGAAGGCCGTCCCCTTGTTGAGCAGCGGCTGGCCGATCAGATCCTGACCGCGGCGACGCGTTCGGACCGGGCCGCGGGGCGCTTCCAGCGCCCGGCCTGCCGCCGTGAGCGCGGACGCGCCATCGAGCCTTGACGAGTCGCTCGCAGTCCTCGCATGGCCTTTCATCGGTCCGATCTTGGGCGCTGATCCCGCCGCCGTACCGGGCCGTCAAGCCCGCAGTGGCGGGCCGAATGGACGGGATCAGGCGCGGCGGCCCTTCTCACGCGGCGATATCAGCGGGTGCCCAGTGGAACCAGAGCACGCTGGCGAGGACCGCGATATCGACCACGACAGCCCCGACCGTGCTCATGAGCGGGAATGCCGTCGGGAACAGGGCAATGCCCATCAGGGAGAGGGTAGAGGCAACGATCGCCAGGGGCGCCCACCAGGCAGCGGGTAGCCACCCGAGGACCACGCCGGCGAGCGCCGCGAAGCCGATGAGGGCGGCGATCCACAGGACCACGCCGATCGCCTGACCGACCGACTGTCCCGTCACGCCGGTGAGCACCCATGAATCACCGGCCCAGGTCGGGTTGATGGTGGCCACCTTGAAGACCTGCAGCGGACCCATGACGTGACCGATCCCGTGTGCCAGCAGCACCAGGGCGACCAGGATCTTGAGCATCGTGTGACCCTCCTTCTCGCGTTCCATCGGTGTTGCGCCAACGCTGCCTGCGACACGCGGCCCGAGGAAGTGCCGTCGGTCATCTCGCCGATACGTCCTCTGGCACTGGCCGGCGACGGACCGTAGCCCCGAGGATGTCAGTGGAGGCGATGCCCTTGGCCACGCGTGCTCTTGGGTCCATCCACGCGATCGGCCGCGGCGCGGCAGCTGGCGCGTTCCTGGTCACGGCCTTGTGCGCAGCGATCGCGGCCGAGAGCCTGCACACCGGCGTCCGCGTCATCGACTGGAGCATCGGCCTCGCGCTTGTCGCCGTCCCGCTCGTGGCGATCTGTGTGTCGCTTCGCATCGCCACCGGCGTCCCGGCTTGGCTCCTGCGTCGTGCCCAGGGCCGCGCAGGCCGACACACGCGAGCGCTCGTCGCACGAGCTGCCGCCGGGCTTGACGCGATCGGGCGGCCATGGGTCGGCATCCTGGCCGGCATCGGCGCGATGGTCTGGGCGAACTCCGCCGACGGACCGATCGCGCTGTACCACGGACTGTTCTACTTCGAGATCCTCATCGTCGTAGGCGCGCTTGCGGGACTGATCATCGGATCGGCCAGCGCGATGCTCGCCGGTGAGGCGGGCGCAGGACGACGGCGCATCGCCGTAGCGCTCCTTGCGGCATGCGCGGTGATCGCAACGGCGACCGCCGGCTGGGCGATCGCACCTGGTCAGGGTGACCCGATCATCCGCGACGATCCGGCGGCCCTCGCCACCATCCCGACACTTGACCTGCCCGATCCATCGATGCCGGGGCCCTACGCGGTCGTGTCACTTAGTTATGGATCGGGCCGCGACCGACGGCGTCCCGAATACGGTGACGGCGTGGCGTGGACCACGCCGACCGTCGACGCATCCGCGGCGCTGGCCGATAGAGGCGATATCCCCGGTCTGTACGCCCGCTGGTCGTGGGGCTTCGATCGCGCGGAGCTTCCCCTCAACGCGCTGGTCTGGTTCCCGGGCGATGCTGCAGGGCGGCGGCCGGTCGTCCTGATCGTCCACGGCAATCACGCTGCGGCGGACTACTCGGATCCAGGCTACGAGTACCTCGGAGCCCACCTCGCGAGCCGCGGCTACATCGTCGCGTCCATCGACGAGAACTACCTCAACGGGGACGCGTTCTTCGACTACGCGGGCTCCGAGATCGGGGTGCGCGCCTGGCTGCTGCTCCGACACCTCGAGCTCTTCCGGGCCTGGGACGCAGACCCGGGACATCCGCTCGGGGCGCGCGTCGATCTCGATCGGGTGGCGGTCATCGGTCACTCACGCGGGGGCGAGGCCGCCGCGCTCGCACCGATGATGGCCGCTGACTCCGCGATGGTGCCGAGTGGGCTCTTACCGATCTCCGCCATCCGCATCCGGACGGTCATAGCATTCGCCCCGTCGGACGGCATGTACAGCGGCCCGGGTGCCCCGGTCCGGCCGCATGACATCGACTACTTGGTCATGCAGGGCGCCCACGACGCCGACCTGCCGGGCTACAGCGGCCTTCGGACATACCACCGCGTCGCGCTCAGTCCAGGGAGTGGCCACATCAAGGTCGCGCTGTTCAGCCAACGCGCCAACCACGGCCGGTTCAACAGCGTCTGGGACGACGGCGATGCCGGGCCGCTGCCCTCGTGGCTGCTCGATCGCGGCTCGCTGCTGTCGGCGCGCGAGCAGCAGCGGCTTGCCAGGACGACCGTGACAGCCTTCCTCGCCCGATCGCTCGACGGGGACACGGCATACGACGCTTTCTTCCGTGACCCGCGCTCGGGTCGACGCTGGTTGCCCGACGATGTCATCGAGACCCACTGGGAGACGTCGTCACGGGTCGTCGTCGACGCCGTGGGCCCGGCGGCCATCGACGCGGACGCTGGGCGCGCAGTCGGCTTCGACCGCGTCGCCGGCGTCGACCCGACGCTGCGCGATGGGGTCCCGCAGGCCGACCGCGCGATCGCCCTGCGATGGTCAGCCCCAGCGTCGTATACGGTCCCGCTCGAGATCGCCCACCTCCGCCACTTGGATCGTACGGACTCGTTGGTGTTCTCGATGTCGCCGTGGGTCGATCCCGGACGGACCGTCGATCCGCTGATCGAGCTCGAGTTCCGGGGAGGGCTGACGACCTCGGTCCGGATGAGCGCCGTGTCCGCGAGCCGTCCGCTCTTGCCGACACGGCTGTGGAAGCTCGACGGAGCCGGTGACCGATACCTGCCGTCCGAGCGACAGGTGCTCGGCGCGGAGCGATTCGCGCAGACGCACGCAGTACCGCTCGCCGCGTTGCTCGCCGGATCGCCCGAGACCGATGTCGATGCGCTGCGGGCGGTGCGGTTCCGCTTCGATACGGCCGGCTCGGTCCTCCTCGACGACATCGGCTTCGAGCCCGGCGTCACGCCTGGCGGATGGTGACAGGGATCCATGCGCAAGGGCCCGTCCGACCCGCTCGATGGGCCCATCCGGCCCTACCGTCCGATGCGCCGATGCGCCGACGATCGGGTCGACGTACGGAGATGACGCTTATGGGATCGGGTGTGCAGGCCGGGTCGCGGCCACTGATGGCGGCCACCGGCGTGTGGCACGGACCGATCGGTGAACGCATCGCTCCGGTAGCGGCCGCGACGAGTGTCGCGCTTGCCGCGGGCTTGCTGTCGTCGCTCGTGATGCCGCGCGGACCGGTCACCGCGCTCCACGGCATCGTGGCGATCTCACTGGGCCTGGCGGTCGGGGTGGTTGGTGGGGCGCTGCGGCCGACGCGCTGGATGCTGATCCCCGTACTCGTCGGGCTGGCGCTCGGCGTGGAGGCCGGCCGGCTCGGCACCCTGGCGCCGAGTCTGGCAGTCCGGTTCGACACGCCCTACGGGATCATCGCGTTCGCACTGACGCGCGGCGTCCATGCGCTGCTGCTCGTCCCAGCCGTCGTGCTCGGGGTCCTCATCGGGATCGTCATCGCACGACGGATCGGGCACGCCCGGGATGCGAGCCGACAGCGACGCCCCGTCGGAACGTCATTGCTCGCGATCGGTGTCGCTGGGCTAGCGCTCCTGGTGGCTTGGCCTGCCTCGACGCCGCCGGTCCTGGACCCAGACGGCCAGCCGATCCCCGGCAGCATCGCCGAGCTGACGACCGTCCGGCTGGGAGGCGCTGACCAATCGATCATGATCCGTGCGGCCGACCCCGCTGATCCGGTCATCCTCTATCTCGCCGGGGGGCCGGGCCAATCCGACCTCGCGCTGACGCGCGCTGTCAGCGGCGGTTGGGAGCAGGACTTCGTCTGGGTCGGTCTCGACCAGCGCGGTAATGGCAAGTCCTATCCGGCCATCGATCCCGTGTCATCCATGACGGTCGAGCAGGCCGTCGCCGACGTGGTCGAGCTCAGCGAATACCTACGGCAGCGATTCGACGAGCGACGGATCTACCTGATGGGCGAGTCCTGGGGAACGATCCTCGGGGTGCTCGCGGTCCAGCAGCGACCGGATCTCTATTACGCATGGATCCCAAGCGGCCAGATGGTCGATGTCCGCGAGACCGACCGGCGCATCTACGAGGACCTCGTCACCTACGCCGAGCATGCAGGCGACCAGGCGCTACTTGCGCAGCTCGATGCGGTCGGGACGCCGCCGTACCGCGACATCCCGTGGGCCAACTCCAACCTGCTCGCCTGGTACGAGTACCTCTACAGGCCGTACACGCCGTCACCCGGCTATCTCGAGCGAGGTGCCGCCGCCGGCCTGGACCCGTTCGGCGTCCTGGGCTCGGAGTACGACGCCATCGACAAGTCGAACGTGCTGCGCGGGCTCATCGACACGTTCGCGCTGGTGTACCCGCAGCTCTATGCCATCGACTTGCGGGCCCAGGCATCGCGGCTCGAGGTCCCGGTATACCTGCTCGATGGGAGCGCGGAGCTTGCCGGGCGACGCGACCTCGCGCTCGAATGGTTCGCCGGGCTCGAGGCACCGATCAAGGAACGCGTGGAGCTGCCGAACGCCGCGCATGCGCCCGTCTTCGAGCAGGCGGATGACGTGCAGCGATTCATGAACGAGGTCGTCGTTCCCACGACGTACCGCGTGACCGACTGAGGGGTAAAGGCCCGCCGACAGGCGGGCATGATCGAAGGAGGGTCTGAGATGACCAAGCCAACCATCACCAAGTTCTTCATCGGCGGGATCATCGCTGCGGTCGCCGGGTTGCTCCTGGCCGTGGCGGCCGTGTGGGCAGCCTTCGCGGCCGGCGAGTTCGTCATGGACGGGCCGGACGTCACGGGCGTCCAGTTCACGGCGTTCGGGTGGTCGATGTTCGGGCTGATGATCATCGGCGGGTTCTCGATGATCGGCGGAGCGATCGCCGGCCTCGTGTCGTGGATCGGTGCGCTGATCAACACCGCCCAGCTCGACGACAAGCTGTGGTTCGTCCTCCTGCTCGTCCTGGGCCTGTTCAGCTTCGGCTTCATCGCGATGGTGGCCTACGTGATCGCCGGCCCCGATGG
Organism: Candidatus Limnocylindrales bacterium; assembly: GCA_036257225.1. Taxonomy (GTDB): domain Bacteria; phylum Chloroflexota; class Limnocylindria; order Limnocylindrales; family CSP1-4; genus SPCO01. Next base: position 1,024 of record DATAFZ010000153.1, on the reverse strand, counting down.
CACCCAGCAGGTTCGCCAAGCGCCACAACCTGCCTCGTGACCGGGGATGCGCGCCGTGGTCACGACCCGGGATGCTGAAAGGAAGGGTCCGATGGAGCGGATCATCGAGTCAGTAGCCAGCGGGCTCGGAAACTCGGTCGGGTGGCTGGCGGAGCACGGCGTCCTCTTCGGGATCTTCGCGATCCTGTGGGTGGCGTTCGGCATCGCCCTCATCTGGAGCCAGGGCAGCCTTGATCAGACCTGGGCGACCATCCGCAGCTTGCCGCTGCTTGTGCAGGTCGGCGCCTGGCTGTTGTTCCTGCCGGTGATGGCCGGCTTGTGGATCTGGGAGACGACATGGCCATTGATCGTGCGCGTCGTGCTTATCGTCGGGCTCGCCGGCTGGAACCTGCTCGTGTTCCTGCCGCGTGCGGCCCAGGCAGTGCGACCGTGAGCCGCTGGCGAACGCTCGTCACGCGGATGGACGCTGCGGTGCGGGCGAGGCGAGGCGGCTTTCGGGCTGTGCGCACGCCCATCACCCGCGGCAAGGCGTTGTTGAACGCTCGTCGAATGGATGGAGGTAATGCGATGAAGATCGTGGGTCGAGTCATCAGGCTGGCCTGGGCTGGGCTCATGGTGGCGATGGCCGCTACGGCCCTGGCCGCCTTGAACGTGCGGCGACGGATCGTCCCGAAGGACGAGCCGGACGCGGACGAAGTCCAGCTGGTGGCGACCTTCGAACCGATCCTGTTCGAGTCGACCGCAAGTAGTTTCCGTGGCGGCAAGGTCGACCTGTGGTTCGGCGGCGGCATCATCGACTTGCGAGATGCCACCCTCGACCCCGCCGGGGCGCGGCTGGATGTCCGGGCGATGTTCGGTGGTTGCCAGCTCCTCGTCCCGGAGAGCTGGAACGTGACGACGCGGGTCCTCGGGATCGGCGGCGCCGGGGACGGGCGCCCCAAGGCCGATCGGCCACTCGATGCTCCGCACCTCACGGTGGAAGGGACGGCGCTCTTCGGCGGGGTCGGCATCGCGTCGGAGATCC
>DATAFZ010000150.1:0-5829 GCA_036257225.1 Candidatus Limnocylindrales bacterium | reverse complement strand
GCGATGCGGTTCCCCAGCGCTGCCGGCGAATCACCCTCGGTCGAGGCGAACTCGGTGCGATAGCAGAGCGAGGCCATGGTCGCGTCGAGCTGCGCACCGGCCTTTTCGAGGTCGGACACCGTTCCGAAGCGCCACAGCAGGATCCGATAGGCGGCATAGCTCATCGCCGCCTCACGGGCCGCCCTCACATCCTGGGCGCGCAGCTTCTCGGTGACCAGGTAGCCATCCGCGGACTGGTCGTACGCGGCCCAGGCGTCCCACATCCCCACCGAGACGTGGAAGAGGTTGCGGGCGTGGACGGTCGGCGCCGGGACGACCTGTCGGATGAGGTCGAGCGCCTGGTCGTCCCAGACGCGGGCGACGGACCGTCCCGCGAGGTCAGCGCGCGTGCACGCGTCGGCCTCATAGGGCGGGCGGGTGTCGCCACAGCCGGCGAGCAAGCCGCTTACGGTCAGCCCGACGAGCCCCGCCAGGATCATGCGCCGCGGTCGTCTGGTCATCACGCGATCCTTCGCCCCTCTGCGCGGTCGAGGCTTGCGATGGTAGGGCTGGATGCAAGCGTACCGGGGGTTTGTGTAGCTTGTGCTCTAATACCCCGGTCCGTCATCCACCGACGCGATCCGGGAGATGCCACGGCCCGTGTCGACTTCCACCATCGCCCGAGTGATCCCGCGCGGGTCTCGACTCGCCGTCACCCTCGTCGTGCCCCTCGTGCTGGCAACGGGCGGTCTCATCGTCGCCACGCTGCCCAAGTCCGGCCTCGTTGCTCCGGCACGGCCCGTCGCCCTCGACCCACCGCACTTCATCGAGGAGGCGCTCCAAGCGGGCGTCGAGCACGCCTATGCCGGGGACTATCCATACGTCGTCGGCGGCGGCGTCGCGACGTTCGACTGCGACGATGACGGTCTGGCCGACCTCTTTCTGGCGGGTGGCGATGGCCCGGCCGGGCTCTTTCGCAATCGCAGCGAGATCGGGGGCGCACTGCGGTTCGAGCGGATGCCCAGCCCGGTGACCGACCTCGGCGCGGTCACCGGCGCCTATCCGCTCGACATCGACGGTGACGGTTCGACCGACCTGGCCGTGCTCAGGCTCGGGCAGGATGTCATCCTGCGCGGCGTCGGCGATTGCCGGTTCGAGCGCGCCGACGAGATGCTCGGCATCGCAGATGGGAACACCTGGACGGTCGGCTTCTCAGCGACGTGGGAAACGCCGACGGCCGCGCTGCCGACGCTCGCATTCGGCGACTATCTGGCCCTCGACGAGCAGGGCGAGGAGACCGACGCCTGCGCCGACGATCGGCTGCTTCGCCCGAGCGCCGCTGGAACCTACGGCGCACCGATCGCGCTCAGCCCGAGCTGGTGCACGCTGTCGTTGCTGTTCAGCGACTGGGACCGGTCCGGGCGACGCGATCTGCGCGTCTCGAACGACCGGCACTATCACCACGACAGGGGCCAGGAGCAGTTGTGGCGGATCGAACCCGGCATCGCGCCGCGGCCCTACACCCCGGACGAGGGCTGGGCGACGCTCAAGCTCTGGGGCATGGGCATCGCCAGTCAGGACCTGACCGGTGACGGCTACCCGGAGGTCTACCTGACCAGCCAGGGCGACAACAAGCTCCAGACCCTCGCCGACGGACCCGCGCAGCCGCGATATGAGGACATCGCGCTCCGTCGAGGCGTCACGGCGCATCGACCGTATACGGGCGGCGAGACGCTTGCGTCCACGGCATGGCATCCAGCATTCGAGGACGTCAACAACGACGGCTTCACCGATCTGTTCGTGAGCAAGGGCAACGTGGAGCACCAGACGGAATACGCGAGCAAGGATCCGAGCAACCTCCTCATCGGACAGCCGGACGGGACATTCGTGGAGGGCGCCGTGGCAGCCGGCATCGTCCGCTACGGACCCGCCCGTGGCGCCGCGCTCGTCGACCTGAACCGTGACGGATCGCTGGATCTCATCAAGGTCGTGCGTCGCGAGAACGTCGAGCTATGGCGCAACGTCGGCACGGGCACCGATGCACAGCCGTCACCCATGGGTCACTGGCTGGCGGTCGAGCTAGAGCAGGACGCAGCCAACCACGATGCGGTCGGCGCGTGGGTCGCAGTCAGGGCGGATGGCCGCGAGCTGGAGCGCGAGCTGACGGTCGGCGGCGGGCACGCGAGCGGGCGGTTGGTGCCGATCCACTTCGGTCTCGGCACAGCCGATGGCGCGGAGGTCCGCGTCACCTGGCCCGATGGCGACGTCGGCCGATGGCTTCCCGTGAGCGCCGATCAGACCGTCACGATCCGGCGTGGCGCGACGTCCGTGGAACCCGTGGCACCGTAGACGGCGCGATGACCAGCATCCGCCACGCCAGCCTCACGCCCGTCGACCTGCCCGACTTCGGGCGACCGGCATCGATGCCCGAGATCCCGGCATCGCTGTTCGCCGCTCGGCTCGAGCGCCTTCGCGAACGGATGGAGCGACAGGGCTACGACCGCCTGGTCGTGTACGCGGATCGCGAGCACAGCGCGAACCTGGCGTACCTGACGGGGTTCGACCCGCGCTTCGAAGAGGCGATCCTGGTCGTCGGCCCCGACGGCGACCCGGCGATCCTCGTCGGCAACGAATGCTTCGGCGTGGCCGGTGCCGCACCCCTGCCGATGCGCCGGCACCGCTTCCAGGAGCTGAGCCTGCCCGGCCAGCCGCGCGATCGCTCGAGGACGCTGCCCGACATCCTGGGCGATGAGGGCATCGCTACCGGGACGCGGGTGGGCGTGATCGGCTGGAAACCGTACGCGGATCGATCGATGCTCGACGTCCCATCGTTCCTCGCCGACGAGCTCCGGCGACTGACCGGCCCGCGCGGCGCCGTCGACAACGCGGTCCACCTCCTGATCGACGCGGCCGACGGTCTGCGCGTGATCAACGAGGTCGAGCAGCTCGCCGCCATGGAGGCGGCGGCGTGCACGACGTCGAGCGGCGTCCACCGCGTCCTGACCGGCCTCCGACCGGGCCTTCGCGAACGCGACGCGGTGGCCCTCCTCGGTTGGGACGGGACGCCGCTGTCGTGCCACCTGATGCTCACGGCCGGCCCGCGTGCCACCTATGGGCTGCTCAGCCCCAGCGACCGCGCGATCGAACGGGGCGATCCGTTCACCGTCGCCTTCGGCATCTTGGGAGCGCTCAATTGCCGGGCCGGGTTCGTGGTAGAGGACGCCGCGGAGCTCCCTGCGTCGGCTCGGGACTACATCGATCGGCTGGTCGGGCCGTACTTCGCCGCCGTCGCCGAGTGGTATGAGGCGCTCAGGATCGGCCAGACGGGCGGCGCACTCCACGCCATCATCGAGCGCCACCTCGGCGACCCGTTCTTCGGCATCTTCCTCAACCCGGGGCACCAGATCGGACTCGATGAGTGGGTGAACTCGCCGATCGAGCCGGGCTCATCGGTCGAGCTGCGATCCGGGATGGCGTTCCAGGTCGACATCATCCCTGCCACCGGGACGCCGTACTTCACCACCAACATCGAGGACGGCATCGCGCTCGCCGACGAGGGCTTGCGGGCGACCCTCGCCGCGCGCTACCCGGATGCCTGGGCACGGATCCAGGATCGCCGCCGGTTCATGCGCGACGCGCTCGGGATCGACGTCCACCCGGACGTCCTCCCCTTCTCGAACATCCCGGCGTACCTGCCGCCGTTCCTGTTGCGCCCGGACCGGGTCATGACGATGGCGGTGTGACCAGCGCCGATGGGCGGCTCGTCCTCGGTGCGACGGGGGCGCAGCTCACTGTCCACGCGGCGGCCGGCGGCCGGTTCGCGTCCCTCGTCGTGGATGGCCACGAGCTGCTCCTGACGGAGGGTGCCGGGCCGATCTGGTCGGGCTGTTACCCGATGGCGCCCTTCGCCGGGCGGATCCGCGACGGCAGGTTCACGTTCCGCGGCCGGCACTACCAGCTGGAGCGGAACCTGCCACCGCATGCCATCCACGGCACGGTCCTGGACCGGGCGTGGCGGATCCTGCGGCGGGCGTCTGACCGGCTCACGCTGGCGATCGACCTCGGTCCTGGCTGGCCGTTCGCCGGACGCGTCAGCCAGACCATCGCGCTCCGACCCGACCGGCTCGAGGCGACGCTGACGCTCGAGGCCGACGAGCCCATGCCAGCATGGGTCGGCTGGCACCCGTGGTTCCGGCGGACGATCGAGGGACGGGTCGCGGTGCTCGAGGTCGAAGCCGAGTCCATGTATGCGCGCGGCCCCGATGGGCTACCGACGGGCAGGCTCGTCGCTCCCGCACCGCGGCCGTGGGACGACGCCTTCCGCGGGCTGCGCGCCCCACCGTGCCTGCGCTGGCCCGGCGTGCTCGACCTCGAGATCAGCTCCAGCGCCGATGTCTGGGTGATCTTCGACGAGCGCCCGGAAGGGTTGTGCATCGAGCCGCAAACCGCCCCGCCCGATGCGGTCAACCTCGCGCAAGCCGACGGGTCGGACCCGCCGACCGCCGAGCCGGGGCGGCCGCTGACCGCGACGATGGTCTGGCGCTGGTCCCGGCCCGGATGAGGTCGGCCGTCAGGCCTTGGAGGGGGCGCCCTTGCGCTTCTCGGCCGGGGTGGGGATGTTGACCCCGGTCACGCGGTTCTTGCCGGCCCGCTTGCTCGTGTACATCGCCCGGTCGGCGCTGATCATCAACTCGTCCGCGGTCTGGCCGTCGTCCGGGTAGGACACCACACCGACCGACATGGATGGGCGGGGCGCTTCGTCCGGCAGGTCCAGGTCCAAGTCGTTCACGCCGATCCGGATCTTCTCGGCGAGGACGAAGGCACCCGTGGGATCGGTCTCGGGCAGGAGCACCACGAACTCGTCCCCACCGTAGCGGGCTGCAGTGTCGATCCGGCGGACCCCATCGTTCACCACCTGGCCGACGGCGCGCAGGACCCGATCGCCGTGGAAGTGCCCCAGCCGGTCGTTCACGGCCTTCAGCTCATCGAGGTCCATCATCAGCAGGCAGAACCCGCGGCCCGACCGGGCGCTCCGCGCGATCTCGCGCTCGAGGACGGCGAAGAAGAAGCCGCGGTTGTACAGCGACGTCAACGGGTCGATGGTCGATAGGCGGATCGCGGCATCGCGTGAGCTCCGCTGCTCACGGGCGATGACCATCGCGATGTACGCGAGCAGGATCAGTGCCGTCAGGTTGATGCCGACCGTCGCGGTCGTGGCCGGGTTGCTCACGCCCGGCGGCGGGGTGCCGAGGATCGCCGCCAGGAGATAGCCGAGTGCGGCGGTCAGGGCCAGGCCAAGGGTGATCGTCGGGCTCACGACGAGGGCCGCGCCGCCGACGATCAACGGATACACGAAGAAGAACGGGCTGGACGCCCCGCCGGTGAGCGCGACGAGCATGGTCGCCACGGTGATCGCGACCGACCCTTCGACGACGAACTTGGCCGGACCCAAGGCGGTCGCTGGCAGGAGGTCGTGGATGACCAGGACGAACAGACCGGCGAGCGCGAGGAGGATGAAGATGGCCGTCTGGCTCTGCGGCCACAAGCCGGTGACACCGACGATCGTGGTCGCCGCCAGGAGGAACACCCACGACGCGATTCGCACGACGCGGTCGTAGGCGCGTGCTGGGACGCCATCGTCCATACGCTCGTCATCCCCGTGCCCGACGACCGCCGCGGCAGCCAGCGCCCGCTCGGCTCGGGCGTCGGGCTGGTCCTCCGGCGAACCCGGGTTCCGACCTCGGCCCAGTGACGGTGACGCGACCAGCGCGGCCATGACGACGAGATTGGCGAGGACGGCGACGACGATCAGCGCGAGGATCGGCTCCAGCGACACATAGCCATCTTAGC
>DATAFZ010000149.1:0-1912 GCA_036257225.1 Candidatus Limnocylindrales bacterium | reverse complement strand
GCCGGCGGAACGAGGAAGTACTCCTTCAGGAACAGCGCCACCGTCGCGATGGGATCGCCGGGGCGGGTCTCCGGGCGGATCGCTGCGTAGAGCACCGCCGTGCCGAGTGTGAGCAGGATGGGGATCCACAACGCCCTGCTCCGGAGCAGCAGCGGCAGGGACCGCAGGTCGGCCGGGACATCGACCGGCCGGAACGCCTCGCGGAAGGCAGAGGCGACCCCGCGTCGGGCCGTGGCGGTCGCGCCCGGCCGCGCCGGCTCGGAGGTCCGGTCCTCGACAGGCGCGATGTCCGAGTCGCCATCCTCGATCGCGCCGATCGACTGTTCACTGCGGTATCGACGCCGGGCCTCGGCTCGATGGGTCCTCTTGGCGCGCGCCACGGCGTCTCCTGGATCGCGTTCGGATGATCGGACGGTGCCCGCCATCGTAGTCGATGCATGCGCGGCACCGCGGATGAGTGCCGGATGTGTCGCCGATACGCCAGCGTGCAGGCCGGGTTTATCGCCGGTCGATCGTTCACTGGTATCACTAGCGATGCGCCGCCGCCCGCTCGGTCCCCGCCGGGAGGACACGCATGCTACGCGCCCGGCGCGCGGCAGATGCCGCGCTCGCTCTGGTCGTCGCCCTGTGCCTATCGAGCCTGCCGGCGGCCACGCCGCTCGTGGGCGGCGGCATCGCGCGGGCTGCGACCGTGCCCTGGCCGCCCTCGACCCTCGTGATCTCGGAAGTGCAGACCGGCGGTGCCAGCGCGTCCGACGAGTTCGTCGAGATCGCCAACCAGGGGGCTGACTCGACGGACCTGATCGGGCTCGAACTGGTCTACGCGACCTCGTCCGGGTCGACCGTCACGCGCAAGGGCACGTGGTCCGCATCCACGATCCTGACGCCCGGCAGACGCTTCCTGATCGTCAACAGCGCGGGCGCCCATGCGGCCATCGGCGATGCCGTATACAGCGGCGGGTTTGCCGCGACGGGTGGCGCAGTCGCGCTCCGGGTCATCGGTGGCTCGGTCATCGACGCGGTCGCCTGGGGCGATGCCACGAATGCGTTCGTCGAGGGCACGGCGGCGCCGGCACCCGCGGCGAGCGCCAGCATCGAGCGGCGACCAGGTGGCGCCCTCGGCAACGGCCTCGACACCAACGACAACGCGGTGGACTGGTTCGAATCGACGACGCCCGGGCCCCAGGGGTTCGCGGCTCCGCCGGTTCCGGACCCCGGCCCCGAGCCGACGCCGACACCCGTGCCGACACCCGTGCCGACACCCGAGCCCACCTCCGATGCGACGCCACAGCCCACGGCGAGCCCGACCAGCGCTCCGACTGCCACGCCCACTGCGGAGCCGACGCTCGAACCGACGCCGACCGTCGAGCCGACCCTTGCACCGACGCCCGCGCCGGTCGCCATCACTGCCGTCCGCGCGATGCCCGATGGCACGGCCGCGACGATCGCCGGCGTCCTGTCGACCGAGCTCGGTGCGTTGGAGTCCGGCCACACCGCGTTCGTCCAGGACGAGACGGGCGGGATCGCCCTCTACCTCGACGCCGCCGTAGTCAGCCCCATCCCGATCGGGACCGCGATCGTCGTTCGCGGCACCGTCGACGATCGTTTCGCGCAGCGCACCTTGCGCATCGCCGAAATCGACCTCGTGAGCACCGGCACGTCCGCCCTGCCGGCGGCGCCGTCGATCTCGACAGGTTTGGCCACCGAACCCATGGAGGGGACGCGTATCCAGGTCGCCGGCACCGTGACCGCGGGTCCGGATGCGCTCAGCGATGGCACGGCTGTGACCGTCGATGACGGCTCGGGCCCCGTCCGGGTGATCGTCACGCCCGTCGCCCTTGGCACCCGCGAGCTGGCGACTGGCTCGAGCGTGACCGCGGTCGGCCCGCTCGGGCAGCGCGACAGCACCGGG
>DATAFZ010000063.1:0-2758 GCA_036257225.1 Candidatus Limnocylindrales bacterium | reverse complement strand
GTCGGGCACGTCGGCGGCGAGGTGCCGTCCAACCACATGGACGCCACCTACGTCGTCGGAGCGGCGAAGTGGCTCGTCGCCGAGCTGGTCCGGATCTTTCACCAGGTCGACGTCAAGACCGCGACCGCCTTCGTCGAGGCGCTGATCGAGCGCGACACGCCGGCCGTCTGGGAGGTCGTGCCCGGCACCAAGCGGGTCCTCAACACGAAGATGAGCGTCCGCGACAAGGTCCTGCTCCTCCTGCACGCGACCCCAGGGCCGGTGCGGGACGCCGACCTGCGGGATTGGACGGAGTACGCAAACGCGGCCAGGTTCAGGACCGCGATCCTGACGGGCCTGCACGACGACAAGCTCGTTGACTACGCGCGGGCGACCGGCCTCGTGCGTCTGTCGCAGCCGGGCGCCCGATACGTCGAGGAGCGCCTACCAGCCTGGATCCTCTGAGCGCATTCAACCGTCCAGGGTTCCAGACATAACTGACCTTATCGGAAGCGGTTGTCACCATGTCCGGACGGGCGATCTGCGTCAGGCGTCGGCTGGCAGGATCCGAAATGGCCGGCCAAAGGGTCCTCGCACTGCCCTGAAATGGCGCTCGTCGAGCGTCAGCAGGTCGGACGCGTCGTACCGATCCGCAAGGACCACGAGGGACGCGTCAGCCAACCCGAGCTCCAGATCCCGGTAGCGCTCGATGATCTCGCTCGCCGCCGCCACATCGTCGGCATTCATCGACTCGAGGCGGTAAACACCCGCCGATACCTGTCCGAGCAAGGCCTGAGCGGCCGTGGTCGAAACGCGGGTCGAGATCAGGTAGTCGAGCTCGGCAAGGACGAACGGTGACAGGAGGAGCGGCCCTGACGCCTGACGAAGGACGGCCGCGGCCGCGTCGTGTTGGTGTTGCTTCGCGTCGATGGCCGCGAGGAGGCCGCTCGTGTCGAGGACGATCACCGCTCCCCGAAACCCTGGAGCGCATCATCGACGTGCTCGGCCAGATCCGGATCGTCGCTCGAGAACAGCGGCAGCACGAGCTCGGCGGTCCGGTGCCGAGCAGTGACGATCTCCACGCCTTCCCGGATGAGGTCCGCCTCACTTCGACCCGCGGAACGCGCCGCGCGCTCGAGGGCCCGCTTCTGCGCTTCAGTCAGGTAGACGGTCGTCTTCTCCATGCCATACATGCTACCATACGTCACGGTGCGACCCAAATCAGGGTTGGTCCTCGAGCGCGCTCGCAACGATCGTAGAAGCGCACGGATGTTCTAGGCTACGGCCGGCAGGCCAACGCGAAGTAGATCGGGATATCGAGCCCGATGTGGATCGCGATCGGGATCAGCAGCGATCGCGTCCTGATCGTGATGAGGCCCGCGAACAGGCCGCCCAGGCCCATGGCCAGCATCAGCGGGAACTGGAACCCGATGACGTCGGTGCCGGAGTGCGCCAGGCCGAACACCACGGCCTGCCCGACCAGCGCCGGCCCCATGCCCATGACCCGCCCGGACCAGCTCATGAGCGCGCCGCGGTAGACGAGCTCCTCCATGACGCCGTTCGACACCGCGAAGATCAGCGCCGGCACGAGGGCTCCCGCGACGAGCACGTACGACACGTCCCCGAAGAACGGCCGCGCGAGGTACGGCCCGACCAGCAGCGCGATGGGGCCCGCCACGAGGAACCCGAGGACCGCCCAGACCGGCCAGTGCCTGGCCGCCCACCGCCGGGCAGGCATGCGCAGGTACAGCGATGCCGGCACGGCCCGCAGCACGAGCGCCACGATCGCCAGGCTGAGGAGGACCACGACCGCCTCGAGCGCGCGCCACGTCGCGACGGGCGACGCCGGGTTCGCGCAATCCCCGAGATCGGCCGCCGCGAGCGGCGTTCCGAGCGTGCCCCAGAACAGGCTGACCGCCACCGGCACCGCGCCTGCCCACGTCCAGCGCACCGGGGCGTCGCGCGACACCGCGACCGCGGCTCCGGTCGCGAGGACGATCAGCACGGTGATCCGGATCGGCGGCACGACGGCCGCGACCGCCAGTAGCGCGATCGGCACCAGCGAGCGCGCGAGGTCGGCGGGGTCGAAGGGCAGGGTCCGGGTTGCGGCCACGGTCGGGCTCCCCTCCTCCGCTCCCCCGGTCAGACGTTGCTGCCGGTGATGATCACGAGGGCCGGGCCATCCGGCGTGGCACCCGCCAGCAGGCCCGCCCATGACGCCGCTGCGGCGCCCTCGACGGTGATCCCGACCGCCTCGGTCAGCTCCTGCTGCCCCGCCCGGAGCGCTTCGTCGCTGACGGTCAGCATCGAATCGACTCGGCCAGCCATCAGCTCGACGGCCGCCGGCACGGCGATGCGCGACGCGATGCCGTCGGCATAGGTCGTCGCCGCCTCGGTGTCGATCGGCCGACCGGCCGCGAACGAGCGCGTCATCGCATCGGCACCCTCCGCCTGCACGCCGACGATGCGGGTCGATGGCGAGGCGTGGCGGAGCCACGACCCGACGCCGTTGATCAGTGCGCCGTTGCCGACCGGCACGGCTGCGACCGCGAGTGCCGGCAGCAAACCGGCATCGATCGCCTCGGTCAGCTCGAGCGCCAGCGTCGCCGCCCCGGTCGAGATCCGCCGGTCGTCGCCGTCGACCAGGAGCTCGGCGCCGCGCTCGGTCGCGTACGCCTCCGATGCCGTCCGGGCGTCGTCGAAGTCCTCCCCCGACTCGATGACCGTCGCACCGAGCGCGCGCATGCGCGAGAGCTTCCCGCGGTTCGCGTTGCGCGAT
>DATAFZ010000044.1:0-27628 GCA_036257225.1 Candidatus Limnocylindrales bacterium | reverse complement strand
GGCCGCGGGCCTTGGCGACGGTCTCATCCCACTCCGCGGCGGGATCGCTGCCCCAGGTGATGCCACCGCCAACGTGCAGGGTCAGACGGCGACCGTCGGCGACGAACGTCCGGATCAGGATGCTCGTCTGCATCGCTCCATCCGGTCCGATCCAGCCGAGTGCACCGGTATACGGTCCACGCCGCACCGGCTCCATTCGTTCCAGGATCTCCATGGCGCGGATCTTCGGCGCGCCGGTGATCGAACCGCCCGGGAAGCTGGCGGCAAGCAGGTCGAAGGCGTCGCGGCCCGGGGCCAGCCGGCCGGTCACGGTGGACACGAGATGCTGTACGGCCGCGGTCCGCTCGAGTCGGCACAGGCGGGGGACGCGGACCGAGCCCGGCCGGCAGACACGGCCGAGGTCGTTGCGCAGCACGTCGACGATCATCACGTTCTCGGCGCGGTCCTTGGCACTGGTCAGGAGCTCGCACGCGAGTGCGCGATCCTCGGCCCGGTCACGTCCTCGCGGCCGGGTGCCCTTGATGGGATCGCTCGCGACGATGCCCTCGGCGTCGACCGACAGGAACGGTTCCGGCGAGGCCGACAACAGCGCGCGCGGACGGCCCGTCTCGGGCGACGCGCCCAGGTCGAGGTAGGCGGAGAATAGCGACGGGTCGCCGGTGCGCAGCCGGCGGTACGGCTGCCAGGGATCGGCATCGAACGGCGTCTCCAGCCGGCGTGTCAGGTTCGCCTGGTAGATGTCGCCGCGCTCGATGTGCCGGCGGATGGCCGTGACGCCAGCTTCGTACGCCTCGCGCGACAGGCTCGACGTGAAGACGAACGGGCCCTCGGGATCGAGCGCCGAGTCGACCGGCTCCACGGCCGGTCCCGCTGGGGTCGTCAGTCGCGCGTGGACCTCATCGAGGCGGCGGGCCAGGCGCCGTGTGTCGCCATCCAGGGCGCGACCGGCCAGCCAGGCGTGGCCCGTCCGCCGATCCCACGCCACGACCCAGTCGTGCAGACCGAGCCGCAAGGGCGGGATCCCCTGGTCATCGATGGCGATGGTCGGCAATCGCTCGAGCGCGTGTCCCAGGTCATACCCGAGGAAGCCGACCAGCCCGCCGAGGAACCGCGGGGCGTCGGCCGGGACGATCGGCGTGCCGTCGAGCCGGCGCAGCAGGCGACGCGCGACGGCGAACGGGTCCGGTCCGGCAGCGGGGGCCTGGAGCACGGCCACCGGATCGGCGGTCAGGTACGTCCACCGCGCATTCCGGCCGGGGCGCGCGCTCTCGAGCAGGGCGAGCCCAGGCAGGTCGCGGAACGCCTCGGCCGCATCGATCGGACGCAGGCCCGCGATGCGATCCGGCAGGCGTCGCAGCCGGACCGGCGAGAGCGGCGAGCCAGGTCTGTTCGGACCGACGGGGATCACGCGGGCGATGATACGGCGGGGCCACCGGTCGGGCCGCTGGCGGCGTGGCCTGTCGCGGTTGCGCGCGCGTTACGCTCCCATGCGTGGAGGTTGCCCGGATCTCGCTCGGCGTCACTGCTTGGTCACTGGATGGGCGTGGCCCCGAGACGGTGGAGCGTGCCGCGGCACTCGGGTTCGACACGATCCATCTCGACTCAGGTGCGCTGGACGGCGACCTGCGACTCGATGACGACGCCGTCCGCGAGCGATACCGACGGGCTAGCCGGGCGTGCGCCGTCACCATCGGCGCGATCGCCGGCGGGGACCTGAACGACCTCGGGTTGACGAGTCCGGCGGGCTCCCGCAACGCTGCCCGCTGCTGGGACAGCATCCGGATCGCCATCGACGCGGCGGCCGCCATGGATGTCCCGGTCGTCTTCCTGCCCAGCTTCCGCGCAGGCGAGATCCTCGACGCCGCGGGGCTGCATCGCACGGGCGAGGTGCTCGCGGCGGCGTGTGACTATGCGCGCAGCCAGCCCGTGACGATCGCCTCGGAGAACACCCTCAGCGTCGCAGGCAATCTGCGTCTCCTCGAGGCGGCCGCGCGACCCGAGCTGCGTATCCTGCTGGACACGCAGAACCCATCGCTCTGGGGACATCCGGTCGCGCCGATGGTGGACGCCCTGTGGCCCTACCTCGCCGAGCAGGTCCATGTGAAAGACGGGGTCGATGGCGCGATGGGGAGCGCGGTGCTCGGCGAGGGCACGTCGGACTTCGCCGCGACCGCCGCGGCACTGCGACACCACGGGTTCGATGGCGCCCTGGTCAGCGAGAACGACTACCACGGCGCTCGGAGCGCGAACGCGCTGGTCGACCTGCAGGTCCTCCGGCAGGCCTTCGAAGGTGCCGATGCCTAGCGACGTGGCGCCGTTGCGTGTGGGGTTCATCGGCGCAGGCGTGTTCTCGACCTGGGCGATCTATCCGGCGCTCCACCTGGCACCGCTCGACCTTCGGGCCGTGTGCGACATCGACGAGGCCAAGGCGCGCGATGCCGCGAACCGGTTCGGCGGTCGCGGCCGCTGGTACACCGATCATCGCCGGATGTGGGCCGAAGAGGACCTCGAGGCGGTGATCATCTGGATGCGGCCCGGTGCGCGACAGGACCTGGTCGTCGACGCGCTCGATGCGGGCTATCACGTCCTCATCCCGAAGCCACCCGCCCTCTCGCTCGAGGACACGCGAGCCTTGGCGGCCGCGTCGGATCGGACCGGCCGGAGCGTCATGGTCCACTTCCACCGGCGATTCAGCCTCGGCGTGTCCAAGGCCGTCGAGCTCATGGCTCGGCCGTCGTTCGGCGCGTTGACGCAGCTGTTCGCCTCGTTCACGTCGGGTGCCTACGACGCAGTCCGCGGCGCCGGCTTCGCGGACCCGGTCCACGCCTACCTGTGCGACTTCGCCGTCCACCACCTCGACCTCGCCCGGTGGCTGGGCGGCGAGGTCCGAGCAGCGAGCGCCTACCACGATGTGCGTGGTGCGGGTAGCGCCGTCGCGGTCGCGCTCCAGTTCGAGAACGGCGCGGTCGGGAACCTGCAGCTCACCAGCCAGCGAGTCTGGTGGCGCAACTACGATCGCATCGAGCTCACCGGCCAGGGCGAGTACATCGTGCTCGACGGGCTGTGGGGGTATCGCCACTACACGGCCGATGACAACACGTTCTCGGAGAACTACAGCGATGAGCGCTCGACCGAACTCGGGGGCGACGGCGCCGCGCTGACGGAATTCGTCACATCGATCCGCGCCGGACGGGCTCCGCGCACGAGCATCCAGGACGCCGTCCGCACGATGTGCCTGTACCAAGCCATCTACGACGCGTATCGGGCCGGCCACCAAGGACCGCTCGATCTGCCGCAACCCTGACCCGCGGCGCCACGCCCGGCCGCTACCCTCCACGGATGCGAGCACGAGACCTCGGGATCGGGTTCGGCCTCGGGTCGCCCGGCCCCCACAACGCCATCACCGACGTCGCCGGGGTGACGGTCGGCCATACGACGCTGATCCGCGGCGAGGGCCCGCTGATCGTCGGCCAGGGCCCGGTACGTACCGGCGTCACGGTCGTCTGCCCACGGGGTGCGGGGGCGATGCGGGAGCCCGTGTTCGCCGGTTTCCACAGCCTCAACGGCAACGGTGAGATGACGGGCGCCGAATGGGTCCGCGAGTCGGGCATGCTCACGACACCGATCGCGATCACCAACACCCATAGCGTCGGCGTGGTACGTGACGCGCTCGTCGCCGCGTCCGTCGACGGGGACGATGCCCATTGGTCGTTGCCGGTCGTCGGCGAGACGTTCGACGGGCTCCTCAACGACATGAACGGCTTCCACGTGACGGGCGCCCACCTCCACGAGGCATTGGCAGCAGCCGCCGGCGGAGCGGTCGACGAGGGCAACGTCGGCGGCGGCACCGGCAGCGTCTGCCATGAGTTCAAGGGGGGCATCGGGACGGCCTCACGCGTCCTGGGTCAGGACGCCGGCGGCCACACGGTCGGCGTGCTCGTGCAGAGCAACTACGGCAAACGCGATTGGCTGCGGATCGACGGCGTCCGCGTCGGCGAGGCGATCCCGGTCAGCGAGGTCCCAAGCCCGTATGACGCCCGGCGGACGCCTCCAGCGGGGTCGGGATCGATCATCGTCGTCGTCGCCACCGATGCTCCGCTGCTTCCCCATCAATGCCGGCGACTGGCGCAGCGGGCAGGGCTCGGGATCGCCCGGGTCGGCGGGACAGGCGGCCATACCAGTGGCGACCTGTTCATCGCATTCGGGACGGGCAACCAGATCCCGCGCGGGTCGGGCCAGGACGACCACCCGATCGGTCTCGGGACCTACGAGGTCCGCACGGTCGGCGACATCGTCATCGACCGCCTGTTCGATGCGGTCATCGAGGCGACGGAGGAGGCGATCGTCAACGCGCTCGTGGCGGCGAAAACGGTCGTGGGGCGGGATGGGATCACCGCCTATGCCCTCCCACACGACCGGCTCGTGGGGGTGATGCGGGCGGCCGGTCGGTGAACGTCAGGCCTGCCATCGACGCAGACATCCCTGCGATGACCACGATCTTCGAGGCGAACGACGAACCCGTCACCTGGCCCGACGTGCTGCGACCGCCGTACGTCGAGCACCTGCTGACCCGGCCGCGAACCCGCGTCGTGGTCGGCGAGCTCGACGGCGTGGTGGCTGGTCTCGCCGCCACGATCGAGGTGGGTACTCCCGAGCGGAGGTTCCTGAGCGACCTGTACGTTGACCCGACGCGGCAGTCGCGCGGTCTCGGTCGGGCGATGCTGGCCGAAGCGTTCGGCGACGCTCGCGAGCGGATGACGTTCTCGTCGAGCGATCCGCGGGCGCTGGCCGCGTACATCCGGAGCGGGATGCGGCCGTGGTGGCCGCTCCTGTACGTCGAGGCCACCACTGGGCAGCTGGGGCCGGGCGAGCCCGGCGTCGACGCGCGACCTGCCGATGTCGCCGAGACCGCGAGTCTCTCGCTGAACTGGACCGGCATCGACAGGACGGCCGACTTTTCCTTCTACGCGCGGCTGCCAGAGGCCGGCGGGTTCGCGGTCCTCATCGACGGGCAGGTCGCTGGGGTGGGATGGGCGCGCCGCGAGCTCGCGGCGCCCGGCCGGTGGCTCGACCACGCGTCGTTCGCGCCCGACGCCGACCAAGTCCGGGCTGCGTTCGGCGTCCTCCGGGCCGCTTCACGGGGCGAGCGTCTCGGCGCCGCCATCCCGGGACCACATCCCGCGGTCGCGCCGCTATTCGAGCGCGGCGTTCGGTTCGACGGCAGCGACACGTTCTGCGCCACCGACCGCGACCTGATCGACCCGGCCCGGATCCTCCCCAGCCCGGGAATGCTCTAGCCGGCCGGGGCCGGTGGCGAGCCGAGCCGACCAGAGGCGAGCCGCGCCGGCCAGACGCGAGCCGCGCCGACCAGACGCGAGCCGCGCCTTGTCGCTCTGATTTCCGCTGGGAGCGGAGGATCCAGGCGATGGAGGCGCCCACGACCGGCCGATCGACGCCCGCGAGCAGAGTCACCCCGTCGATCCGGACGGCCCGTAATACGCTGCAACCCCCGATTCTTCCAGTGGGAGCGGAGATCGAGCCCGTACGACCGGGCTCGGAGCCGTCGGGGCCCGGTGGTAGGCCGGCTGGAACGGTTCGCCCCGACAGGATCCTTCGAAATCGAAGGTTTCGGGCCGGCCGGCCCGCCGGCCGGCCCGCTGAAAACCCTAGTCGCCGACCCCCACGGCGACCGGCTTCTCGATCGGCACGCCGATGAGGCTGCCGTACTCGGTCCACGAGCCGTCGTAGTTGCGGACGCGCTCGTAGCCGAGCAGCTCGTGCAAGACGAACCATGAATGGCTGGAGCGCTCGCCGATCCGGCAGTAGGCGATGACGTCCTTGTCGGGCGTCACGCCCTTGGCCTCGTACAGCGCCGCGAGCTCATCAAGCGACTTGAAGGTGCCGTCCTCGCGCACCGTCTGCGCCCATGGGATGGACGCTGCACCCGGGATGTGGCCGGCCCGCTGGGCCGTTTCGCTCATGCCGGGCGGCGCGATGATCTCGCCGTTGAACTCGGCGGGTGATCGAACGTCGACGAGGGCGAGGTTCGCATCCCCCAAGCGGGGCAGGATGTCGTCGCGATAGGCGCGCAGGCTGAAGTCGGCCTGGGGCAGCTCGTAGTCCGTGGCGGGATACGACGGCACGTCGGTCGTCAGGGGCAGACCCTGGTCGAGCCAGTACTTGCGCCCGCCATCGAGGATGCGCACGTCGCGGTGGCCGTACAGCTTCAGCTGCCAGTACGCCCATGCCGCGAACCAGTTGTTGTTGTCGCCGTACAGCACGACCGTGGTGTCGGGACCGATGCCCGACTCGGACAGCAAGCGCTCGAAGTCCTCGCGGGACGCGATGTCGCGGCGGACCCCGTCGGACAGCTGGCTGGTCCAATCCCAGCCGACGGCGCCCGGGATGTGGCTCTGCTGGTACGCGGTGGTGTCGACGTCGACCTCGACGAACCGGACGGCCGGATCATCGAGATGGGACTGCGCCCAGGCGGCGTCGACGAGCGCGGGTGTGGACTGGGTCATGACGGAGGCTCCCTCGGTGCGGATACGGATCGGGGCGGATGGCGCCGGACGGGTGTGCGCGGCGGTCGATGGTCAGTCGGCCGAGGACGGTCGGTCCCGGCGGCTGAAGTCGACGAGCCGCTCGGTACAGTCGATCGCGGCGCGTTGCGCCTGGCGGACGATCCACGGGTCGACGCGGCTGGAGTCCTCGATCGTGATCGTCGGCCCCGACGGGCCGTCGGCGATGACGATGCCCGAGCTGTTCCGGTAGTCGGCCATCCAGTTCGCCTGGAGCTGCAGAGCGACGTCCACGACCACGGGAAGCGGGAACAGCCAGTCGAGATAGGACGCGTTGAGTCGGTCGACGACGTCAGCGAGGCGGATGGGTCGCCCGCGTTCAAGGCGCGCCAGCAGGTCGATGACCCGGATCGAGGTGAAGGGATCGCCGGTCTCGCCGACGGTCGGCGGCACGATCCGGGGATCCGGCAGGCCGGCCGGCGCCGGCCGCAGCGGGCCGAGTCCGATGGTCGCGGTGGCGTCGGTCACGTCGGGCCCATCTCCGAGCGATTCAGTAGGGATTGGGCGAGTCTAGCCCATCGCGAACGAACCTTCACCCGACCCCGACCCTACCCGTAACCGATCTGGGGCATCCTTTCGCTGCCGGACGGTCGTCCGGCGCCGTTCGCGCGGCTTCCGCGCGGCCGAGCGTCCCTGCCGAACGAGCGCGATGCCACCGATGGACACCGACCAGAGCCCGACCCAGCCGACCACGGGCCACGAGCCGCCCGACGTGACCTCCCTCACGCCGAGTCCCTCCCAGGCTCCGACGCCGACGGCGGCTGGTCGCGGTAGCCGGGCGGCGGCCATCGGCGCGGTCGTCCTGCTCGCCTTGGTAGTGACGTTCACTGCCGGGATCGGGGTCGGTCGTCTGGTGGCGCCATCGGGTGCTCCCGACGGGACGACCCCGAACCCTGGTTCCTCGCTGAAGCCGACCGAGTTCGGGCTGATCCGGGAAGCCTGGGACACGCTCCATCAACAGTTCGTCGGTCGCGACACGCTCGACGACCGCGCCCTCATCTACGGCGCGATCGAGGGGCTTACCGAGGCCGTCGGCGACACGGGCCACACCGACTTCATGACACCCGAGGAGCGCAAGGAGCGCAACGATTCGCTGTCCGGCTCGTACGTGGGCATCGGGGTGCGCATCGAACCCGACGATGCCGGTCTGCCAAAGGTCATCGGCGTCTTCGAGGGCGGCCCGGCCGAGGCGGCCGGCCTCGCCCCGGGCGACATCATCGTGGAGGTCGACGGTCGCTCGACCGAGGGCGTCGCGATCGACGAGGTCGCCGGCTGGGTCCGCGGCGAGGCGGGCACCAGCGTCGAGGTGACGATCCGTCCGGGATCGGGCGACGCCGAACGGACGATATCCATGGTCCGCGCCGATGTGCCGATCCGTCCCGTCTCGTGGACGATGGTGCCCGGCTCGACGACGGCGCTCATCCGTCTCGATCAGTTCTCCAACGGCGCCGCGGATGACATGGTCGATGCGCTGAAGACCGCCCGGGAGGACGGCGCGACCCGGGTCATCCTCGACATGCGGGGCAACCCCGGCGGCTACGTCAACGAGGCGGTCGGCGTCGCGAGCCAGTTCCTGTCGAAGGGCCTCGTCTACGTCGAGCGCAACGCCGCCGACGAGCGCACGGAGCATGCCGTATCGCCCGACGGCGTGGCGACCGACCTGCCGCTGGTGGTGGTCGTCGACGGGAACACCGCGAGCTCGGCCGAGATCGTGGCGGGTGCGCTGCAGGACGCGGCGCGCGCGAAGGTCGTCGGCGAGACCACGTTCGGCACCGGGACCGTGCTCGGTGAGTTCGACCTCTCGGACGGCTCCGCCCTGCGGGTGGGGACCGTCGAGTGGCTCACCCCGACGGGCCGGCGCATCTGGCACGAAGGCATCGCCCCGGACGTGCCGATCGCCCTGCCCGACGGCGTCCAGCCGCTCGGCCCGGACGACATCGCCAAGCTCACCGCGGCAGCGGTCGACTCGATCGACGACACGCAGCTCGACAAGGCCCTCGAGGTCGTCGGCAACGAGCAGGTCGCCGCGAGGCCCTGACCCGGTCGACTGCGGCTCGCCTACGCGTCGAGCACGTCGACGATCCGAAGCGCGAGCGTCAGATCGAAGACCGCCGCTGGGTCATCCAGCGACCGACCGACGAGCCCTTCGATGCGGTTGATCCGGTAGGCCACGGTGTTGACGTGGATGAACAGTCGCGCCGCCGTCCGTCGCTGGACTCGATCCTCCTCGAGGAAGACGCGCAACGTCTTCGTGAGCTCAGCACCGTGCCGGCGATCGTGCTCGACCAGCGGGCCGAGCGTCCCGTGGGCGAAGGCCTCCAGCTCGTCGCGCGACGACGCCTGCAGGAGCAGGCCATACGGCCCCAGCTGGCGGTGCCCGACGACCCCTCCCCGTCGGCCCACCTTGACCATCAGATCGAGTGCCCGGCGTGCGGCAACGAAGGCAGGTCCGTAGGCGTCCGGACGGTCGCACGTCCCGCCGATCGCGATCGTCACCGTGCCAACCCCCGCCACGTCCTCCAGCATGGCCCGCAGCTCATGGGCGAGCCCTTCGCCGTCCGACTCGGATCGGGTCGCGCGCGTCACCAGCGCGACCAGCGACCCGCCGTGGGTCACCACGAGGCTGCGCGGCGATCGCTGCGCGAGGTGCTCGCGGGTCAGGGCCGCCAGCCGCCGCTCCAGCTCATCAGACCGCTCGATGTCGATGTCGGCGACCAGCAGGTCGTGCGGCTGCCCGAGATCGTGACCGATCCTTGCGGCCCGTGCGGCCATCGCGGCCTCACTGGCGTAGGTTCCCGTGAGGAGGTCGGCGATGGCCTCGCCGCGAAGGCGTTCTTCCACCTCGACTGTCGCGCGGATCTTGGCGAATTCCAGTGCCGCGCCCGTCGCGGCGATGTCGACCAGCGCCCGATCGATCGGGCCGAGGTCACGCTCGGCCGAGAGCAGCAGGTGACCCACCACCTCGGGGCCTACGCGAACCGCGACGGAGATCGGCTCGGGATCGGCGGAGGAGGCCTCGACCAGGCGCGCCCAATCATCGCCGCCATCCGGCGAGGCTCCCGCGATGACGCGCCGGATGTGGTCCTGGATGACCACCCGCCGGCCCAGGTCCGTGGCGAGGACGTCGGCGATGCCCGCCGGACCTGCGTCCAGGAGGACCTGCTCGGCGAGTCGCTGCTGGACGGCGAGCGAGCGGCTCAGCTCCGCGTTGGTCTCCGTCAGCACGCGGCCGAGTCGGACCTCGTTCTCGTACCGCCGCGCGTGGTCGATAGCGATCGCGGCATGGGCTGCGAATGCGGCGAGCAGGTCCGCGTCGTCCGGTCCGAACCGCTGCCCACCCTGCGTCGCGTGAAGGTTCAGGGCCCCGATGGCGTCCCCGCGGAAGATCAGCGGGGCGCAGATCACCGATCCGAAGTCGTACCGATCGAGCGCCCGCGCGCGGTGCGGATACGCGGAGTAGTCGTCGACCCACAGCACGCGTCGGGCGAGGACGGCCTGCGTCGAGATGCCCTCGCCGAAGCCCATCTCGAACCCGAGCAAGTCCGTGGGCCGATTCGAGATCGCGACGACCCGCAATCTGTCGCGCTCGCGGTCCCAGAGCAGCATGTCCCCGCTGTCGGCGCCGAGCAGGCTCCTGGCGTCCTCGACGATCGCGGTCAACACGGTGTCGAGGTCGAGCGACTCGGTGACCCGCACGGCCGTCGCCAGCAACCGCTCGACCTGGGCGCCGCGCCCTCGATCGTCGGGGCTGGTCGACACGTGCGGGGTCGCCATCAGGCCTCGCATGATACCGGCCACACACACAAGTTCGATGGGCTGAAACTGTGGGTAGCACACATACGCTGGCGGGCGATCGGCTGGTAGCGTCGGGGTTCGCAGTGGGAGGGGCCGATTGACCATGTCGCCGGACGTCCTCGTGATCGGCGGGGGCATCGTCGGTGCCGCTTCGGCGTATCACCTGGCGCGGGCCGGCGCATCCGTGACGTTGCTCGAGGCGAACGACCTCGCGTACGGCGCGACCGGCCGGAACCTCGGCTACATCTGGGTCCACACGCGCCGGCCCGGACCGGAGCTCGAGCTGGTGATGCACCTACGACGCGAGCTCGAAGAGCTACCCGGCGTGTTCGACGACGACTTCGGCCTGCGCACCGAGGGCGGCCTGATCTACGTCCACACCGAGGAGCAGCTGACGACGCTGCGTGCGTTCGTGGAGCGCCGGCAGGCCGACGGCGTCGACATCCGCCTGATCGATGGCGACGAGGCACGCGCCCTCGCGCCGATCCTGCCCGACACGGTCATCGGAGCGTCGTTCTGTCCGCTCGATGCGCAGATGGACTCCGGGCGCTACGTCCGCGCGTTCGCCACGGCCGCCAGCAGGCTTGGCGCGAGGATCCTCGAGCAGACGCCGGTCCGATCCCTCGAGCGCGAGGGCTCGCGCATCGTCCGGGTCACGACCGACACGGGAACGTTCACACCCGGCCGCGTCGTCGTGGCGGCAGGTGCCTGGACGGCGGGGCTGCTGCGACAGATCGGCGCCGACGTGCCGATCCACGCGATGCGGCTCCAGATCGTCCAGACCACGCCGATGGCGCGCACGCTCGGCCCGGTCCTCTACGGTCCGGCCGCCGTGAAGCAGTACCTGATCTTCCGCGAGCTGCCGTCGTTCCGGCGGGAGCATTGGGCGAACGAGGCCGAGGATCGCCACGGCAAGGCCCTGCTCGAGGCGGTCTGCCAGCGCGATGATGGCTCGTACCTGCTCGGTTGCGCGATGGACTACCCGGGCGAGGTCTGGGAGCCCGACCTGTCCGGCGTGGCGCTCGTGGCCGAGAGCCTGCCGGCGATCATGCCCGCCCTCCGGGGGGCCTCGTTCGCCCGGGCGTGGGCTGGCGTCCTGCCCTACACCGCGGACAACCTGCCGATCGTCGATGCGTTGCCCGGGTTCGACGATGCCTACATCGCGGCCGGCCATGTGTTCGGCAATGGAGCCGGGCCGACCACCGGCCGCCTGGTGGCGGACCTCATCTGCGGCGGTGCGCCGATCATGGACATGGCCCCGTTCCGGGCGGATCGCCCCGGTCTCGCCGAGTCCGCTGCGGGGAGCGTCTGGTGATGGCAGAAGCGACGCAGCGGCGGATCGCCTTCATCAACCCGTTCGGGACGCCCGCCTTCGACGAGATCATCGAGGACACCCTCGTCCCGTATGCCGGTGCCGGGAGCTCGGTGGACGTCATCCACCTCGACGGGGTGCCGGCGAACATCGACTACTACTACCCGAAGCACCTCATGGAGCTCGCGATCTTCCGTGCGGTCCGACGCCTCGAGGAGCAGGGCTACGACGCGGTCGTCGTCGGGTGCTGCTACGACCCTGGGGTCAAGGTGGCCCGCGAGCTCGTCGACATCCCCGTCGTTGGGCCGCTTGAGGCGGCGATGAACCACGCCTCGTACTTCGGCCATCGGTTCACGGTCATCACCGACCACCGCAAGGCCGTGCCGTGGCTGGAAGACCTCGTGCGGCTCCACGGAGCCGCGAACTGCCGGGGCGTCCGCTGCATCGACTGGTACATCACCGACATGATCCGCGACCCGTCGGCCGTGGCCGACGACGCGGCCGCGCGTTCCCTCAGGGCGCTCGACGAGGACGGCTCCGAGGTCATCATCCTGGGCTGCACGATCATCGCCGGCTGCCTCGAACGCGAGATCATGACCACCGGCCGGCATCGCGAGCTGCCGATCCTCAACCCGAACCTGCTGGCGCTCAAGGCGGCCGAGACCCTGGCCGACCTCCACAAGGCCGGCAAGTACGCCATCAGCCGGGCCGGGCAGTACCAGCGCCACGAGGACCACGACCCGGCCGAGGCTACCGACGTGTGGCGTCGCTGGAAGCTGGTCGACATCGACCATCCGGAGGCCGGCGCGTGACGGTCGAGGTCCACACGGTGGCGACCACGGCACGCAGGGTCGTGGCCGACTATCTGGCGGTCAAGCCCGGCGAGCGGTTCGCTGTCGTCGTCGATACTCGTACCGACGACGACATCCCCGATGCCCTCGCCGCCGCGACCCGCGAGGTGGGGGGCGAGCCGGTCGTGGTCCGGTTCGAGCCACTTCCGCAGAGCGGTGCGGAGCCGCCGGCCTTCGCCGCCGCCGAGATGGCGGCAGCCGATGTCGTGCTGTGCGCCGCCAGCACGTCGCTGTACCACACGTCGGCCAAGGCGGCCGCGCAGCGAGCCGGCGCACGCGGCGACTTCAACGCGCCATACCGCGCCGACGCCTGGGCGAACGGCGCCATGACGGCCGACTTCTTCGCGATCCGCGAGCAGGCGGAGCGACTCGCCGCGCTATGGCGACGAACCAGCGAGATCCGGGTCACTTCCCCGGCCGGCACGGACCTGCGGGCGACGGTGACCGGGCGCGAGCCGATGGCCTGGCTGACCGGTATCTGCCGCAACCCAGGAGAGGTCTCAGCACTGCCAGGCGGTGAGGTCTCGCTCCCGCCCATCGAGGGGACGGCGGAGGGCGTCGTCGTCTGGGAGCGGGTCGCATCGGACCTGGGCGCGCTGGAGGTGCCGTTGCGGATCGAGGTGCGCGCGGGCCGCGCCACGGAGATCCACGGCGACGCCGCGGCGGAGCGACTGCGCGAGATCGTGGCGACAGTCCGCGACGCCGACAACATCGGTGAGATCGGGATCGGGCTCAACCCCGCGGCGCGGATCGCCGACGAGATCACCGAGGCGAAGAAGGCGCTCGGGACTGTCCACATCGCGCTCGGTGACTCGGCGAACGAGTACGGCGGCCTGGTCGAGTGCGACGTCCACCTGGACGGCCTGGTGATGGCACCCACGATCGAGTTCGACGGTCGGCCGGTGGTCGTCGACGGACGTCACGTGTACGACGGATCGTGACGGCGTTCGTCTACCCAGGCCCCAATGCGCGGGCGGTCCTCGAGCGTATGCGGGCCGTCGAGGGGGCCGGGCTCCGGACATCGGTCGGCGATCCACTCGTGGTCGATCGTGCGTCCGGGTCCACCCTGATCGACCCCGACGGCAACACCTTCACGGATCTCGCCGGCAGCTTCGCTGCGGCGACCATCGGGCACAGCCATCCGGATGTGACGGCGGCCGTCGCCGCGCAGATCGGCGTCGCCAGCCACGTTGCCTCGGCCGCCGTCAGCGAGCAGCGAGTAGCGTTCGAGGAGGAGCTCGTCGCGATCTCGCCCCGCGGCCTCGATCGGGTGCTGCCCGGGATCACCGGGGCGGACGCGAACGACACGGCGCTGAAGCTGGCTCGGACGATAACCGGTCGCCGTGAGGTCTTGGCCTTCTCGGGCGGCTACTTCGGGCGGTCCGGCGGCGTCGTCGGGGTCAATGGCAAGGCCGCATTCCGGACACGGGTCGGACGGGATCCCGAGGCGCACTTCCTGCCCTATCCCGACGCGTACCGCTGGCCGGCGGAGCTCGGCGGCCCGGCCCTCGCCTGCGAGGGCTCGCTCGCCCTCGTCCGGACCGCGCTGGAGGATCCGGGCTCCGGCGTCGGCCCGTTGGCCGCGATCATCATCGAGCCGGTGCAGGGCAACGGTGGCATCGTCATCCCACCGGACGGCTTCCTCCAGGGGCTCCGCGCGCTGGCCGACGAGCACGGTGTGCCGCTCATCTTCGACGAGATCCAATGCGGGTTCGGGCGGACCGGTCGGCTGTGGGCGAGCGAGCACTCGGGGGCGGTGCCCGACCTCATGACGGTCGGCAAGGGCATCGGCGGCGGGCTCGCGCTGTCGGCCGTCGTCGGACGGGCGAGCGCGATGGAGCACTGGGAGGCGGGCACGCACACATCGACCTTCCTGGGCAACGCCGTGAACCTGGCGGCGGGTCGAGCGGCCATCGGCGTCATGCGGCGGGACCGGCTGTGGGAGCGCTCGGCCGAGCTCGGCACGACGGTCCACGACCGGCTGGCAGCAGCATCGGCCGACCACCCGCGCGTCGGCGACATCCGGGGCCTCGGCCTGTTCATCGGCATCGAACTGGTACGCGACCGCTCGACACGCGAGCCCGACCCGGAAGCATGCGCCGCCGTCCGCCGGACGGCATTCGACCGCGGCGTCGTCGTGGCTGCCGCAGGCCGCCACGAGAACGTCGTCAAGATCAGCCCGCCCCTGACGATCGAGGAGGAGCTCGCCCATGCGGCTGTCCAGGTGGTGATCGACGCGATCGGAGAACTCCGATGATCGAGACCGGCACCGGCGTCCGCGAGATCCTCAACTACATCGACGGTGGCTGGGTGCCCAGCAGCGGCACGACCTTCGAGAGCCGCGACCCGGCCAACGGCGAACTCGTCGCGACGGCGACCGCTTCGACGCTCGATGACGTGTCCTCCGCGATCGAGGCTGCCCGCCGCGCATTCGACGAGACCGACTGGCCCATGACAGCCGGGAAGGCACGGGCAGCCATCCTGTACGAGCTTGCGCGGCTGTTGCGCGAGGAAGGGCCACGGCTCGCGGAGCTCGTGGCACGCGAGATGGGCAAGCCCATCAGGTACGTCCGTGAGCGCGAGCTCGAGCCGGCCATCGACCGGATCCTGTTCTTCGCCGGCGCTGCTCGACTCATCCGCGGCGAGGTCACGAGCAGTGCACCCGGCCACCTCCTCAACATCGTGCTCAAGGAGCCGGTCGGCGTGTGCGGCCTCATCACGCCGTGGAACGACCCGGTCGACCTACCGTTGCGCAAGATCGGCGCCGCCATCGCGACCGGCTGCACGTTCGTGCTCAAGCCGGCCAGCGACGCGCCCGCGTCGTCGATGGCGATCTTCGAGCTCCTCGACCGGATCGAGGGCCTGCCGCCCGGCGTGGCGAACGGCGTCGTCGGCCAAGGCGAGGTCGTCGGGGAGGCGCTGGCCGCCGACCCGATGGTCGACAAGATCAGCTTCACCGGCAGCAGCGAGGTCGGTCGACGGCTGATGGAGCTCGGCGCCCGCAACTTCAAGCGCGTCGCGATCGAGGGCGGCGGCAAGGCCCCGGTGATCGTGTTCCCGGACGCCAACCTCGAGAAGGCGATGGACGCCGTTGCGGTCGGGATCTTCCTGTACGCCGGGCAGTCCTGTACGGCCGGTTCGCGACTGCTGCTCCATCGGTCGATCCATGACGCCTTCCTCGACGGGCTGATCGAGCGGGCGCGAGCCCTGAAGGTCGGCTCGCCCCTCGAGGAGGACACCCAGCTCGGGCCGATGGTCTCGGGCGGCCAGCTCGACCGCGTACTCGGCTATGTCGAGCGTGGCCGCAAGGAGCAGGCGCGATTGATCCTCGGTGGCGAGCGGCTCGGCGGCGAGTGGTCGGGCGGCTACTACATGGCCCCGACGATCTTCGACGACGTGCGCCCGGAGATGTCGATCGCCCGTGAGGAGATCTTCGGTCCGGTGCTGTCGGTCATGCCGTTCGACGACGAGGACGAGGCGTTGACCGTCGCCAACGACAACCCGCTCGGTCTCGGCAGCGCCGTGTGGACGACCGATCTCGACCGAGCCATCCGGCTGGCCCGCCGCCTGCGGGTCGGCGACGTCTGGGTGAACACCCACTACATCCGCCTCGCCGAGAGCCCGTTCGGCGGTGTCAAGGGCAGCGGGATCGGTCGAGAGCTCGGCATGGAAGGGCTCGACGAGTATCTCGAATCGAAGCGCGTCTGCATCGATAGCAGCCCCACGTTCCACATCCGCTGACGTGGCGGCACATCGCCTGCCTCCCCATCCGGACTCGGCGCCGAACCCCCCACGGCGCCGAGTCCGCTTCACCTTCGACGGCAAGGCGTTCGAGGGCATCGAGGGCGAGCCGGTCGCGGTCGCGTTGCTCGCCGCGGATCGCCGCATCCTGTCGCGGAGCTTCCGCTTCCACCGGCCGCGGGGCCTGATGTGCGACACCGGCCAGTGCGGCTGGTGCGAATGCGAGGTCGACGGGCGTCCGAGTGTCCGGTCGTGTCAGGTCCCGGTCCGGGACGGGCTCGTGGCCCGGAGCGAGCACGCCTGGCCAGGCGTGGAGCGCGACCTGTTCGGCTGGCTCGATGTCGGGTCGCGACTGATCCCGCCGACCTTCTACCACCATCGGTTCCTCCGACCTCGCCTCCTCCGCAAGCGGTACCTCGACGTGCTCCGTGGGTTCGGCGGGCGGGGTAGATTGCCGATCGGACGTCCGTCGGCGGCCCGGTCGCGGGTGGCGCGAGAGCTCGAGGTCGACGTCCTGGTCGTGGGTGGCGGACGGTCTGGCGTGGCTGCGGCGGAACAGGCAGTCGCAGCCGGCTCGCGCGTGGCGCTGGCGGAAACCGTCGTCGGTCGGGGCCGTGCCTCGGCTGCCGGCGTACAAGTCCTCGACGGCGCGATGGTCGTCGGCTGGTACGACGGCGTGGTCACGGCGATCGACGACGAGGCGCTGTGGGCGATCCGGGCCGCGTCCGTGATCGCGGCCACGGGGTCGTACGAGCGGGTGCCGTCGGTCCGCGGTGCGGATCGGCCGGGCGTGGTGGGGGCACGGCTGGTCCACCGGCTCGTTACCCAGGATGGCGTGCTGCCCGGCGAGCGACCGCTGTTGGTGGGCAGCGCAGATGAGCTGGCGACGGTCGCGGCAGCGCTGGCGGAGGCTGGCGCGCCATCCGTCCGGGCGATCCCCACGACGGCCTTGCGGCGCGTCCTCGGCCGACGGCGCGTCACTGGTGCCGTCATCGACCTCGACGGGCAGGCTCGGCGCGAGTCGGTCGACCTCGTCGTCTTCGCCGATCGAACGCCGAACCTCGACCTGGTCCTTGCGGCCGGCGCCGCCGTCGAGCGGCGCGATGGCGCTCTGATGCCGGTCCTCGACGCCGAGGGCCGGACGACCGTCCCGTCGCTGTCGGTCGTCGGATCCGCGGCGGGGCGGTCTTCAGCCGTCTCGCGGCCGACCGGGCGGACGCTGGTCTGTTTCTGCGAGGACGTCCACGCGGATGAGATCCGAGCCCAGGCTTCCGCGGGGTACGGCGACGCGGAGCTCGTCAAGCGGCGAACTGGCGCCCTGACCGGGCCGTGCCAGGGCAAGTACTGTCTCCAGGCCTTCGCCGGTGTCGCCATCGGCGCGGGTGCCGAACGGAGCGGTCTGCCCACCGCCCGGCCGCCGCTGCGCCCCGTCCGCCTCGTCGACCTCGTCGCGACCGACGAGCCGTGACCCTGCCGCGCACGGCCGACGTCGTCATCGTGGGCGCCGGGATCGGCGGATTGGCCGCGGCGCGTGAGCTGGCGGCTCGCGGTGTCCGGGACATCGTCGTGCTCGAGCGTGACTACCCCGGTGCCGGTGCGACCGGCCGGAACGTGGCGCGGATCCGCCGGATGCAGCTCACCGAGGAGCTGTGCCGCGTGGCGATCGCCTGCCAGGCCAAGTACGAGCGGATGGGCGGCGAGCTTCGCTCCAACGTGCTGTTCTACCGGCTCGGCTACGCGTGGATCCTCTACGAGCCCGACGAGGTCGAGCGAATGCGCGCGGTCGTCGCGATGCACGCCCGGCTGGGTATCCGCTCGGCGCTGCTCTCCCCGGACGAAACGCTGCGGCATCTGCCCGTGTTCGAGGGCGGCGAACCGGTCGCCGGTGCCGTCCTGAGCGACGACGCGATCGTCCATCACGATGCGGTCGTCTGGGCACACCTCGATCATCTCGCCCGGCGCGCCGTGGCGGTCCACCCACACACCCGCGTGACGGCGATCGAGCGAGCCGACGGCCGGGTCAGCGCCGTCGTGACCGATCAGGGTCGCATCGAGACGCCGGTCGTGCTCAACGCGGCCGGCGGCTGGTCGGGCGCGCTCAACACGATGGCCGGTGTCCGGATGCCGAACCGGCCACACCGGCGCGAGGTGCTGGTGACCGCGCCGTTGCGGCGTTCCATCGAGGCGGCGGTCACGTTCTACCGGCCGAGCGAGGGTTGGTTCAACCAGACGCTCCGCGGCGAGATCGTGATGGGCGCGGTCGATCCCGACGAGCCGGCCGGTGTGAACCAGCGGTCGTCGTGGGCGTTCCTTCGACGGACGGCCGCGCTGATGACGCGCAAGGCTCCGGCCCTGCGCGACGTGGCGGTCATCCGGCAATGGGGCGGCATGTACGACATCACGCCCGACCACCTGCCGATCGTCGGACCGACCGCGCAGCTCGAAGGCTGGTGGCAGGCGGTGGGCTGGAGTGGACGGGGGATGCTCCTCGCGCCGTACCTCATCGAGCTGCTTGCCGAACATCTCGTCTCGGGCCAGGCGCCGGCGATGCTGCACCAGTTCCTGCCCGACCGGTTCCCCCCGACCGTCGACGGCGACGCGCCGGTCGAGACCGACTACTACGCGCGCTATGTCGCGGATCGGCCTTCGTAAGCCGGCTCGACCGTCGGCCCTGGTACGGCTTCGCCTCCGTCGGGGCCGTCCGTCGGGGCAGGTCGCGAGGACCCGATCATCCTCCGGAGCCGCTGGGCGCTGAAGCCGACGGCCAGCAGGATCAGGCCTTCCACGAACAGGCCGACTTCTGGCCCCTCTGCGAGGTAGGAGACATTGAAATCGGTCAAGGCGATGATCACGCCGAGCGCCGCCGGATAGACGAACGCGCTGTCGTCGCGTCGGAACGCCCGTTCGATGAGGATCGCCGCCAGGACGAGGATCGCCAGCTCGCCGACCCACGGCTCGACGACCCGGCCGAACCCTCCGTCCGCGAGGACGTCGGTCCGGGTCACCGCGCTGGCGAGGCCGCCGACCGCGACCGATCCGGCCCATAGCCGTGTCAATCCGGCTCGACGCGTCGCGGTCGGATCGCCAGCGATCTGCCGGGCCTCGCGGAGTCCGATCAGTCCGACCACGATCGCGGTGGCCAACCACCAGGCCGCGGACCCGAGCACCAAGAGAAGCGGGTCAGGACCTGCATCGGTCACCGATCCGCCTGAGTCGATGACGAGCGGCGGTATCAGTCTCTGCTCGAGCCATGCGAGGATCGCTCCAGCAAGACAGGTGATCGAGCCGAGCACCGCGGTCTGCGTCAGTAGGCCAGGGTGGAGGCGCCGGACCAGGCCGGCCACCGCGAGCGCGCTACCGGCCGCGACGATCCCGGTCACGGGCCAACCGAGGTGCGCGACCTCAGACGCGAAACCGCCGGCCACACCGGCGTGGATCGAGGCCAGGAGGAACGCGACACCGGCGGCCCGACTGCGGCGCTGATCGCCACCCCGCAGGCGATAGCCGACGGCGAGCAGGATCGCCGCCTGGATCGAAGCGCCCACGGCAAAGGTGGATGCAGGATCCGGTTGCGCGCCAGCGATCCGAACGATGAACGCATCCGTCGCTGCGAGCAGGAAGATCGCCCCGAGGTAGCCGAACAGTTCCCCGATCCCGATCCCGGGACCGAAGATGGCGCTGACTGCGGAAGGGCGACGGGAAGTCTCCGGCGAGACTCGGCTCGCCTCCGCGGGCGCGGTCAGTTGCCAGGCACGGATCCGCTCCGCGGTGGCTGGATCGATCAGACCGGCCGCTTCCCACGTAGCCAGATGCGAGTGCGTGTCGCTCATGCTCGAACCCTCCCGTTCACGCCTGGATGACGTCCAAGGGGTCCGAGTGTCACACGTCGGTGTCGCGATCCCGCGCAGGTTCGTCCGATTCGACGACGATGTCCCCGGGGAACACCACCTCGAGCATCGGATCCTGACCGGACAACCCGCGGACAGGCTTCGACTTCAGGACGAGCTCCTGGGCGGGCGGCAGGGTCCGGAAGATCTGCTGGTCGAACCCGACGATGATCGCGCCGATCGGCTGGCCGCTCGGCCCGCGCTTCTTCTTGGTCATGCTGGCGCCGCGACGACCGGGAT
The DNA here is from genome assembly GCA_036257225.1 of Candidatus Limnocylindrales bacterium. Lineage (GTDB taxonomy): Bacteria > Chloroflexota > Limnocylindria > Limnocylindrales > CSP1-4 > SPCO01. The sequence continues at coordinate 7,221 of DATAFZ010000044.1, read as the reverse complement.
GTCCGAGTCCGGGCTCGTTCGCCGGATCGCCAGGGCGGCGAAGCCGGCGACGATCGCGATCCAGCCGGCGGCCACGAACGCCACGGCGTAGTCGCCGACGTTCTCGCGGACGATGCCGGCGACCCACGCCGCGATGGCCGCGCCGACCATGTGCGAGGCGAACACCCAGCCGTACACGACGCCGACGTTGTGCTGGCCGAACCGGTCCGCGACCAGCGCCACGGTCGGCGGCACCGTCGCGATGTAGTCGAGCCCGAACAGGATCGCGAACGCCGCGATCGTCATCGTGTCGTGGATGAGCGGCAGGAACAGCAGGCTGACGCCGCGGAAGGCGTAGTAGACGAGCAGCAGCTTGCGCGGGTCGAGCCGGTCGGTCAGCCAGCCGCTGCCGATCGTGCCGATGAAGTTGAAGACGCCCATGACGGCGAGTGCACCGGACGCGGCCACGGCGGTGAAGCCATGGTCGACGGCATGGGGGATGAAGTGCTGGCCGACCAGGCCGTTGGACGTCGCCCCGCAGATGAAGAACGTGCCGGCCAGGAACCAGAAGTCGGACGTGCGGACCGCGCGGCGCATGACGCCCCCATCTGGCGGTCGGACATGGGCGATGGCGCCCTCCGTCGCGCCGCGTGGACGGGCCCCGACGTCCGCGGGGTCGTTGCGCAGCCAGATGAGGACCGGGACGACGAGCGCGAGCGAGATGACGCCGAGCACGATGGCACCGAGCCGCCAACCGGCCGCGACCGACATCGCAGTGAGGACCGGGAAGAAGATCAGCTGCCCCGCGCTGTTGCTCGCGCCGAAGATGCCGACGACCAGGCCGCGGTCCTTGACGAACCAGCGGGTCGCGACGGTCGGCCCGAGGACGCTGGCGACGAGGCCGGTCCCGAGGCCCGACACGAGTCCGAACAGGACGGTCAGCTGCCAGATCTCGCGCACGAGGCTCGTCGCGAGCAGGGAGGCGCCCGTCACCGCGAGGCTGAGGAGGACGACGTTCTTGACGCCGATGCGACCCATCAGCCAGCCGCTGATCGGCCCGGCGAACCCGAAGACGATCAGCCCCGCCGCCGCCGCGAACGACACCGATGCGGTCGACCAGCCGGGCTCCGCGGTCATCGTCAGCAGGAATGCACCTGGCGCCGAGCGCACGCCGGCCGTGATCAGCACGACGATCGCGGTGACCGCGACGACGACCCAGCCGTAGAAGAACGCGCGACGCATCAGCGGAGGGTACCTGGGAGGAGGTCGTGTGCGGCTCAGGTGGCGTCGAGTCGCGTGAGCACCTCCCCGGCCAGCATCGCGCCGATGGCGAGCGAGCTCGTGGCCGCCGGTGAGGGGGCGTTCCGGACGTGCAGCACCCGGCCCCTCCCGCTGAGCGCGAAGTCATCCAGGAGCGTGCCATCGCTCGCGAGGGCCTGGGCGCGGACGCCCGACGGCCCGAACTCCAGGTGCTCGGACTGGATCTCCGGGACGTATCGCTGGAGCTCCCGGACGAACGCCGGCTTCCACAAGTCTCGCCACATCTCGGCCAGCCCGGTCCGCAGGTATCGACCGGCGAGTCGGAGGAAGCCCCGATCGGTCATCGTCCCGATCAGGTCACGCGGGTTGATGTCCCGACGTCGATACCCCTCCCGCGAGAACGCGAGGACCGCGTTCGGGCCGGCCCAAACCTGACCGTCGATCCGCTTGGTGAAGTGCACCCCGAGGAACGGGAACCGCGGATCCGGGACCGGATAGATGAGCCCGCGCACGAAACCCCGGGCCGCGACCGACAGCGTGTAGTAGTCCCCTCGGAACGGCGTGATCCGTGGCCCGCCCCGATCACCGGCCAGTGCTGCGACCCGGTCGGCGTGGAGGCCGGCGCATGCGACGACGAAGCCCGCCCGCACCGCCCCCCTCGGCGTCGTGACGATCACCTCATCCGGGCCGACGTCGAGTCCCGTGACCTCCTGCCCGGTCCTGATCTCGGCCCCGGCGGCCCGCAGGTCGTCGGCCATGGCGAGGGCGACCTTCCGGAAGTCGATGATCCCGGTCTCCGGGCTCCACAGACCGCGGATTCCCGCGGCGTGCGGCTCGATCTCCCGGATCCGCTCCGGACCGACGTCCTGCAGCCCTGGCACGCCGTTCGCGACGGCGCGTTCACGCAGGGCCGCCAAGCGGTCGAGCTCCGACGCGTCCACGGCGACGACGAGCTTCCCGCATCGTTCGAACGGGATGTCGTGCGCCTCCGCGAAGGCTTCGATGGCCGCCTTGCCCTCTCGGCAGAGACGCGCCTTCAATGAGCCCGGCTGGTAGTAGAGCCCTGCGTGAAGCACGCCGCTGTTGTGCCCCGACTGGTGCGTCGCGAGCGCGGACTCCTTCTCCAGGACCACGACTCGAAGGCCCGGCCGCGCCTCGACGAGACGCAGGGCTGTGGCCAGCCCGACCAGCCCGCCGCCGATGACGACGAGGTCGTTTCGATCTGTCACGAGCGCGTCGGTGGCGACGACCCCCCCGCCGGGTCGAAGGGGACGCCGAGCCGGGCCCCCAGTTCGGCGAGGCTGTTGGCGTGGACCGCGTCGATCATCACGCCGCGCTCGTCGGCACGACGCTCCGCCTCGGCCTCCGGTTCGCCCGGAACCAGGACCCGACCCGGAGCATCCGGCACGGTCGGGGCGGCCACCAACTGCTCGAGATAGCGCTCCAGGCGGGCCTCGAAGGCGCCCGGCACGTCGATCGCGGACGGGTCGATCGCGATGAATGCCTGTCCGAGATCAGACAGGCCATCCGTGCTGAACAATCCGAGGATGTCGGGTCCATACGCGGCGTCGCCCAGGACCCCGGTGAGCAGGTCCACTGCCAGGGCGAGGCCGTAGCCCTTGTGACCGCCGGTCGCCTCCTCTCCGCCGAGCGGGTGGAGGGCACCGGCCAGTGCCGCCTCCGGAGTGGTCGCCGGACGCCCTTGGGCGTCGATCGCCCACCCGACGGGGAGGGCCTCCCCGCGTCGCGCCGCGACCTCGATCCGGCCGCGCGGGATCGTCGAGGTCGCCATGTCGAGGCAGAACGCCCCGAAGCGCCCTGCCGGGGCCGCCACGGCGATCGGATTGGTGCCGATGAGTGGCGCCCGGGCGCGGGTAGGGGCGACGAGCGGCGACGTGTTGGACATCGAGATGCCGATCATTGCTTCGTGCGCGGCGCGCAGCGCGTACCAGCCGGCGATCCCGTAGTGGTTGGAGCCGTGCACGACGGCCATCGAAATGCCCAGCGACCGCGCCCCGTCGATCGCCGCATCCATCGCGACCCGGCCGGCGTGATGCCCCCAGCCGTTCCGCCCATCGAACCGCCGCAGCGCCGGCCTTCCGCCATGGACGACCGGCCGACCGGCGGGGTCCATGACGCCGGCCTCGATCAGGCCGAGGTAGTTCGGAAGGCGGGCGGTGCCGTGCGAGGCGATCCCGCGCCGGTCGGAGGCCACCAGGACCTCGGCGACATCCGCGGCGATATCCGGGGGCGTGCCCGCCGCCTCGACTAGCCTCGCCGTCCAAGCCTGGAGGAGATCGGCCGGGACGGCGAGGCCGTCGACAGGATCTGCGTAGACGGGCAAGAGTGGATGATCAGCCTATGACGGAGCAACGGACGCCGCGGCAGCCCCGGCAGGGATCCCGTGGTCGCTGGCGTGAAGGCGTCCCTCGCTCGCCAGGTCATGGAAGATGCGAGCCGTGGCGGCGATGGCGTCCCGATACGACGTCACCGGGACGTCGCCGAGCTCGGCGAGCCGGGCGTGCTCGATATCGGCCGGAAAAGGCAGCGGGGCGGGCTCGAACGTGAGGAGGCGCCGGGCGTCCGGGACGACCTCGCCGATCGCGTCGATCCACGCATCGATCTCCACGGCGCTCCCGCCCAGGTTGAACACGCGCGGACCGGCCGGCGCGGCGCGGCTGGCCATGATCAGCGTCTTGGCGACGTCCTCGGCGTACTGGAACAGCGTGCTGCCGCCGAACGTGATGCGGTACGGCAGGCCAAGCACGGCCGCCGCGATCGCCACGGTCGGGCTGCTTGTCATGCCTTGGTCCCGCCCGGCCCCGTACACCGTCATCGGCCGCAATCCCACGCTCGGAACACCGGAGTCGGCCCAGTAGACGCGAGCCGTCCCCTCGTTGGCGAACTTGTACACGCCATAGTGAGTGGCCGGATGCGGCTCGGCGTCCTCGCGGAGCTGGCCCGTCACCGCGTCCACGTCCGATGGGGAGTACATCCCGATCGAGCCCGTGTAGACGACCGGCGCCATCGCATCGCCACCGTCGACGCGCCGGCGGACCGCCTCGAAGACGTTGACCGTGCCGACGACATTGACCCGCGCCCCGAGCGGCGGATCGGCACGGCAGAACGGCACCTGAAGAGCGGCCAGGTGGATGACGTTGGTGATGCCGTGCTCGGCGATCACCGCTTCGAGCGCCGGAAGGTCGGTGATGTCGCCGCGGACCAGCCTGACCCGGTCGATCTCCTCCGGCGAGAGGACGAGCGCCAGGCGGCGCGAGTCGCTCCCGATGTCGAACCCGACCACTGGCACACGCTCGCGGATGAGCTGGCGCACCGTCCACGCACCGATGCAGCCGAGCGCGCCGGTGACGAGGAACCGCTGGTCGCTCATGCGACGGCCCGAACACGCTGGGATCGGCAGGTGTTCTCCAGTCGCCCGATCCGCTCGATCTCGACCGTGATCCGATCGCCGTCGCCCAGGAACCGCGGCGGATCACGGAAGACGCCGACTCCGCCGGGCGTCCCGGTTGCGATGACGTCGCCGGGCTCGAGCGTGAATGAGCGCGAACAGTAGCTGATGATCTCTGCGACGGAGAAGTACATCGCCGACGTCCTAGCGTCCTGCACCAGTTCGTCGCCGACCGAGCAGCGGATGGCAAGGTCCTGCGGGTCTCCGACCTCGTCGGCCGTTACGAGCGCGGGTCCCATCGGGCAGAAGGTGTCGAGCGACTTGCCCCGGATCCACTGGCCGTCCCCGAACTGCAGGTCGCGGGCCGAGACGTCGTTCAGGCACGTGTAGCCGAGCACGTGGTCGAGGGCGTGATCGACGCTCACGTGCCGTGCTGTCCGCCCGATCACAACCGCCAGCTCGGCCTCATAGTCGACCTGCTCGCTCAGGTCGGGGTCCCAGCACACCTCCGCCCCGTGGCCGACGAGGGAACTCGGCCATTTGGCGAAGATCAGCGGTGCGGGAGGCGGTTCGACCCCCTCTTCGGTCGCATGCTCGCGATAGTTCCGACCGATCGCGACGATCTTCCCGGGCCGCGTGACGGGCGCAAGGAGGTCCGCATCCGCCAGGCGATGGCCGCGCTCGGGGATGCCGGCGCCATCGATACCGTCGCGGAGGACCACCAGGCTCGTCGTGCCTCCGGCGATCAGCTCGGCCATGGTCCTCGGACCGCCGTCGATCACGTCCGACGCTGGGAGCCAGCGGTCGCCGACGACCACGCCCAGCGTCGCACCGGTGTCGGTTCGGGACGAGATCAGGCGCACTCGGACTCCCAATTGTTCAGTATTCTGTCCGACGGACCGAGGACTGAACAGTACGATAGCCTCACGCGCGTCGTCAACCGGGAGGAACACGTTGCCCTTCGAGCCGACCGAGCGGACACCGCTGGGCCACACCGGGCTCTCGCTCACGCGCCTCGGCCTGGGCGGCGCTTCGATCGGTGGCCTGTTCGAGGCAGTCTCGGATGATGACGCGGTGGCCCTGGTGGATCGCGCCTGGGAGCTTGGGATCCGGACGTTCGATGTGGCGCCGCTGTATGGCTACGGCGCGGCCGAGCGTCGGGTGGGTCGGGCGCTCGCGACTCGCCCGCGCGACGAGTTCGTCCTCTCGACGAAGGTCGGGCGGCTCGTCCGCCATGCCGACGCCATCCCGGCCGGCGCCGATATCGACGCCCAGTCGCTGGCGGGCCGGGACGACGCGTTCTACGCCCGCACCGACGCCGTCAGGCTCGTCTTCGACTATTCCGCGGAAGGCGTGCGTCGCTCGCTCGAGGAGAGCCTCGATCGCCTCGGTCTGGACCGCATCGACATCGCCCTGATCCACGATCCCGACGATCACTGGGAGCAAGCGATCGGCGAGGCTTGGCCCGCACTCGCGCGGCTGCGTGACGAGCGGACCGTCCGCGCCATCGGAACCGGCATGAACCAGTCGGCGATGCTGGCGCGCTTCGCCCGGGAGGGCGACTTCGATGTCTTCCTCCTGGCCAACCGCTACACCCTCCTTGACCAGACCGCTCTGGCGGACCTGCTGCCGCTCTGCGTCGAGCGCGGGATCGGCCTGCTGCTGGGCGGAGTGATGAACAGCGGGGTGCTCGCCGATCCGCGGCCGGATAGCCGTTTCGACTACCGGCCCGCGCCACCCGAGGTCGTCGACAGGGCCCGCCGCATCGCGGCGGTGTGCGAGCGTCACGGCGTCCCGCTGCGAGCGGCGGCGATCCAGTTCCCCCTGGCGCACCCGGCGGTCGCCTCGCTGATCGCCGGAGTCCGCCGCATCGACCACTTGGAGGAATATCCGGCTGCCATGCGACGTCTGATCCCTGCCGCCCTTTGGGCGGATCTGCGCGGCGAGGGCCTGCTGGCGCCCGCGGCGCCGGTCCCCCAGGAGCTCCCGGATGGTGCCCCGTGATCGTCGATTCCCACCACCACTTCTGGGACCCCGGACGTGCCGACTACCCGTGGTTGACCGACGACCTGGCGGTCATCCGGCGTCCTTTCGAACCGGATGACCTGGCGCCGCTCCTCGCGTCCGCCGGCGTCGACGCCAGCATCCTCGTCCAGACCCGGTCGAGCCTCGACGAGACGCGCGAGTTCCTCGCGACCGCGGCTGCGGTCCCCTTCATCCGGGGTGTCGTGGGCTGGGTCGATCTGACCGACCCGGCCGTGGAAGACGCGATCGCGGGGCTGCGCGACGGCGCCGGCGGCGATCGCCTGGTCGGCATCCGACATCAGGTTCACGACGAGCCCGATCCGGACTGGCTGCTGCGCGACGACGTCCGTCGTGGCATCGCCGCCGTTGGTCGGGCGGGGCTCGTCTACGACCTTCTCGTCCGGTCGCGTGAGCTGCCGGCCTCACGTGCCCTCGTCGGTGCACACCCCGACGTCCGCTTCGTCGTCGACCACCTGGCGAAGCCACCGATCAGGACCGGCGCGTTCCGTCCCTGGGCGGACCTCGTGGCGTCATTCCGCGACTATCCC